>CALXXD010000004.1 GCA_944392595.1 uncultured Alphaproteobacteria bacterium
GTAACGATTTGACCGCGCTTATGCTTGTCAAATCTACTCATTGTCGAACCGGGGCATACTGCGTATGCGATGTCGATTTCCGTAATACCCATACAAAAATAAATAAACGCCACTGCGGGCGTTTCTTTATTTTTGGTCGGGGCGACAGGAATCGAACCTGCGACCCCTTGCACCCCATGCAAGTACTCTACCAGGCTGAGCTACGCCCCGACGTACGCATATTTATACAATTACATCGGATTAAAAGCAAGTACATTTTATGCTTGCACGAATCGGAAAAATGTTACTAGTATTCGCATATCAATTAACATAACCAGGGAGTTTATCCGTGATAGTAGGCATTGGGATTGATTTGGTTGAATGTGGGCGATTTTTGGATTGGTCCGCGTTCAAAAAACAACGCATATTCACAAAAAAAGAATTGGAATACGCCGACGCCGACAACGCAAATGCAGAAAAACATTTGGCAAATTTTTGGGCCGCACGCGAAGCATGCCTGAAAGCATTGGGAACGGGATTCGGTGATGACATCGGATTTTCGGACGTATCCGTTGTGCATGATGAACTGGGGCGTCCAGAATTATTATTGGCCGGCGGTGCCAAGGCTGCGTTAAAGGAAAAATCAGGTGGCGCGGACACGATCGTCCATTTATCAATTACCGACCAAGACGATTATTCCGCAGCAATCGTAATAATCGAAAAATTATAAAAAACATCCGCCAAACGGCGGATATTTTTTTGTATCCATATTTATATTATCGGCGGGAAACAATCGCCACCCGTTTCGGGACAGCAATTAAACCCGGCGGCACCCATATCGGTATAAATCTCGCCAGAACAACATCCATACATATCCGGGGCCGTACCATCCGGGCACGTTGGTGATTCTGTTTCATCATCGGACCAAACCACAGACGTCACGGATTGCTGTACAAATTCATCATCCGCGGCAACGGGCGGCGCATACGAATCATTTTGCACAACATTCGCAGACGGCGCGACATTATAACTATACCCCACATCATCATACGCATAATCATCAACCATCACATCCTGGGCGGGTTGCGGCGCGGGTTGCGACACAGGCTGTGGCGCGGGCTGCTGCGGGGCGGGGGCTGATGTTTCCGTCACCTGGACAGATTCAACCACCGTCGGCCCAGACGTATCAACGGCCTGGGATTCCAATAAACTTTGACGCAATGTTTCGGTATCGTATTCTTCATCGGCCACAAACATATTCTCGTTCTGAGATACATTATACGCGGGCTTGCGCGCCAAAATATCTTCGGCGGCCTCGACAACAACTGGTTCAGGCTCGGGCTCAGCCACCACAGGTGCGGGCTCAGGTTCCACAACTGGTTCAGGCTCCACAATCGGTTCGGGTTCAACCACAGGCTCTGGTTCAGGTTCTGGTTCCACAATCGGTTCCGGTTCTGGTGCGGGTTCCACCACCGCAACAGGTTCGGGTTCAACTTCTTCTGCAACTGGGATGAACGGGGTATCCGCCGCATCTGTGGGCACCGCATCAATCGTTTCGATTTCTGCCGACAAATCAGGCGTTTTTTCACTTGTATTTTTCTGATAAAACCACAGCGTGAATACAGACAACCCAATCAACAATATCAGCAATAAATAATAAATAAACGTCGGCTTGTGCGGTGCAGGATTCGTCGGCGCACCACCCGTAATCGGCGATACAGGTCGCGCACCTTCACCCGCCAATGGCGATGCAGGACGCACCAATTTTTCGGGGGTTGCCACCGGTGCAGGTTCGGATACCGCCGGCGACACGGCGGGCTGGGGCTCTGGCTGGGGCGCGGCCGGAATTTCCGGCTGCGTTTTTTGCGGCGCAACGGGCGTCGATTCTGGTTGCGGTGTGGATGCCGCCGGCGCCGTTACAGAATTACCCCCCATAAATTCAGCATCCAATTGCGGTTCAGAATCCGCCCCAAATGATGATTGCGATGGCACATCAACCGGTCGCATAGAATCCAACACAGACGTCCCCGATTGCGGCACATCCGCATCATTATCATCATCATCCACAGACGGCGGCGTAAAAGACAACGGCTTTTCATCAATCACACTGTCGTACGTTTCAGCATTTTCCCGCACTTGTTCAGATTCCGGCACAGGACTGGAAACGCCAAATTGGATTGGTTTGAACGCGGTATCTTCGTCCAAAATTTGCGGATCTTCATCCAACAAAGGTTTTACTTCATCATTTTCATCGGCCATATTTTCCGCCTTTGGTTCATCAATATTTTCATTTTCTGTAAATTCGACATCTTCGTCATATTCCGGTGCATCATCCATCGGCAAACGTGCAACGTCATCATCATTGCGCGCATCCGTGGCAATGGAATAATGAACTTCGTCATTATCGTCGGAATCATTAACATTTTCGTCAAAAGACACACTGTAACTGACATCAGGCTGCACCGCGACTGGACGCACGTCGTTTTGTTCAACCCGCGATTTTTCAGGCATCCGTACATCATCGCGTGCCAAAACTTCACGTGCCGCTTCGGCATCTGTATCGGCAACAATCAATCGACGCTGGGCATTGGCCAAACGTTTTTTTGCCCGCCGCAGTTTTTCATTTGTGGCATCAATTGCCGCGTCTGTACGTAAAATTTTCGATGCAGATTTTTTTGTTGGTTCGCGTCCAATTTGGCGACGCTGCTGGGATAACTTTGCACGCAACCCGCGTAATTTAGTTTGCAATTCATCAATTGCGTCACGCGATTTTTGTATTGTTTCGCGCGCCCGCATTGCGCTTTGTTCCGCCAGGGCCAAACGCTCGGCCGCGGCACGCCGGACAGAATCTTCGCGAAAATCAGACAACGCCGCCAGCGCATCTGACAAATCATCGCCACCCTCATACGCGCGAATTAAATCGTCGTATTCGGCCAATCCGCTGTATTCGATGTCCAGTTTTTGATATTTATTATTTTTCTTTGGCCGCACAGTTTCCAAATCGACGCCATAATCATTTGCCAAAATATCGTCCCATTTACGATCACCAACGGGATTTATAACCAACAACGTGTTCGGTTTGCGGTCATCAACAGTGTTGTCCAAAACGAACACCAGTTTATCATCCGCATCATAATACGCACGCAAAACATTGCCGCCGATATTGTAATCTTTGAACATCAAAACAGTTTTATCCATTTTTCCCTCTCGCTTTCAGGCATGCGCACGTCATGCTGTTTTTTTCTTGGGCGGCGTAAATTGATATGCCTGCTTGCAATGTTCATAGCAATACGGTTTGCCAACAAAAACAGTCGCGCCACAGAAATGGAAATTTTCAGAATCAGGGTCACCAATCGGCCACCGGCACTGATTCGGTTTTAAATTCGCCAATTCCAACGAATGTTGAATAATCCGCTGATGCATTGCCAAATTTTTGCTGGACATTTTCGATGCCGCACCACCAGTCGTGGTCTTAACAGAATTCTTTGCTTTGGATACAACCACCCCAGATTTTTTTGTTCCGCGCGATGTGGTCGCCTTTTTCGGCGCAGCCGTCGTTTTTTTTGCGGTCGCCTTGGCCGCAGCCGGCTTTTTTTCGGCCGTTTTTTTCGCTGTTGCACCCGCAACACCGCCGGCCTTCATATTCCAACCCAAACGATTTAACTTACCAACAACAGCGTTTTTACTGATACCCAAACGCTTGCCAATTTCAGACGTAGATAAACCCTTGCCCACCAGGGCCTTTAACTTTTTCAGCGTTGCGCTGTCCCAACCTTTACTCATATTAAAAAGTCCTTGTTATATATAACGATATAATTGTAACATAAAATCGAATCGAAAGGCAAGGGGGAAAAATATGATTTCCAACATCTTTTTTGTGGCGTTATTGGTTGTGGCCGCGCTGTGCGCAGGCGCAATTTGCAGGGCGGATTTCAGACGCCGCATTATCCCAGACGTTTATTTATTCCCACTGATGTTAATCGGTATTGTCATAACAAACTTTTTCCCGTACCCAATCACCCCTGGCGATGGTGCAATTGCGGCAATTTTTGGTTATGCAATCACGGCGATAATTGGATACTTGTTCGGAAAATTCAAACCGCAATCAGAAACCCCAATCGGAATGGGCGACATAAAATTAATTGCAACCGTGGGTCTGTGGCTGGGGACGACCGGTTTGGCGACATCTTTGATTGTGGCGTGTATCAGCGGATTAATATGGGGCGCACGCAAAAAACAGAAATACATTCCATTTGCACCATTTTTGATATTTGGTGGAATTTTGTCTTTAATTACAATGATGTTTTTGATATAATAAACCAAGCAGGGAATAATGGACCGAGAAAAATGAATAAACCAACATTATTTTTCATACTGGGGGCATTTTTGGGGACGCCCGCCATGGCAACCACGTTTTCATCATCTAATGTGCCATTTTCACAATATGGTCAAATTCAAAACGTACAAAGTTATTCATCAAATCCGTTTTGGAATCCCAACAGCCCATATAATCAAACGATGCCTGTGCCAATTTATGCGACCGGCACGGATGTAAGTACATCTGATTGTACTGCGGTTGTTGGCGCACTGGTATCGTCTTTTTGTGCAACGCGCAATAATTGCGTTGGCATGGATGTAAATGATGCCCGACCGACATTAATCGTCCAGTTGGCCAGTTTGCCAAATCATAACTATGTCACGCCATGCGCGGGGTATATAGACACAGAATTTGATAAATACAAATCACAAAATGCGGTTGCGGCACCGACTGGGAAAACTGTGGCATTCCCGACGGCGACCACCCCAAACACAAACACGAACAGTCAAAAATATCAATTTCAAAATCCTGCGAACCCCCAATTGCCGACATGGAATGGCGAACCGTGGGCCCAAGAAATTTTGAACCGCGAAAATGAATTAAAAAATTTGCAGTCTGGGAACAACCCGGGATTGGTACGTGCGGATTTTCCAAAAACGGCCGACGATTTAACATTTACCCAACGCATGCAAAATGACGCGGCCGGTTATGCCCCGTACAAGGATAAATCCGCATACGAACCATTAAATATTGAAAGCGAAGAAAAATACCGTGCACGTTACGATTCTTATTGCAATAACGCAACAGCGCAACTGGCAACGCTAAATGCGGATATAGCAACATTGCAAAACTGCAAAAATGCCGGCACACCATTTAATGAATGTATAAAAAACCTAAAAGGGATTTATTAAGCACATGCGTAAAACAGTTATATTTTTTTTCATACTGTCATTGATGTTTGTTAATTCTGGTGCAAACGCATTAATGTGGAATGACCCTGGCGTAATCCCAGTACAGAGTATTTCTGATCACCGTTGGCGTGACGCGAATACAGGACGTTTAATAAATGTTACTGGCATGCCAAATGCGGTTCCCGTACCTGCACCAACACCATCGGCACCGACACCAGGTCCTGCCCCAACTCCGTCTGGACCAACAACGTCGGCACCGACACCAGGTCCCGCCCCAGCTCCGTCTGGACCAACAACGTCGGCACCGTCAACTACCGCGCCTAAGCCCCGAACAAACTGGTCCAGTATGTCACGCGGCGCAAAAGTGGGGGCCGCATTGGGCATTGCAGGGGGCGCGGCCGGTGTATATGCATCAACCGCCGGCCAGGGCGAACACAGCGGTTGGAATGTGGCCGGTGGTGCGGCCAGTGGCGCAATCGCGGGTGCATCGGTTGGCAGTATATTCCCAGTAATCGGCACTGGCATCGGGGCGGCCGCTGGTGCAATTATTGGCGGTTTAATATCTGGTTCACAAGTATTTTCAGAAACAGATTGTTTATACGATCCTGTGACTGGCGCTTTCACATGTTGTAATACGGTATTTAATAAAGGCGAACGCCAGGCAAATATTGGTGATTATATGTTCTGTGGCGTGGAACAAAACGGCACTAATGTTATCGCCGCACCGGGTGTCCGTCAATGTTTACAGGGAAAAAAGAAAGACGAATCCACTTGGTCAGACACCGCCGCGGGGTGGTGGAACGGATTATGGAAAGACGATTTTTGGCAACCTGAATGTGTCGCACGATATTGTACAGAATCTGGCGAACCCGCCAAGGGCATAGATGCATATATTGAATACATACCTGATACCACCAATTATTGTTGGAATTGGGGTTGTATATCTGGTTATACACGCAGTGGTAACACCTGTGTCGTCGCATCAACAAATCAACCGGTAAACCCGTACACAACGCCTGAAAATCCAACTACAAATCAATATGATGAACTGATTAATCGTTTACAAAACCTGCGTCAAAACCTTGTTAACAGGTGTGGTTATATGTTGGGCAACTAAAAAACATGCATAAAATTGCTGTATCTTTATTATTCACACTGTGCACCACGCGTGTGGCGTTTTGTGCGGATTTAGTGCCCCCACCAAATGATTTGCCAAACACACCTGATTTTATCCCAACATCTGAACTATTGAAAACCAGTCCAGATGACACAAAATGTGCAACGGCCATATTTGCAAACGCGCTGTATGAAACCCAATCATCTGTTTCTGAAACAGATGATGAAACAACAATTCGCCAATGGATATACCAAACTTTTCAGAATCCTGATGTATTGCGCGCTGTATTGGCATGCCCCGAATTTGAAAATTTGGCGGATGATGAAACAATCAAATTTTTACCAATTACATATACTTTCCCAGGTGACCGCACAATAACAGTAAATTATGAAACACAACCAAAAATTCTGAAACAGCGTATAACCCTGGGGGATAAACGCGATTTACCGTCCACCGATCCAAATCCACGTGTTGGCGACCCAAACGACAATGCCATTTGGACGAACACCGATCCTGCATGGTATGCCATTATGGTTGTGGAATCTGGCACATTGGACGCATTTGTTGGCCCCGATAAAAACAACACTATATCAATGCAATATATAAATGATAACATTGATACATTGTTTCCACGTGGCAATATGTGCACCGGCAAATCAGCACTGACCAATGATAACACCATGATAAACCGCGCAATGCGCGAAACAGTAAATCTGGAAGATGATACAAATGATTACTATGTGGCGGGCGATGCCAATTTACAATGGATTTCATATCTGGAAATTGGATTGGATGTTATTATAACGGTTGCGACAATGGGTGGGGGAACCGCTGTTCTGGGCGCAACCAAGGCCGCGCGTGCATCACGTGCACTGCACGGACTAACATCAACAATGCGTGCGCTGCGCCAAACAGATTCTGTGCGCGATTACATTCGTCTGACCCAACAATACGCACGTGCCACATCAGAATTAAGGGCAATTGATCGCGCAACTGATGCGGCCGGATATGCGCGTAAAGCGGCCGAGGTTGAAAATTACGCCAATGCAATACGTACATTGGAAACAACCGACGATAATGTTCGCCGATATCGCCAGGCCAGCCAAACATTTTCTTCACTAAATCAATACCGCCGCGCATTACGCAGTCTGCGTCCGGCCCAACGTGGCAACATTATTGCCCGCGCATGGCGTGCAATACGTGCGGCCAACAGTGGTGGCAAACAAATTCGCGCCGCTGCAAAAATCGCCCGCAGCAGCACATTATCAGGCCGTGTACGTGATTGGTTGTTTCAATCAACACTGGCAAACGTGGGTGCATTGGCACGTCTGGAAAGAACAGGGGGATTTATATACGGCGCATTAAATTTCATTGGCGGAATGTACGATTGGACAGAAACCAGCACCGGTGATTTTACCAGTGGTATTGAATTCAAACCATTGGGATTGTTGTCCGCCGATGATTTACAGGGCCAAGAAAACGTCGTGAATCACGGGATGTGGCTGATGTGGGCGGGCGACGCATACAGTGCCGCTGACGATGACGCTGCGTTTTTACAGGCGATGGATTTTGCAAATAAATTCCATTTTAACCTGGATACCATGCAAAATGATAAAAACAGACACGTATGCAATGTTGATATTTTCGTGGTGCGCCCGATAATTCGCAATCCTGGGACCGACAACGCAGAATTATATTATCTGGTGATGAATGACGAGCCTTGGACCACGCGCGACACAGATAACGAATAAATACCCGTTGTAATTTTTACGCGCACTGATTATAATATGAATGAACCAAGGGGTGCGTCATGATAAAAAAAATAATTGTTACATTGTGCTTGATTTTTGTATCTGCGACCGCCGCGAACGCGTATCAGTTATTATCGTCCAAGGAATTGGGACGCAATGATGCAAAAAATCAGACTGTTGTTGTAAAATGCACAACCGACACAGGCAAAGTTTCATCCCAAACATGCACTTTGCGCCGTTACGCGAAATGCACCGGCAACGGCAGTAATAAAAAATGTAACGGGTGGCAACCATGGCAAGATTTACGCAACCCGGGCAAAAAATACTCGGATTGGCGCAGTGCCGCATCGGCATGTTGCCGCGCCAAAGGTTTAAGATAAAATAAACATAAAAAAATCCGCCAAACGGCGGATTTCTTATACTTTGGTGGATGAGACTGGACTCGAACCAGCGACCCCCACGATGTGAACGTGATGCTCTAACCAACTGAGCTACTCATCCGAAACCAAGATTGATTTCCTTGGTGGGGATAGTGGGACTTGAACCCACACGGTCGCAATGACCAAAGGATTTTAAGTCCTCAGCGTCTACCATTCCGCCATATCCCCAGAACTTGAAAATCTGTGCAATATACTACCGCGTACGGGATATACTTGTCAATAAAAAACCGCCGAACGGCGGTAAAAATCTTGGTGGAGCTGATGGGACTCAAACCCACGACCTCTACGATGCGAACGTAGCGCTCTATCAACTGAGCTACAACCCCAAAACCGTGGTGCGGATAAGAGGACTTGAACCTCCAAGGCATTGCTGCCACCAGTACCTGAAACTGGCGCGTCTACCAATTCCGCCATATCCGCGGGTGCCTGCATATATTATATTAACTTTCGACATTTTGCAACAAGAAAAATGATTTTTTTATCGGCAACATATTGCACATTATGATATAAAAATGCTTGCCCTGAAAATTGCAAATTTGCTACTATTTATCTCAGGATGAAAAGGATTCTGTATTTTATCGGCATATTCGCCGCGTGCATTGGCGTCGCCAGCGCGGCTGTGCGTGATGAAAACGCCACGAATCGTGCGACTGCGGCAACAAATCAGAATATAAATCCGCGCACGACGACAACTGCGGCGCGCACGGGCACAACGCGCAATACGGTTGTACGAACCGCATCGCCCGCTGGGTCATCACGCGCGGCAACCACAACAACAATTTCGCGCGGCACAACTGCACGCACATCACCAAAATCATCATCGGCGTCAAAACGCGACAACACAACCGTATCCCGCGCGGCAACGGTAACAACAACACCACGCGCGACAACGGCGCGCGCCGGCACAACACGCGCGGCAACAACCGCACGTGCCACAACTTTGGACTCGGTATCCGACAGTGTATCCAGCACGCGCATCGGTGCCGCGTACGAGCAATGCAAAAGTGCATATTTCAATTGCATGGACCAGTTTTGTCAGTTAAAAAACGACGATTACCGCCGTTGTTCTTGCAGTAATCGCGTGTTTGATTTAACCGAAATTCGCGAAACTATGCAGGACGCCAGCAGTCAATTAACCGTATTCAATGAAAATCTGGACGTGGTGGGCATGACCGCAGCCCAGGCAACCGCCATGAAAACCGCGTCCGAGGGCGAAAACGCATTAACCGCGGATCAATCTGCATCAAAGCAATTATTACAGGCGATAATGAATTCCATACGTGGCGATGACGCAACGGTTGGCGGCAAATATTCCGATTTGAACAGCATAACAATTTCATTCGACACCGCAAATGCGTTCGGCACCGCCGACTCGGGCCAGGTTATCGCATCATACAACGGGCAAAACCTGTACGATGCCGTTTATCCACAATGCCGCGAAGCGGTGCGCGCAGACTGTGACGATGCGCAATTACAGCGCGCCATCACTGCGTATTTAATGGCAATCGAACAAGATTGTAACACGGTCGAAAGCGCGCTGGATAACCAGCGCAGCGAAATGAAGGCCGCCGTTCGCGAAAGCAGTGCTATGTTGGATTTGGCACGCGTGGAAAATCGGCAAAAGCATAATTCTGCGGATATGGCAACGTGCCTGGCCAATGTCGAAACGGCGATATTAAGCGAAGAAGTCTGTGGGTCCGGTTATCACAAATGTCTGGACAACGGCGAATTCATAGATGTATCGACCGGCGCACCAATTGCAGGCGTTGTCAATTTTTACGAATTGGGTAACTTGTTAAAATTCGCCGAAGGCGTCGATGCAGCCGATCAAAAATTATCCAAAATCGTCGCAAACAAACAATTCGTGACTAATTTTGAAAAACGGGTTAAAAAATTTGCAGAACCTGCATTGGATGAATGTACGGAAATCGCCGACGACGTATGGGCGGAATACCTGGACCAGGCCATGTTGGATATTTATTACGCGCAACAATCCAAAGTTGCCACGATAAAGCAGGGCTGTTTTGATTTTGTATCGACATGCTATATGGATACAAACACACAATTAACCGCGGCTATGAAGGAATTGGCCAGTGACGATACAATATTATTACAACCGGACAAAGTAACACTTACCACGGAAATGTGTCGTGATTATATCGATTCGTGCAATATGATGTTTTACGACCAAACCGACGGACAAAATATCATCACAGATTATATCAATCATCGCCAAGATACAGACACACTGACCGCATGCCGCGCGGTGGTAAAACAATGCTTTGACGAATATGGCGGCACAGGATATGAAAATTTCTACTATCCATACAGTGGTCTGTTCAAGACGGGTATGGCATTGGATTGGTTCACGTTATACGAATATACGGGCGATACAAATAACCCCATCCAGAACACAGAAAAGCCGGTTTCAAAATGCGCCCAGCAATTGCAATCCGTTGCATCATGCAACACGCCCGAAATGATGCAGGCCGCATTTGGTGGATTCGACCGCATCACTGCCTCCAAAGGGCTGTACGAAGGTACGACAGAAAACGTATTTTACTATGATGCGGATGGCGAATACAAAGTTAATGGCGAAGACGGAAAATATCCCAAATATGGTCTTTTACAAAACGCCAACTTAACAATAAAAGAAATAACAGTTGGCTCATGTGAAGGTATGGTATGCAAGCCTGATACAGTAACAGAAACAGAGATAAATAATATCAGAATATTATCCCATCATGAACCGCGTCCGACCGGCGTTGCAACCGAAATATATAATCAAATTGTGGATAGTTTAACCACCCAGTGCATGAATGTCCAAGGCAGATTTTTGGAATTACAATTTATCAAAAACGATTTGTACCAAGAATCAAACGTGTGTATGTCCAATTTCGCAAATTCCACTGAATACGGTGGCAAACAAAGCGTATCACCAAATTTGATAGATTTGTATTTCATAGGCGATAATGGAAATGGGAACGGCGAAGATATGTGTCCGCGCGATTATGCGTTAAATGTGGATACGCCTTCATGGGGCGCATGCCTGTGTTGGGAAAATGGCGGCCGTCGCAGTAAAAATGGCCAAAGCCCCAAATGTTTGGCCGCACTGCCGTATAAAGACGGAAAAGACAAACAATGTCCAGAAACACCATATTCCATAACGGGCAAACCAACCGAAGACGACTGGTGCCTGGCAACCCCAACGTCAAAGAACCAGGTTTGTCCCGTTTCGTACGTCGAAAACGGCGAATCTGGACTGTGTGTCTCACCCGATGGCGAGGTGAAATTGGATAATTTGCCCGATGGATTGATGTAACTGATAAAATAAAAACGCCATTGGATGGGCGTTTTTATTTTACTGATTTTCGTAATGCGTCGGCAATTAACGCGGCGGGCGCCCCATCGGGGCGTCGCCACAAATCATCGGCCGTCTTTAAATCATCAACCATTTTTTTACGAACCGATGGTATGGTTAATTGCTGTACAGCATTCAAAATATTTTCAGTCGTACATGCCGGGCCCAAAAATTCCGGATATACACCACGATTTAATAAAATATTAACCAAAGACACCCATTTAACACGAATAACACTGCGTACCAACCAAGTCGTTATCGGATTCATTTTATAAATTATAATTGCCGGAATATGCAACATCGCCAATTCAGCCGAAACAGTACCACTGGCCGCAATCGCAATATAAGTCTTTTCATAAACATCATATCGTGCGGTCGCCGGCACCAATTCAGGTTTCACATCCCAATTTGCAATTTGATCGCGAATGTATTTATCCGTTGTTTCAACGGTTGGAATAATGAATTTGTATCCGCTGTAACCATCTGCCATCAATTGATGCGCCACATCGCGGAATGTGGGTAACAAACGTTTAACCTCGGACATGCGACTGCCGGGGATAAGTGCGATAATTTTTTCATTTGCAGCCGCGCCACCCGATTTTTTACGTCCCAACAATCCGTCAGATATCGGATGGCCAACTGCAACCGTATCCAACCCATATTTTGTAAAATAAGGTATTTCAAAATCAAAAAACGCATACAGTTTATCAAACGTACGCGCGTATTTTTTTGCACGCCCCGCACGCCAGGCCCAAACCTGGGGCGCGACCACATGATGAAACTTTAATCCGTTATTAATTAATTCGCGCCCACCGGGCATTTTGCGCAATTTTTTAATCACGCTTTTTGCGAACCCGGGCGAATCGATGGTCAAAACCACATCGGGGCGCATTTCGATAATTTCATTAACCGTCTGATTAATACGGCGCATCAAAGTACGCGCATGGGCGGCAACCTCGATTACACCCATAACGGACAAATCCGCCATCGGGAACAGAGAATTCAACCCCGCGGCCGTCATATTTTCACCACCAATACCAACAAATGTGACATCGTTCATTTCGCGCATTATACGCGCGCCCAAAACATCCCCAGAAACTTCGCCGGCGATTATAAAAATTTTGATTTTTTTATTCTGCATTTCCAGACGTACCAATCCCGCGTTTTGACCGATTTTCTATAAAATCAATTGCGTCCATGGCGTATTTATTATTTTTAACTTCTTTGCGGACACGCGCCAAACGTTCGCCAACCGTGCCTTCTTTTTCACGGAACACGGCCGAATAGACGCTGTGAATTGCGTGCATATCTTCGTTGGTAAATCCATGCCGCATTAATCCAACGCGATTAATGGTGCGATATACTGCACGCGCGCCATCATAAATCGCATACGGCAACACGTCATTACCAACGCCCGACATACCGCCAATAAACGCATTACGGCCAATGCGTGCAAATTGCAGCACCATAACACCGCCGGATAAAATTGCATAATCTTCAACCTCTACATGTCCGGCGACCTGAACCAAATTAGACATCACAACGCTGTTGCCGATTTTACAATCGTGCCCCACGTGCGCATTAACCATAATCTGGCAATCGTCACCAATAACCGTCCCATCCGACGCAGGTGTCCCAGAATGAATGGTGACATATTCGCGAATTCTGCAACGTTTTCCGATGCGCAACCCCGTCATAGCGGATTCATCTTGCCATTTTAAATCTTGGCTCATCACGCCCAAAACGGCGAACGGATAAACAATAGAATCATCGCCAATGGATGTTTTTCCATCAATAATAACATTGGACACCAATTCCACACGGTCACCCAAAACGACATTTGGGCCAACTATACAGAACGGACCAATTTTGCAATCTGCGCCCAAAACTGCGCCTTCATGAACTATTGCGGTTGGATGTATCATAATTTCTGGCCTATATTTTTTATTACTTTCGCCGTAAATAGTACATTATCCGCATTAAAATTTGTATTCAATAAATATAACGAATTATAACAACACAGACAATTCACGCCATGCGGCTTTATCATGTGGCAAAGTCATCAGATATAAAATTCCCACACCCGTCACAGCGGGCATAACCGTAATGACGCCAAAAATGCACATTGTAATTGCGAACATACGTTCCCCCGCGCGCATTGACATTTTATCCGCATGCCAAATCGACATCGCAAACATAACAAAGAACATAACCATCATCGCCAAAAACACCAACACTGATTCAGTCAGCACAAACAACGCCATACACAGCACCGACATAAACCGCATCAGCCATTTTAATTTAACATACGCACTGTGGCGAATTGCGCCACGCGCACGAACATTGCGCAACGCAACGGTCGCCCCGGCACCCGCCGCCATTAAAATCAAGAACAACAAATGAACCGGCGTCAATGCACCCAATTGCCCGAACCTGAAAAATTCAGGCTGCATTAATATGGCAACTGTTACAACAGTCATAATCAACACACTGCCTGCGATGGGTCTCATTTCATTACGCGCGACGCGCCCAACCAGCAACCCGAACAAAAACGCGCCAATTTGCAGCAACGGCCCCCACCAAATATGAATATCAGACAATCCAACCGCCGCCATAACAATCAACCAAGACGCCACAATTCCCCATTTCTGACCGCGTGACGCGCCACGAAACCGTGGCAAATTCAAAATTTTTCTGTATGACGCAATAAACACAGACGACACAAATACAACGGCCGCCGTCAAAAACGGCAACACAGTCGCATCATCGCGCAAAACCGCATAATTCCCGCCGAACAACACAACCCACGCCAGCGTCAATATAACGACAACCAAAGACGCACGTGGCGCAATATTGCCCGAATTCCAACCAAAACGCTGTAAAATTGCACCGCCACAAAAATACACAACTGCAAACAGTGGCAACGCCAACATTGCCCACCACAAAAACGCAGGCGCAACCAACGCCGCATTATTAAACGCACTGACGGCACTTTGCACAATCATACTGGATTCAAACATAAACTTGCCTTTTTTATTTGTTGAATTATTATACAGACATGGCACAAAAACAAGAAATTTTTACCCTGATGGGCGGCCGCGTTCGCATTTTACGCGGCATATACAATCCCACATCGGACGCGGTATGGTTGGCGGCATATTTGCCGCGCAATGTGAAAACTGTGCTGGACGTTGGCATCGGTACGGGCGGGGCGGGGCTGTGTGCAATTGCGCATAATGAAAACATTCAACTGACGGGTATCGATATATCGGAAGAAATGCTGGCCGAATGCGCAAAAAATGCAGACATAAACAACCGCAACATTGAATTAATTAATACAGACATAACCACTTGGCGCACCGCACGCACATTTGATGCAGTAATAACAAATCCGCCTTATTTTCGCGGAACGCCCGCCAAACACAACGCGCATCATAACGCAGATTTAACCATTTGGACCCGCAAATGCATCGCGCGCGTCCGCCCAAACGGATATTTTTGCATAATTGTATCCGCCGACAGAATTGATGAAATTATATCTGAAACACGCCGTCATTGTGGCGGCATAACAATAATGCCTTTGTTCGGCGCGCACCGCACAGCCGAACGCGTATTATTGCGCGCCCGCGTCGGTTCGCGGGGTGGGACGACGCTGGACAGGGGGCTGCCCATGAATTACGAGCCTGTGTTACGTGATGGCTTGACTATTGATGAATGTTTGGATACCCTTTGATGGACATGATAAATTTTATAACACGATATTTTACATCACTGTGGGCATTTATAACGTCGCCTTTTCGCGCGATGTGGCGCGTTATATGCCGCATATTTCCACCGCGTGAATTTACAGTAATGGATACCCCACGTGGCAACGTTTATACTTTCCGCCAAAGCAGTTTTTGGCGTTTTACCAAATTCTGTGGAAAATTCGGATTAATTATATGGGCGGCATGGGCAACGTATGTGTTCGTATATCACCGCCCGATGCTGCAACATCGCACCCAGGAACTGGAACAGGCAAAATCCCTGCACGCGCGCCAGATGGCAGATTTACAGGTGTATTTGGAAAAATACAACGAATTGACGCGCGATTTGAATGTAATTGATGACAAAATACTGAACGCGACTGAATTAAGCGACAAAGAAAAAGAAAATCTGATGAATTCGCGACTGAAAACATGGGGCGAATTGGATTTTCTGCGCACCCGCCTGACCGAGGTTTTTACCAACGAAGATTATACCGCCGAATATACAAATCTGTCTGAATTATCGGCCGAATTTGAATTAACACGCGCCGAAAACGAAATGCTGAAAAAGCGCAACGCGCAACTGATTGAATCGATGCAGCAAATCGCAACCGCAGACATACAAATAACTGATGCAGTATCAAAATTGGCAAATGAAAATATCGATACCCTGCGCGAAACCGTTAAAAATATCAGCAGCACAATCGCATCCCTGGGATTAACGCAAAATAAATTGGTGCAAAGCGCGAACAAGTTTTCAAATCCGTTTGTTGGTGCTGCATTCACCCCGATTGAATTTGATAAAGAACTGGATCCAAAATATCAAAAATTGGCCGATGATTTGGAATTATGGAATGGTTTGGCAAAATTAAACAATATGTTGCCATTGGGTGCGCCTGTGGAAAAGGTTCGCATAACGTCCAATTACGGCACACGCACAGACCCATTCACCGGCGAACAGAAAAAACATCGTGGGATTGATTTTGCCGGGAAAATAGGCACTGAATTAATGGCACCCGCACCAGGGCGCGTAATATCTGCGGGCGAACGCGTGGGATATGGCACAACAGTGGAAATCGATCACGGTTTGGGATTCACGACATTGTACGCACATCTGTCCCAGATAAACGTTGCGCGTGGTGATTGGGTGCGTCCGGGCACTGTCATCGGACTGGCGGGATCGACCGGTCGTTCGACTGGTCCGCATCTGCACTATGAAATTCGGTACAAAGGTGTGCCGTTTGATCCGACTAAATTCGTAAAGGAAAAATAAAATGTTGGCATTTACAAACGCAAAGGAAAAACAATCGCCGACAATCATCGGCGCAGGATGCAAATTAACAGGCGACATAAAAACAGACCACACGGTGCAAATTCACGGCAACGTCGTCGGTAATGTTACGGCCGAAACCATCATCATCGGTCGTGGCGGGCGCGTAACTGGAAAAATTGTTGCAACGAATTTATTTCTGCACGGGGCGCTGGACGGCCCCGCCACGGTCAATACCGCCAACATTTTCAGCAACGCACAAATGACGGGCGTTCTGTCTTATTTCACATTAAACATAACGGGCAACACAGGCCTGGAATGCAAATTGGCCAAGCGCAAGGATAAAAAAAATGAATAAAACTATTTCCAAAGTATATATTGCCGCCGATCACCGCGGCGTCAGTGTAAAATTGTATTTGATTGAAATGCTGTCTGCGATTGGGTACAGCGTTGTAAATCTGGGGACAGACGATATGAATACGCCCGTCGATTTTCCTGATATCGCAAAAACTTTGGCGGACGCAATGGCGAACGACGAAAAATCCCGCGGCATTTTAATATGTGGTACGGGCGCAGGCATGCAAATTGCGGCAAACCGTTACCGCCACATCCGTGCATCACGCTGCGAACGCCCAGACCAGGCCCGCGACGATCGTTTTCACGACGATATAAATGTTTTGGCGTTGGCGGCCGATGATGTTGATATAGAGGTTACATTTATGGTCGCACGCGCATTTTTGGAAAGTCCATTTGATGAATCTGAACGTCGCGTGCGTCGATTGAAAAAAATCTCGTAACAAATAAAGAATCGCCCATTCGGGCGATTTCTTTTATTATTTCTTTACAACGAAATTTACCATTTTATTTGGCACAACAATTGTTTTGATGATTTCGCAATCACCCAAACGCCGTGCGGCAACATCACGCGCAGCCGCAACGATATCGGATTCTGGCGCATCAACACCAATCTGAAAATCACCCGCGCGTTTGCCATTAACAGCCGCAACAATTGTCATAGTTGTTTTAACCAACTTTGCCGCATCATACGTCGGCCACGGTTGGAATACCAACATATCTTTGTTGCCCAAACGTTCCCAAATTTCTTCGGTCAAATGTGGCGCAAACGGATTTAACATCTGAATCAAAACCATATACGCGGGGCGGGGCATTTTACCACTGAATTGGTTGATAAATTCCATCATCGCAGAAATCGCCGTATTAAAACGCATATTTTCCAAACGTTCCGTTACGTCTGCAATTAACTGATTAACCAAACGTTCTTGTTCGGTCGTCATCGCATCATCAGTTAAATTATCCGCCATATTTTCCACGCGTTTCAGGAATCTTTGCACACCGGCCAACGCACCATCCGACCAGTTCACATTCGTATCCCACGGCCCCAACGATAACACAGTCGTACGCGCAGCATCTGCACCCACACGTGCCACCATTTCATCAACCTGGAAACCATTGCCAGCAGACTTGGACATCTTTTTCCCATCCGACCCCATCAGCAATCCGTTGGTTGTACGTTTTTTATACGGCTCGACCGTATTCACGAACCCCAGGTCATATAAAGCCTTGTGCCAGAAACGCGAATAAATCAAATGACGGGTGTTGTGTTCATTACCACCATTATAGTGATTTACCGGCATCCAGCGTTCCAATTGTTCGCGCGAACAAAATTCTTTATCATTACGCGGATCCAAATACCGCATATAATACCACGACGAACCCGCCCATTGCGGCATGGTATCTGTTTCGCGCCGCGCCGGCGCGCCACATTTTGGACACGTGGTATTTACCCAATCAGTCGCGCGGGCCAGGGGACTTTCGCCATCCTCGGTCGGACGATAATCTTCCATGTACGGCTGCATCAGTGGCAGTTCAGATTCAGGCACCGGCACCCAACCGCATTTTTCACAATACACCAATGGGATTGGCTCGCCCCAATACATCTGACGCGAAAAACCCCAATCGGTCATTTTGAACCGTGTCTTTGGACGGGCAAATCCATGTTCCACACCATACTTAATCGCGGTCGCGATGGCATCGGATTTATTCAATCCATCCAAGAACCCAGAATTTATATGCGCACCGTCACCGGTCCAAACTTTATCCGCATCGCCACCGTCAATCACAGGAATAATTTTCAAACCGAATTTTTTCGCAAAATCCCAGTCGCGTTCATCATGCGCCGGCACAGCCATAATCGTACCATGCGCATAATTCACCAAAACATAGTCCGCCACAAACAGTGGAATTTCATCCCCAGTATACGGATTACGCGCCATTATGCCATCCAAACGCACACCTGTTTTTTCCTTTGTTGCGTCCGTACGATCAAATTCGGATTTTTCGGCCGATTGTTTTATATACGCACGTACCGCGTCCGCATTTTTAATACGCCCGTCCGCCAACCATTTGGCAACCAATTTATGTTCAGGCGCAATCGCACAGAATGTCGCACCGAATATAGTATCAACGCGCGTGGTATAAACGGTCATTACATCGTCACCAACCATAAAATCAACATCTGCGCCTGTGGATTTACCAATCCAGTTTATCTGATCGCGCTTTACACGTTCCGGATAATCAACCAATTTCAAATCATCCAACAAACGTTCGGCATATTTAGTAATCGCCAGATTCCACTGCATTTTTTCACGAATTTCAACCTGCCCATGACAACGATTGCATTTACCATCTTCCAATTCTTCGTTGGTCAGGGTGGTGCGGCAATTCGGACACCAGTTCATCGGCAACATAGACTTATACGCCAACCCCGCATTGAAAAACTGGATAAACATCCATTGGGTCCATTTAATGTATTCCGGATCAGACGTCGCAATTTGCGATTTCAAATCAATGGACCAACCCATCTCTACCATATTGGCAGTAAATTTTTCAACCAAATCCGCGACAACCTCGGACGGATGCTTGCCAATTTTTGTGGCATAGTTTTCCGCCGAAATCCCCAATGAATCAAACCCCAACGGGAACAGAACATCATAACCCTGCATACGGCGAAAACGCGCCATAACGTCACAGCCCGTATAATTTAACATATGCCCACCATGCAGCCCCGTTCCCGACGGAAACGGAAATTCCGCCAGCATATAGAACGGCCGTTTTGAACCATCGTTTTTTGGGGTAAAGACACCGGCATCCGCCCAACGGCGTTGCCATTTTTCTTCACGTTCATGAATTTTTTTAATATCGTCTGCCATTTTTTATAACCTGTTGTTAAATTCTGGAAAAATTTTATACATAAAATATACTGAATTCAAGGTGTTTTATCGCGCCATGCGGCGCAAAAGTGCCAAATATTCCACGTTGCCACTGCCGCCGCGGATGGGTGATTTAATGATATCACATTGTTTATAGCCACTTTTTTCAAATTTTTGCACAACCATATCTATCGCATTTTGCCGATCAGTTGCACTTTTTATAACACCATGCGCGCGGGCGGCAATACTGCGCGGAACCTCAAACTGGGGCTTAATCAGGGCGATAATCTGCGGCGCATTCCATGCAACCAACGCGTCACAGATATTGGTTAATGAAATAAAAGACACATCAACCACAATCAAATCGACTGCACCCAACGGGGACAACGACCGAATATCAGTTTGTTCCAAAGCGGTTACACGCGCATCATTTTTTAACGAATCCATCAACTGATTTGTTCCAACATCAACCGCAATTACATGCGATGCGCCACGCGACAACAGTGTTTCTGTAAATCCGCCGGTACTGGCACCCACATCCAAACAGACATACCCCGCGGGATTTATCCCAAACGCATCCAATGCGGCCACCAATTTCAAACTGCCGCGCCCAGTGGAATAGGGCAACGCCCCACCAATAATCACATCTGTCTCAGAAACATCCATGCTTGGTTTTTGCGCACGCGCACCATTTACAGTAACCAATCCAGACTTAATTGCCGTCGCCGCACGTGCACGCGTCGAATATAAATTCCGTGAAACCAGTGCCAAATCCAATCTCATACCACGAATTTTACAGCACATCGCACATAAAATCAAATTATTATCAAACAACGACCACTAAAATATTGAAAATTTACTTTAACACCAATAAGTAGTTATTTATTTTTTATACATTATTTTAATTTATCAAATTTTATACTTTCCGGCAATTTTCACCATATTTATAATCAAAAACGCCGCCACAATCGCCCAAAACAACAACACAACACACAAAATCCAGAATAATCAAAATGTTATTTTTATATTTTATACATAAAATCAACAACAAAGCAGGGCAAAAACCACAAAAAATCGCCCGCAAACCCGCAGAAATCCGCCACTTTTAGCATTTTTCACAAACAAAATAGGGCGCAAATCCCAATTTTTCACCCCGCAAAACACCCATATTTCACCACCAAAACACGCTAAAATATCAAATATATATAAATTTAATATAATTCGTAATTACAAATTATTATATATAATAAGATAATATATAATATTAATATTTTTTACAAATTTATAACACAAAAATCCATCCGCATAAAAACCCCATCAAACACAAGCACAATTATACAACAAATTTGATAGAAAATCATACCAATACAAAAATCACCGCGATCAAAAAAATCCATTCGCGTCACAGCCAGATAAATTTTATTTAACATATATTTATACGTTCATCTGCGTCACAGCGAACAAAAAATGAACACAGACACCGACACAATACACAACAAATCGCAACAAGAAATTTCCATACACCATCACCAGATAAAATTAACCACACAAACAAATCCAAATAAATAAAATCTCATCACACGCCCGCCACACACAGATTTATAATTTTTGACGCGCCACAAACACACACATAACCGCAAAAAACGAAATTCCTTATACCACACATAGTTTTACAAACCACAACGAACAAAATTACAAAATAACACTCCTTATATTATGTATAGTTTTATGAGCCCTAGCGAATAAAACTATACATAATATACATTATGCGCCATCCGGCGCTTTTTATAAAACCTGTCGGCACAGGTCACTTTTTGGTTGAATAAAAATCCAACCTCTTACGAATTATCTTATCATTTATCTCAAAATTATCCAAATGTTTTTTTAAAACATCTCTATCCTCAACAAAATGCTTAACAGGAATCCAATATTTTTCTTTATAATAACGCGGCAAACCTGATCTATAACCTTTACGCCAGATAAAACCATTATCTCGTAAAAATCGAACCATTTCAGGACTTAAATCTGAACCTATACCAGGACGACGAGACATTAAAACAAATTCATTCTGATAATCAGGATCTTCTTTCAATTTATCATCCAACGCCTTACCACGAAGCTTTTTTGTCATATATTTAGCAACATAAAAACAACTATCAGGCGTAACAGTACCAAGCTTTACATAACCTTTATCCCAATATTTCTGAATCAAATCAACCTCAGACGGGTCAACACCATATATAATCGCGTGATAATGTGGACGACCAAAACGATCACCATACTCACCACACGCAAAATACCGAACAGAACGCTCCTTACGCAACCTCTTCCAAAATTTCTGTAAATCAGATTTTACAAGAACCGGAGAACCATAATCCTCACAAACATAACCAAGATGTTCTTCATCATAAGTCAAAGTAGCAAAACAAGCCTTATCGTGATGCTTTAACTCTTCCATCATACGTATTGACCATAATTTACCATAATTAAGCCTACACGCTATACATTGTCCACAAGGTACACGGACAACCTCACCTACTCTATTACGCATAAGTAACGGACATAAGCATTTCATTTGACAAACCTTCATTAACCTGTTATAATACAGGTACCAACAACGCCGGAACACACCGGCTTTTTTTAATGCAGCATTGTGCCGTTCTTGTTAAACCAAACAGAACGACGAGAACGCTTAGCGTGACGATAAAACGAACGCAATCTTTTACGCAATTTTGACATTTAATACTCCTTTATTAACGACGACCATAACGACGACCATAACGACGGCCACGATATCCACGACGACGAAAACGACGTACTATTGACCGTAATTTCATTGACTTCACCTCCTTTATGTGTTATACTGTGTATATGAAAACAATATTTAAAATAATAATATTCCTATTTATAATTTGTTTTATAGCAGGATTATTATCCGCTTAACGATTGCTCCAAAATCTCAAACTTTCAGATATTTCAGGAAGTTTGTCATAAACACGAGAATATCTAGACTTAAAAAAATCACCAACTTTAGAACCTATACTTTGCAAACCTGCAGCAGCAGTTTTAGTAGTATCAACACCAGGTGCAACACCAGGATGATCTCTATACCAATCAATGGTCATCTGAGTCAGTTGATTCTGTTTATCAACGCCATTCTTCTGCTCATTTATCAATTCCTGCTGAGCCTTAGTCATACTGATATCAGTCTGCTGACGCTTTAAAGACAAAGCAGTACCTAATACATTCAAATCAGGATTCTGACTATTCGGAGCAGTTGTTTGAACAGCTGCACCAGAACTTGCAGCACCACCAGCTGCTAATAATGGATTCATACCGGCAGCTTTAAGATCTTTAACACGACGCTGAACCGCAGTATCTTCACGATCGAATATTTGCTGCTGCAACTGCTTCTGATATTCCAAATTCTGTTTTTGAAAATTTATATTACGTTCATTATTGATAATACCACCAATAGTACTTATACCAGCACCAACAACAGAACTTATTCCTAAATCCATATCAAACTCCTATAATAGGTCACCGGTGACAGGGCAATTTTTTCGTTTCAACATTTTAAGGATATGTACTAATAATTGCATCGTTTACTGCCACCGATGGTGTCAGTCCGCACAGTTACATCAAGTAGATCAACTGTGCGGACCTGTTTTTAATCATCGTTTGCTGCCTTGCTCGGCGGCGTGACGGACTCAATGGGAGCCCTCCGGTCGCCATCGTAGCCATCGCTTGCTTTTTGGAGAGCTGCTCCGGCTCCTTTGGCGCCGGTTTCCCCAGCACCGTCCTTACGCGCCGCCATCGACGCGGCAATACGGGACTCTACTCCATCAACCAGGTCCGCAGCGTCTTCGATCGTAAAGCCGGGAGCGGACGTTATATCATCGACGGCAGAATCTGCTTTGGCCGACAAATCGGCCAAAGTCGCCTCAGCGATTGCTGCATTAGTAGCTTCCGGAGTACGACCGGGACGAACATTAATTTCGTGCTCTGGTATATCAAAATGCTGTTGTTTTGACATATCCAAAACCAAAGTACCATTACGCAAACCATCCATTATCTTACGCAAGGGCATAACCTGCTCCGGCTGCGTAATTGATTTACCTTTAACGGTTTCAGCCGGTATAACCGGACCAAAATTATATGCTGTTCTCATTTTTCACTCCTTAAAAATGCCACGGGGTCGGGGATTTCGGTAATTCACGATAACACTTCAACCGGTGCAATATCTGAACAAAAGCATCAGACTCGGTTGTAACTTCCTTAATACGATCCGTATTCGGGGTACACTCGACAAAATTTTTGTTAAATACCGGTTTTGAATTAAATAATCGATTCAGATGCCAGAAAGATAAATCAGTACGGAATTTACCGTGTACAGTATTCGACTTAAAACGCAATTCGTCATAAATAGTATTATACGAAAAGGTTTCGTCAGGATTATCAACCGGCGTCCAAGTACCATTTTCCGGAGTTGTTAAATTACCACTAGAATCCAAATAAGCACCAGTATACAACGTTTTAATAGGTATATCACGCATACCTAAACGCGTAAACAACGGCCAAGGATAATCCAAAGCACTTTGACGCTGATATTCGGCAGGTATACCCTGCTGATATCCAGACTTAGGAACAAACGTCAAAATACCAATCAACCAACCGTGTTCTGTAAACGAACGCTTAAACAACCGACGACGATTTGCACCTATACCGTGACCAGCCATATTAGCCTGCGGAGACTGTTCTGTTGACTGTGAAGTCTGTAAAACTTCAGAAACAACAACAGGTACCTTCATCGAACCCAAATATTCAGCACGTTCAACACGACTATCAGGAGTAACAACTCCAAAATGAGCCAAAACAAGCTCTGGATAACGAACACCGCCAAGAGCATTCAATTCCATCCATGATTGAACTTGTAAATAATTACGCCAATCATTCATGGGTATGCCAGAAACAGAAGATAAATCAGCAAAAAGATTTGGTTGTAATGAACCTGTTAAATTTATTGCTGCAAGCTCATCGCTACCATTAATATTCATAGTATAATTTAATTTGTCTTCTAAGGCAGCATGACTAGCTTCAATTACAAGAACATTGTTTTTATTTGGGTCTTCACCTTCGGCATTTGTATTAAGATCAATATATAAAGGTGCGGATGTTCCCAATGGCATAACAACCTGAGGACCACGCTGCGTAAATGGCAAAGACGAAGTATAGTAGTCAAGCTCCCAAGTAGTACGCTTCATAGTATTATCATCCAAATCAACCTCATCAGGAACTTGATTCTGTGGACGATACCAATCATTATAAACCTTATTATATGCTCGCAAAGGCAACATCGAAAACATACCTGCATCATAAACACCAGGATTGACATTTAACCAATCCCATACTGAACCAACTTCAACTGTATAATCATCAGGATTCATTGGTACAGTAACCTCTGATTGACCATTAGGACCAGCAGATATCATTTCATCAAAATCGTCCATAATAGTCCAATCACGTACAAAAAACACACGTATATAAGCAGTCATTTCATGCATAACAGGACGTATCATTGGAGCCATTCTGATTAACATTTCATCAGACAATTCAAAAGTATCACCTGGTATAATTTCCTCATGTAAAACAGGATACATCAAACCCATTGATATATCACCTTTCACATCGTGAGTCCGGTCGTAATACGACCGAGCCGGCATTTTAATCTTAGGCATTACGTGCTCCTTTCCAATTTCTTATCATTTCTTCCAAACGATAATTTTGATTCTCTTTCCACTGGTCAACATAGTCCTTACCGTCAAAAACAATTTCACGAGTAACACCATCAACCAGAACAAAATCCTTAACCATACACAAAGGCAAACGATCCAAACTGTTACAAAAAGAACGAACAGCTGACTTTACATTTCCGGAACTAAAAAAGGACACCATATCACCAGATACAGAATCCATACCAAAATAAGGATGAATTAAAACTTTCTTTGCCAATTCTTCCAAATCAACAATACCGGTATTGTCTTGCAATTCTTGAATTTCTCCTTCCATTTCTTTCTCCTTTTTTAAAATGTAATCAATAAGATTCATGATCAAAATATCCCGAAAAAACCACCAACAGTACCTATCAACGAAGACAGACACGTAATAATTAAAGTCCACCACTGTTTAGAATTCATTTTTTTACTCCTATAGGAACCAGATAAGCGCATAATGCGGATTATGTTCAGCTACGCTCAACATAATCACCGACACATTATGCGCCTTTTATATATCCTTACATCCACCTGTGCCCCGCGGCGAAAAATGGGCTTTTTTGGGACATCATCGCAACGCCGCCAACAACAAAATAAAAACGAAATAAAAAAATGAATATAAATATAACTGTCACACTGGCGCACACAATAATAAATAAAACGTCAAAAGAAAAACATCCGCGCGCCCAAACCGCCGCCACGAATTTTTAATAATTTACACAATATACGATACGCCACATACATTGCGACAATTATCTTTATCGTCACAACATCAATACACACGCGCAAAAACAACCGCCCCACCCCGCGGAAATCCGGTCTTTTGCGACATTAAACCAATAAAAAACGGCGGAAATCCGCCATTTTTTCACACCCAAACACGCAATTTTACCGCGATTTTCGGGCGATTTTAGTAATTTTTGTAATCTTATTCTTGGCGGCACGGGTTACCGTTTGGATTCCACGTTCCAAATCGCTGGGTTGGGCGGGCACAATCTGCCCCGCCTGCAATTTAGAACAACAATTCGGACATTTGGTCGCCTGGATATTGATTGTCGATTTGCAATACGGGCAAGTCCGCGTAGTAACCGCCTTTTTTGCGCGCACTTTATTCATAATACGCACCATTAAAAACACCGCGAACATAGTGATTATAAAACTGACCACAGTATTCAAAAACACACCGATATTCATGGTCGCTGCGCCCGCGGCTTGGGCCTCGGCCACGGTGTTATAGTGCGCGCCCGGTTCCCCACCAGATAAAACGATAAAAAATTGAGAAAAATCAATATCACCAACCAGCATCCCAATTGGTGGCATAATCACATCTTTGACCAACGAATTAACCATAGTTGTCATAACGCTGCCGACGATGATACCGACGGCCATATCGATTGCGCTGCCACGTTCCAAAAACGTCCGGAATTCGGACAAGAATTTACTTTTCGCCATCTTTATTGTTCCCCCCCATTATTATTCAAATAATCTTTTAACGCGGTCACAACTTTGTCCAAAGTTTTTCGCAGACTTTCATCGCGTGTTTCAACAGTAATATCCGCAGCCGCATAAATATCATATCGATCATCGATTAATTGGGCCAAAATTTTCCGACTGTCGGTATGCAGTAACTGGGGGCGCGTATGCCGAAACCCGGTTCGCTTTACCAACAAATCCAAATCCGCCCGCAACCATATCGACAACGCGCGTTTTAACACCATTTCGCGCACAGCGGGCGTGATAAAAGCGCCCTCGCCCGTGGAAATAACCTTTAACGCGGGTGGCGTATCAAACAATCGTTCAATTACGCGTTGTTCTGCGCGGCGGAATTCAGCCTCGCCATACATGGCGAAAATATCAACGACACTGCACCCAGCGGCGGCCTCGATTTCTTTATCAGAATCAACGAATGGGATTCCCAACCGGCGCGCCAACGCCCGCCCTACACTGGTTTTTCCCGCCCCCATCAGGCCGACCATAACAATTGGTTTATCCAGTTTTATATTTTCTTTCATACTGCGAATTTTACTAAAAAAATCACCAATTAACAACATGAATATCGTGTTTTTTTATTTTTCAAAATTCAAAAATCTGTGGTATAATGAACACATCATATATAAGAAGGGATAAGAGAGATGAAAAAAACATCATTATTGGCATTGGCTGCGTTTATGATGTCCTGTAACGGAGCACTTGCGGCCGTGGGGCAACACATTTATGCAAACGGGATTGCGGCGCATAACATTACTGCGATCCAGCATTCTATTATGACAACCGCCATGCAAACATTCGAGGGTACTGCATCGGCTGCATTGGGTGGGCGTGCCCATTTCGTAAAACACGATGAAAATGCAAAATATGATTATGGCACCATGCCATTATACGGTATGCCACGCATGTACGGCGAATATGGCGACGATGGCTCTGTTTTTAACGAAGACAAAAAAAATCAAACTGGGCGCAATGGTGGCGATATAACTGAAATAGAATTCAAAGACGCACGCCCCGCCATCAACAGCGCGTGGATAAATTGGCAACACACGGGCGACGATGTGCATTTCAGCGGAATTGATTCACTGAACACAGACACAGATTTAATTATGTTCGGTCTTGCCGGGGGCGAGGCCCAGCGCGGTATCGGCATATCCGAATGGGGGATTTTCGGCGGATATGTTGGTGGCACCCAAGAAAACGAATATATGAATATCGACCAGGGCGGTGGATACGTTGGTTTATATACAGGATACAATATTCAAAACTTTAATTTATCATTGGCGGCCAACGCCGGTGCTTTATTCAACAGCACTGAACACGAATACGGCATTGATGATTTTGCAAATTCTTGGGCGGGCGCGGCATTAAATGCGACATATAACATTGCGCTGGACGATACATTCACGATCCAGCCCGGCGTTTATGCGGGTTACACATGGATTGGTTCTGCGGATTATGTATCATTATCGGGCGATGAAATTTCGAACGGCAATTTCAATATGTTCGAAGTTGCCCCCGAAATTCGCGCAATCAAACACATTGGTCGCGGATGGTTTGGATACCTGCACTTCAAATACGCATTTATAATGGGCAACCCAGGCGACGTATTTGTTGGCGGCACATTGTACGACGAATTGGATATGCGCAATTATGCAGAATATGGAATTGGCATTGAAAAATCCATCGACAGATTTAACGTATCATTAAACATAAATCGTCGCGACGGCGGCCGTGATGGTTGGAATGGTGGATTTAATTTGAAATACATATTCTGATAATCGTATAAAAAATCCGCGGAATCCGCGGATTTTTTTATTATTCCATATTTGCCAAACGTTCCAATTGGTCGGCTGCGATTAAAGCGTCTATCATTTCATCCAACGCGACACCGCCCGCCAAAATATCGTCCAATTTGTATAACGTCAGTTTTATTCTGTGGTCGGTCACACGTTGTTCAGGGAAATTATACGTACGAATTTTTTCACTGCGATCGCCCGACCCAACCATAGATTTGCGTGCGGAATTACTGGCATTTTCTTGCTCGGCACGTTGTTTTTCATACAATTTAGCCCGCAAAACATCCATTGCCGCAGCCTTGTTTTGAAATTGACTGCGTTCATTTTGACATGTCACAACAATGCCAGTTGGAAAATGGGTAATACGCACGGCACTGTCGGTTTTATTAACGTGTTGGCCACCTGCACCAGACGCGCGAAACACGTCGATACGAATATCTTTGTCTTCAATGACGACGTCAATATCTTTGGCCTGGGGCATAACAGCGACAGACGCGGCACTGGTATGAATACGACCGGCGGCCTCGGTTTCAGGCACACGTTGAACGCGATGAATTCCCGATTCGAATTTCAGACGCGCATACACCCCAACACCATCGATTTTGAAAATAATTTCTTTATACCCACGCAACGACGTTGCATTTTCTTCTATGACCTCGGTCTTCCATCCGTGACGCATGGCATACGATTTATACTGATTATACAAATCGCCCGCAAACAACGCAGATTCTTCACCACCAACACCGGCGCGAATTTCCATAATCACACTGCTGTCATCGGCCGAATCGCGCGGCAACAATGCGATTTGTAACTTTTTTTCGACATCGGGCAATTTATGATTCAAATCATTTAATTGTTCGGCCGCGATGGCTTTCAACTCGTCATCGTGCAGCATTTCATTTGCGTCATCTATGCCGCGTTTTATTGCGAAATATTCATCCACCAGCGGCAAAATTTCCGATAATTCAGAATATTCCTTGGATAATTTTGTTAATTCATCGCCTGCAACCGCGCCAGAGTTTAATTTATCCCCTATTTCAGCCGCGCGCCGTTGAATGTCTTTTAATTTATCGTCAATAACCATTTTGCAACAACTTATTTTAATAATTTGATCGTATCATCCAAATTCAAAGTTTGCTGTTCGCCGGTCTGCATATTTTTAACCGCCAACATATTTGATTCGCGTTCAGTTTCACCGATTATGATACTGAAATCAGCGTTTATTTTATCTGCAAACTCGATTTGATTTTTGAATTTTTTATTTGCATCCAAATACGGCACAGCCACGATTTCTGCGGCACGCAGCGCGGCCAATACGCGCATAGAATACGCGACCTGGGGCGCGCCCATACACAAAACCGCCGCACGAACGGGGCGCATAAACGGTGTCAAATCGATTCGATTATCATCCAACAATGCGACCATCAACCGCGAAAAACCGACCGCCGCACCAACGCCGATGATTTTTGTTTTCGAAAATTTAGATGCCAAATCTTCATACCGGCCACCGCCACCAATCGCGGCCAGTTCTGGGAAATTGTCCAGGAAAAATTCAAACACTATCCCGGTATAGTATGCATGCCCGCGCATAATTCCCAAATCTATCTTGGCATTTTTTATTCCCATGGAATCCAACAATTCCATAAAAGAATCCAGTTCTGCAATCGACGCATCAACCGCATCAGACAGCCCATTTAATGATTTATAACCATCTGAAAACACGCGATTTATTGTTGCGGCCGCGTCATTCCCAACCGTTTCGACCAAGCCTTCATAAAAATCTGATATTTTTTCACGTTTATCGATTAAAACAAACGCCGCCCTGCTTTGCTCGTCCGTCAGATTCAAATACGCAAACATCGCATTCCAAAATCGCCGATTTCCAACACGTACATTAACCGGCCCGATAAACTCGGCCACAGATTCATACGCACGCGCCAACGTTGCCACGATTTCAGCATCGTAATTTTCAGACAACGCATCTATGCCCAAAATATCCAAATCCATCTGATAAAATTCGCGATAACGCCCACGCTGGGGTCGTTCGCCGCGATAATTACGCGCAAATTGGTACGCGCGAAATGGGAAATTCAATTCATTTATGTGTCCTGCGACATAGCGCGACAACCCAACCGTTCCATCGTACCGCAGTCCCATTTTTGTATCACCCTTTTGAAACAGAAACATCTGGGTTTCAATTTCATCCCAGTTGTCTTTGTCGGTCAAAACCTCGGCCCGTTCAATAGCCGGCAAATCCAGATGCACAAACCCGGCCGTCTTTAACACACGTTGCATACGCGCGGCACATTCGTCAAAACAACGCTGTTGCGCCGGCAATAATTCGACAAATCCAGACAAAGTTTTTGTTGGTTTTAATTCCATTTTTTAATCCTGTGGTTAATGCCATACACTTTGGCAATTTGATTGAACTGATTATATCACAAATATATTAAAAACGCTATAAGCACACCGCCCGACGGGCGTGATGCAACGCAACAAAAACGAATGTTTTATAAATCATACGCGAATAATACCCAAAATCCGTCACTTTGCAAGTTTTTTATAAAATAAATCCCGCGCAGAACGCGGGATACAATAACCGAACCAATAATGACAATGATGTTAAAAAGACATCTTTACACCGGCAATGATTTCATGTTTGTATAAATCAACATCTGAATCAAACACACGTGTCATACCGCCCTGGCCTTCGTTGTGGTTGTCATAAAACATACCGTTTGTGTATTCTACACTGCCCAAATCGGTATATTTATACGCGATATTAAACGCAACATTGTCTGTGACTGGAACTTCGATACCAACGCCAACATTCCAAGACATATTTTCAGTTGTCGCCGGTGTTTCCCAGAAATAACGCCCACTGCGGAAATTATTTTCCGATTCGATTGTGGTATAACCGATACCGGCCGTTACATACGGGATGAATTTATACACTTCGTATCCGTATTTAACATTCAATCCCAATGTGCTTTCATTGTATGTAAAGTTTCTGACATCGGTATCATTTGGTTTATCGCCATCTTCAGCCGCATCAAACCCAACCGCGTTAAAGAAATTATCAACGTGGCCATATTCAGCCTCGACTGACAATATACCAGCCTTGTCCATATCAAATTCATAACCGACCGCAATTTTTGGTGAAAATTTATGTCCCGTGTCAGACCAACTTTCGTGTTTATTTCCGTCAAATTCAGCCCACGCACCGTTTTGTGACGATTTTTCCACACGATTTTCAGACACAGATGTAATGCTGTATGCAACCTGTGGATTTATATAGAACCCGTCCGCCATTGCACCGGTTGCGATTAAAGCAAACACAGAACCACATAATATTTTTTTCATTGCTTCTTCCTTTTTTGTTTTAACGTTAAACAAAAACCACCAAAACTGTGGTGGTCGGGAAGTTAGCAAATCATATCCATAAATGACCTGTCGGTTTTCGATTGCGATGCAACCTGTTGTATCGCCGACACAACCCGACCTATTTGGCCAGGTAACCCGACAACAGTTCTATATTGTCGGTGGATATTCGGCACTGTCGTACCGCATGGATATGGGATTGCTAAATCCCTGAACCAATGTCCCCACTGATTCAATTCACAGTATAACTGATTGATATAAACAAGTCAAAAATATTTATGTAATTCTGCGCCGTGTTGTTTCAGCCATCTTTTCGCGCGTTCCACCCCAAATCCGTACAACTGCGATACAGTTTGCCAAAATTCAGCCGAATGATCCATATACACAACATGCGCCAATTCGTGCATAACCACATATCGCATAACATCGCGCGGCGCAAATGCCAACCGCCATGAAAAAGACATTGTACCACTGGTGGAACGACTGCCCCAACGGGACGACGTGTCGCGAATCGTAATTCTTTGCGGCCACAGTTCGCGCGGCGCGGTACGTACCATTTGTTTAACGGCCACCAAAAATTCAGACCGAATAAAATCACGCACACGCCGCTCAAACATATCCGCCCCGCCCCCAACAACCAACGTTGCCGTTGCATCATCATGCACAATAAATTCATTCGCACGCCGCGATGGATCATGTTTTAACAAAACGCGCCGCCCCAAAAATTCAATTTCATCCCCCGGCCGCACAGTAATTTTCTGTGGCGCATTATCAAAAATCCGTTCGCACCAATGACGCTTTTGTTCCAAAAATCGCAGCGCAGTTGATGTCGGTGTCATCCACGGTTTTGAAATATGAATTTCACGCGACGGGCGCGTTTTCGGCCGCAGCGTAATATTGCGCAGTCCGCGTCGCGTTACGATAACGACGGGGATATGTTCGCCCGATGATAAAACAAATTCGTATTCAGACATAATATGATTTTATTTTACTTTTTTCAAAATATCGCGCGTAATTGCGTCTGAGTCAAATCCAAAATGCGCATACACATCGTGCCCATCACCCGACACACCAAACGAATCGATACCAACAACCGCATCTGCAAATTCGAACCAAGGCGCGGATGCCGCGGCCTCGATTGCGACAACAAACCCGGCCAATATTTTATCTTTATACTTTTTGTCTTGGCGTCTGAAATCCGCAACAGACGGCATACTGACCACCTGGACCGCATCACCCAATTTTTTTGCAACATCCACGGCCAAGGGTACCTCGGTCCCGGTTGCGATAATCGTCACACGCACGCGATGCGCGGTTGCAGAATGAACTATATACGCCCCGCGGGATAAATCCGCATTCGATGGCGTTTCAATTTGATTAAATTTTTGGCGCGATAACACAATTGCGCTGGGGTGATGAACATCTGCAATGGCGGATTCCCATGCGTGTGCAACCTCGGCCCCGTTGCATGGGCGATATACATTCAAATTCGGAATTAACCGCAGTGAAGGCAATTGCTCAATCGGCTGATGCGTTGGGCCATCCGCACCAACGGCAATACTGTCGTGCGTAAATACATAAATCGCAGGTAACCCGGACATCGCCGCCAACCGCACAGCCGGACGCATATAATCACTGAACACCAAAAAAGTCGAACCATACACGCGCACACCACCCGCCAACATACCGTTCATTATCGCGCCCATGGCATGTTCGCGCACACCAAAGTTTATATAATTTCCGCGAAAATCAGGCGCCACAATATCCACAGACGATTTTGTTTTTACATTTGTACTGTGTCCTAAATCCGCACTGGCACCGATTAAATCAGCCCCCGCCGCACGCAAAGATTCCAAATACACGCCCGATAATTCACGCGTGGATGCCACATCCCCCAAATCAGGCACAGGGATTTTATTCGTTTTTATTTTTGAAAACTTTGGCGAATATTTTTCATGCTTTTCATCCGCGATTGTTGCCCACAAATCATCGCCATCGTATGATATATTACGCCCAACCAACCGCATCATTTCTGCATCAGACAAATCCAACCCGTGCGCCGCAGACATCCCGGCCAAACTGGAATCACGGCCAATAATTGTTTTTGCATCAACAAACGTCGGCGCGCCCCGTCCCGTAACACCACGCAAAGCGCGATTCAAATCTGCAAAATTATTTCCATCAACATACTTAACATTCCACCCGGCCGCCGCCATCCGCCCAGGCATATCAACATCAACCAACGCCGCGCCATCAATGGTTACGCCGTTATCATCCCAAATCAAAACCAGATTATCCAAATCATACCGTCCCGCGAATGCGATTGCCTCGGCTGCGACGCCTTCGCTTAAATCACCATCCCCGCACAGACAATACACAACGCCATCAGAACCACGGATTTTTTCAGCCAATGCCAACCCGACCGCGTTCCCAACACCCTGCCCCAACGGACCTGTTGTGGCAAAAACACCATCAATTCCGCATTCTGGATGTCCCGGCAAACCGCCAATTTTTCGAAAACTTTCCAAATCGCCGACATCATATCCCGCCAAACTTAGCACAGAATACAACAACGCACTGCCATGCCCGGCGGACAAAACGAACCTGTCGCGGCCACGACGCAGAAAATTCGCATAAATCGTGGTGACAATATCCGCCGCCCCCAGCACGATTCCGACATGTCCAGACCCCGCATGACGCACGGCATCCAACGCATGCGCACGCACGGATTTAGACATTTCTTGTAATTGTTTGGCATCAAATCTCATTTTATGATATTATATCACAAAACAAGGTTATAAGAAATGTTAAAAATTTGGACAGACGGCAGTTGTTTGGGTAACCCCGGCCCCGGCGGATGGGCGTTTATTGCGACCGACGGCAAGAACGTTGCGGAAAGAAGTGGCGGTGAAAAAGACACTACGAACAACCGCATGGAATTGACGGCAGTAATAAGGGCATTGACGGCTGCAAAGAAACACGATGAATTAGAGCTTCACACAGACAGCCAATATGTAAAGAACGGCATGGAAAAATGGGTTCAGCAGTGGAAGAACAACAACTGGAAGAACGCGGAAAGGAAGCCTGTAAAGAATAAAGAGCTTTGGCAGCAGCTAGACCAGCTTGCGCAGACGAAGCGCATAAAATGGGTATGGGTAAAGGGTCACGCAGGTCATGACATGAACGAAAGGTGCGACACGCTTGCCCGAACCGCCGCAGAAGAAATAAAATAAAAATCCGCAGGAATGCGGATTTTTTTGTGCGGATGCACTTTTCGGACGGGGTCTGTTTTCAAATCAGATTATTTCCATGCAGTTGGTATAGAACTGTAATCTTCTAACCCCGTCGCACCATAATACATATCACCAACATGACCTCTGGTTGCGCCGGTAAAGAAGTCATATAAATATGTTCCATCGGGCATTCTGGCAGAAGGACCAGTTAACCCAGAACAATTATAAAATGTGTTTCTAAACATATAACCTTTTGGACTGTTTGTTAAATTACCAAATAAACCAAGTGGTATTTCACCAGTTAAGCCCGAACAACGATAAAATGTGCCGGAAAACATCATTTGTGCCGGTGCGCCGGATATATTTCCAAATAAGTTTTCTGGAATAGAACCGGTCAGCCCCGAACAACCAGAAAATGTGTATTTAAACATATCACTTGCGGGTGCGCCGGATATCCCCGCAAATAAGTTTTCTGGAATATTGCCCGAAAGGTTAGAACAACCATAAAATGTGCTGTCAAACATAGAACTTGCAGGTGCGCCGGATATCCCCGCAAATAAGTTTTCTGGAATATTGCCCGAAAGGTTAGAACAACCTTCAAATGTGCTTTGAAACATACAAGTTGCAGGTTTTCCGGATATCCCCGCAAATAAGTTTTCTGGAATAGAACCAGTCAAACCCGAACAACCAGAAAATGTGCTGGAAAACATAGAAGTTGCAGGTGCGCCGGATATACCCGCAAATAAGGTTTCTGGAATGGTGCCTGTCAGCCCCCTACAACCATAAAATGTTCTGAAAAACATAGCACTTGCAGGTAGCCCGGATATATTTCCAAATAAGTTTTCTGGAATAGAACCAGTCAAACCCGAACAACCAGAAAATGTGCTGGAAAACATAGAAGTTGCAGGTGCGCCGGATATACCCGCAAATAAGTTTTCTGGAATAGAACCCGTAAGCCCCGAACAACCAGAAAATGTGTTGTAAAACATAGAACTTGCAGGTGTGCCGGATATATTTCCAAATAAGTTTTCTGGAATGGTGCCTGTCAGCCCCGAACAACCATTAAATGTGTCTTGAAACATATAATCTGCCGGTGCGCCGGATATCCCCGCAAATAAAGGTCCGCCGATACCAGTTAAGCCCGAACAACCTTCAAATGTGCTTCTAAACATAGAACTTGCAGGTGTGCCGGATATATTTCCAAATAAGTTTTCTGGAATGGTGCCTGTCAGCCCCGAACAACCATTAAATGTGTCTTGAAACATATAACCTGCCGGTGTGCCGGATATACCCGCAAATAAGTTTTCTGGAATAGAACCAGTCAAACCCGAACAACCAGAAAATGTGCTGGAAAACATAGAAGTTGCAGGTGCGCCGGATATCCCCGCAAATAAAGGTCCGCCGATACCAGTTAAGCCCGAACAACCATAAAATGTTCTGTAAAACATAGAAGTTGCAGGTGCGCCGGATATACCCGCAAATAAGTTTTCTGGAATAGAACCCGTAAGCCCCGAACAACCAGAAAATGTGTTGTAAAACATAGAACTTGCAGGTGTGCCGGATATATTTCCAAATAAGTTTTCTGGAATGGTGCCTGTCAGCCCCGAACAACCATTAAATGTGTCTTGAAACATATAATCTGCCGGTGCGCCGGATATCCCCGCAAATAAGTCTGCAGGGATTTCACCGGTTAAATTACTGTTGTTATAAAAAGTCCGACAAAATCTTGGCTGTGTGCCGTCGGCAAGCGTTCCGAATATCGCCCCAAGACTGCCCGATATACCGGCTGTATTTATATTACTGTTGAAACTTATTGCGGCTGTTGATGTGCTGGTATTATATGCAGTTGCTTTGCCACCAATACCAATAGTATATTCACCTGCACTGTCATAAGTATGCCTGTATATCGTGCTTGTAGTATTTGTTTTGTTTATATTATCAACAGTTCCGTCACCCCAATTTATAGAAAAACTGCCCGCTGCGCTTATATAAAACTCAAAACTACTTGTATTCCCCGCAGTTGTAACATAAAACATCGGCTTGTATGTTATTAACCTGTTTACCGCGTCACCTGCTGCAATTATATCTACGGCTTGTTTCGTCGCGTATACTGGGTCTGTCCCGTATGATGTCAAAGGCTCTTCATTTAATAAATTATTCGCCCTGTCCACCACCGTCAGTAAATATTCCATATTAGCAACCAGTTTTGCGTTTTCTGGATAATAAGGGACTTCTATCCCCCATCGCTGATTTACTAACTTATGAATGTATTCAACGTTCGCAACTTGCGCAGATTGCGCCGGATTTATGCTTGCACCACAAAATAGAAAAAATATACCCAGTATTAAGCTTTTTAATATTCTCATTTCTCTTTCCTGCAATAAATAACAATACTTATTACTTAACTGTAATATATTTCAACTTTTCCTTGCAAGAAAAAACTTCAAAATATGAAAAACGAATCGCCGACTAGATTTATTTAAACGACTTTATTACGACGCTGGTAAAGTCGGCGTATTAACAGATAATGTCCCAGCAACAGTATAAGTCCCACTTAACGTCTGATTCGTTCCAGCCGTTATATCAACCTTGTTTGCCAATGCGTTCTTTACAGCCAATGCACTGGGATACTTCGTGTTATCCTCCAATTCCCCGTCAAAGTTATCTACTTTATTAGCAATATCTTCTTTACCAGTGACAGCGTCTGCGATTTTCCCAGCCAAATCAGCCGTATTAACTTTAGCCGCCAAACCATCATCCACATATGCCTTGGACGCAATATATACCTTGGACGCAGTATCTGCAATGGCAGATTTTAACGGTGTCAAAAAGCAAAAAATACTAAATGACACTATCAAAAAATGTAACTTTTTTAACATTTCTCTCTCTAACCATTTTTAATACAATGGTAATTTTAATACAATGGTAATTGTATCATATTTTAGATTTATATACAAGCCATAAAAACATCAAAATATTATCCCTTAAAACCAAGGCTAAAAAAATGTTAAAAATTTGGACAGACGGCAGTTGTTTGGGTAACCCCGGTCAAAAAACGCTGTGACGAATTGGCACGCACCGCTGCCGAAAAGATGAAATAAAAAATCGCCGAAAAAAAATCGCCGATTTATTTTTTACGATTTGAACGCAACTTGTCTGTATAAACCATGCCCATACCAATCAGCATCCAATATACAACAATACTACATTGCCCCCAGCTGTTATCAAACAAATAACCGCCGTCTATTAAATACGATGTTACATCCATTCCAACGCTCAAAAGCGCAATTAACACACCCCACAATATCCAAAATAAAACTTTCTTTTGCTTATTATTTAATTTTTTCATCCGTTTCCTCCTTTGAATCCCAACGCAACGATGAACATTTCAACACTGTCCTTGCGCGATGCAGGCGGTTTAATATGATGCACCGATTCGAATTTTTCGCGAATTTGTTTTAATAATTCATTTGTTGTGCCACCTGTAAAAGACTTTGCGACAAACACACCCCCGGGCTTTAACGCACGACACGCAAAATCAAAAGCATATTCCAATAGCACCATTTGCCGAATATGATCGGTTTTTTTATGTCCAACTGTATTTGGCGCCATATCAGACAGCACAACATCCACAGTCCCATGCGTTGCACCATCGGTCGGCAAATTTAATTTTTGCACCAACCAATCCAGCGCAGCATCCGACGTAAAATCACCCTGGTAAAATTCAACCCCCGGGATTGGTGTTATTTCCAACAAATCCATGGCGAACACACGCGACCGCGGAAACGCACGCATAACATATTGCGACCAAGACCCCGGCGCAGCCCCCAAATCCACCACAACCTGGCCATTTTTCAGGAATTTATATTTTTCATTTATTTCAATCAACTTATATGCGGCACGTGCGCGATAACCATCACGATGTGCGCGCGCAACGTACGGGTCAGCCGCCTGGCGTTGAATCCATGCAGCCGATGATTTTTTCGATGCGATTTTCTTGTTCAGAATTTTCATCGCCCCGCCCCATTAACGTTGATTGCGATTGACACTGATTTGATTGCGCGTTTTTCTGTATAACTTAATAGCCGACGCCAAAGCCGCCCGCCCACGACGTTCTGCGTCAAACGCATCACGCGTTCTGAAAAACACTTTACGTGTTCCATGATACAGATACTCTATATCAACAACATACCCCAACAAGAACCGCTGTCCCCCTTCGATTAAAGGCTTTCTGAAACGCGGATACGGCACTTTAACAGAAACCGGCGTCCAATCAAATAATTTTAACCAATTCATTTACTGTCCATTTTTATTCGGAACACCCCCAGGCTGCTGCTGACGCATTTTTTCCATCACAGCCTCCATCCCGCCCATACGTTGCACCATGGCCATTTGCTGGCGCATTTTTGCATGCTGTTTGATAATATGTTCGACATCACGCACAGTACAACCAGCCGTTTCAGCAATCCGCGTCTTTGCATTTGCAAAAATCTTATCAGGTTCCGCACGTTCAGCGGGTGTCATCGCTTCCAATATTTTTATTTGTGCATCAACACTGCCGTCTTTGATTTTTTCTTTCATCGCAGCCACAGCACCCGACATCCCAGGCACCATTTTTAACAATCCGCTGAAATTGCTCATCTTTTTAATTTGTTTCAATTGCATCAGCATATCATTCAAATCGAATTGCCCGTTCATCATACGCTGGGCAGATTCTTTCATACCACTGGGCATTTTTTCTTCCAGTTTTTTTAATTCTTTTTCATCGATTTGTGCATTCGCATTATCAGCGGCAACCGTATCAACAACTTTTTTATCTTTTTTCTTGCCAAATCCAAACATAATATTTCTCCTTGGGTTTTATAAGATATACTTTATTTTTTCCGTGGCGCATTGTCCAGATACTTTTTCAAATATTTTCCAGTCAGTGATTCAGGATTTTCCGCCACCTGCTCTGGCGTACCGGTGGCAATAACGCGCCCGCCATTTGCACCACCACCGGGACCCAAATCAATAATCCAATCAGCGGTTTTAATTACTTCCAAATTATGCTCGATAACAATCACAGTATTGCCCGCATCGACCAATTCATGCAACACAGACAACAACAACTTAATATCTGCGAAATGCAGCCCCGTGGTTGGTTCATCCAAAATATAGATTGTTTGTCCCGTACTGCGTGCCGCCAATTCTTTGGATAATTTAATACGTTGGGCTTCGCCGCCCGATAAATCCAGCGAACTTTGTCCCAATTTGATATAATCCAACCCGACACGCTTTAATAATTCCAACTTGCGTGCAATTTGCGGAACATTGCTGAAAAATCTGTATGCTTCTTCGACCGTCATATTTAACACATCGGCAATCGATTTACCTTTGTATTTAACGGCCAAAGTTTCATCATTGTACCGCGCGCCATGGCATTTGTCACATTCGACATATACATCAGCCAAGAAATTCATTTCGATTTTTATCTGGCCGTCACCTTGGCACGCTTCACATCGCCCACCTTTGACATTGAACGAAAAACGCCCCGGTCCATATCCGCGCGCCTTGGCTTCGGGCAAACCTGCAAAAAAATCGCGAATATTTGAAAATACCCCTGTATAAGTGGCCGGATTGCTGCGTGGTGTGCGTCCAATTGGCGATTGGTCTATATCAACAACTTTATCGACATATTCCATACCACGAATAATATCGTGCGCCCCCGTTTCCAATTTAGAATTATACAACGCGCGCATCAGTGCGGGATACAACGTATCCAACAATAACGTCGATTTACCCGACCCCGACACACCCGTCAGCGCGACAAATTTTCCCAACGGGAAATCCACATTTATATTTTTCAGATTATTTTCGCGCGCACCATTAATTGAAATCACGTGCCCATTTCCATCGCGACGCTTTTTGGGAACTTCTATTTTCCGCTTGCCAGATAAATATTGCCCCGTCAAAGAATCTTTATTTTTAATAACCGCATCCGGCGTACCTGCTGCGACAACACGCCCGCCATTTATACCCGCGCCCGGTCCAATATCCACCAAGAAATCAGCCGCCCGCATGGCATCTTCGTCATGTTCGACCACAACGACAGTGTTGTCTTTGTCGCGCAGCATTTTCAGCGTATCCAACAATTTATCATTATCGCTTTGATGCAACCCGATGGACGGTTCATCCAAAACATATAACACACCGGACAGACCACTGCCGATTTGCGACGCCAAACGAATACGCTGCGCTTCGCCCCCAGACAAAGTCCCCGACATACGTGACAAAGTCAAATATCCCAATCCAACATTTTGTAAAAATTGCAGACGACTGGTAATTTCACGCAAAATGACACGCGCAATATCATTTTCTTTTTGAGTTAAATGATTTGGCAAATCAGAAAACCATTTCAGCGATTGATCCACCGCCATATCGCACGCATCCATAATATCCAACCCATAAATTTTCACACACAACGCCTGGATATTTAATCGTTTGCCGTGACACATCGGGCATGGCGTCTCGGATTGGTACTTTGCCAATTCGCTGCGCACAGCCTCGGAATCCGATTCGCGCCAACGGCGTTCGATATTTGGGATAACGCCTTCGTAAGGCTTTTCATAAACAAATCCATTCCAGTTTATTTTAATGGGTTCATCACCACTGCCGTACAGTATAATATCTTTCTGTTGCTGGGTTAATGTATGCCAAGGCTTTGACAGCGGGATTTTATATTTTTTATGTAACGCATCCAACAAATGGTCAAATTGGCTTAACATCCCCCCGCGCGACCAAGGCGCAATCGCCCCATCCAGAATAGATTTCGATGGGTCTGGTATCACCAAATCAGGCGACATATTTAATTGCACACCCAACCCATCGCACGCCGGACACGCCCCCATTGGCGCATTAAAAGAAAATAATCGCGGCTCAATTTTTGGAACAGTAAAACCACTGACGGGACACGCATAATTTTGCGAATATAAAACATCTTCGTTCGTATCCAAACGTCGCACCAACACAGACCCCGGCACCAAACGTAACGAACCTTCAAAAGACGCATACATACGCGACCGAAATTCATCAACATCCACATCCGCCGCACCCGCGGCCGGCATCTGCAACCTATCCACAATTACAAATATTGTGTGCTTTTTATTTTTATCCAACGGCGGTACAGCCGATAAATCGTGTAATTCACCATCGATTATCGCACGCTGATAACCCTGCTTTACCAAAAAAGCGATTTCCTTTTTATATTCGCCTTTGCGTTCGCGCACCAGTGGCGCCATGATAAAGATTTTTACCCCGGCCGGTATTTTCATGGTCCAATCGACCATCTCAGGTATAGTTTGCGATTTAATCGGCAACCCAGTTACCGGCGAATGCGGCACACCAATACGCGCCCACAACAAACGCAGATAATCATAAATTTCGGTAACCGTCCCAACGGTCGAACGCGGATTTTTCGATGTAGTTTTTTGTTCAATGGAAATCGCGGGTGACAGACCCTCGATTAAATCAACATCAGGCTTTTTCTGCATATCCAAAAACTGACGCGCGTACGCAGACAGCGATTCGACATATCTGCGCTGGCCTTCGGCATAAATGGTATTAAACGCCAGCGACGATTTGCCCGAACCGGACACGCCTGTAAAGACCACCAATTTATTTTTTGGTATGTCCAAATCAATATCTTTAAGATTATTTTCGCGGGCCCCGCGAATTTTTATAAATCCACCCATAGCACGAATAAATATAGAAAAAATATATAAAATTACAATATCAAAAGCAAAAAAAAGTTACCCGAATTGACACCCGGGTAACAATTTCACAATCAACGATTTACTTTATCAAATCATCTGGATTTAACGAAATATCAGACACGCGCGCGTGATCTGCGCCCTGCTTTGGTGCCAATTCGCCATTAACCCAAACATCAACACCACCCGCATTACCGAACACAGCCTTATATCCATCGCCCGCCGGCACATAATAAATATCACCCGGCACCAAAACGCGACTGAATACAGTATTCCCACGTGAATCTTCAACCTTTACCCAAGATTCACCCGTCGCCTGTAAAATCACATTGGCCGAATCCGCATTATCGGTACCAAAACGTTCGCGCACATCGGCATTAAATGGCAATTCCGCAGTCCCCGCACCATCAACCGCCACGGCCGCCACAGGTGACTGGGTTGGTGTTGCATCTTCACCCGACAAAGCCCAAATTGTTACCCCACCAATAACAACCAACAGCGCAACCAATCCGCAAACAACCCAAATCCAACGCCGACGAACAAACGCCACAGTTGCGCCCCACGCACGACGCAACGCACTTTCTTTATCACCCGCGCCATCCGCCACAGATTTATTGTCTTCATCCGCCATATCATCAACAATCAAACCCAATTCGCGTTTGACTTTATTCACAATTTCGTCCGGATCCAACCCCAATTCCATTGCATAATTCCGCGCGAATCCCAAAATATACACGGTTTCAGGAATAACCTTGTAATCGCCATCTTCCAACGCCTGTAAAAATTCTTCACGGATACATAACTGCTTTGATATTGTGGGGATTTCACGTTTGCGGCGCCCGGTCGTACGCGCATTACGCAAAATTTCACCCGCGGTCATTTCAGTATTATTTTCATTATGAATTTCTGTTTTTTCGTTTTCGTTCATATTTGTAATCTCCCGAATATTTTTTTCAATCATAGAATCTATATATTCAATTCGCAACCCCAAAATTCACAAATTTCGCGGCGCATGTCATCGGCATTTGAAATCTGATTTACACGAATTCTGAAATCCGCCGAATTCGGAATTCCAACAGAATACCAGGCCGCATGTTTGCGAAACATCTGGGTCGCGTTTTTTTCGCCGTAATATTCCAACATATATTCAAAATGTCGCAACGCCACCGCGCCGATATTCCCGGGCGCCACGCATTCGCCAGCCAATTCGCCCAAAATCCATGGCCGCCCCAGCATTCCGCGCCCGATCATTACCCCCGAATACCCCAAACCACGCACGCGTGCAACATCAGCATCTGTTTTAATATCGCCATTACCAATAATCGGAATCGGCACATTTTCCAACCGCGGCAAATCAGACACACCATTATATAGTTGCGCCCGCGTACGCCCATGTAACGCGGCAAATTGTACCCCACAATCTGCGGCAATATGTATCAAATCAGCCCAATCACGATGGGCATCATCCCACCCCAATCGCGTTTTAATCGACACAGGAATCCCAACCGCCGAAACAACCGCGCGCATAATTTTTTCAGCCAACCTATGATCACGCATTAAATTTGCACCCGCCCCACTGCGCGTTGCAACCTTTGGCACGGGACACCCCATATTTATGTCAATCCAACTTGCACCCGCATCCTGTAAAATTCGTGCCGCATCCGCCATCAGTTCGGCATTCGCACCAAAAATCTGGGCGCCAATGGGTGCCTCGTCATCATATCGGTCAAAATTACGCAGGCAATTTTTATGCGCCCCCACCAACGAATGGCACGAAATCATTTCAGTATATAGCGGCGCATTCGGAGAAAACATCCGCACAATACGGCGAAACGGCCTGTCTGTTACACCGGCCAATGGGGCGCCAAAAATTTGATTATTTACCAACATTTATGATATAATGCCACCGATGAAGGAAAAAATCAAAAATTTCTTTGGCTTTTTGGGGCGCGCTTGGTCGGATGGAATATACGGCAAATTCGGCATCGCGTTGCTGATACTTGCGATATATATGTTCATCCGTATGTTTTGGGGCGACGTCAATGTCCAACAATTTATCATAAACATCTGGCGTCTGGATGGCGAACAAGAACAATTGGCAACCGAACAAGCCGAGTTACGCGCAATACGCCGTCATATCGAATTATTACAGGGGTACAGTTCTGATTACGTCGAAGAATTGGGATTAAAATATTTGAACATTGGCGACCCTGATTTCAAGATTTTGAAAATATAAAAATCCGCCAAACGGCGGATTTTTAATTCAAAAACACAACTGCACCATTCAAATACAACGCAAACACCAACCATAACAAATACGGCCACACCATGTAATACGCAGGCCGACTGATTGGCCGAAATGCGGTCATCATCCATACTGTCACGCCAATCAACGCAATCAGCACAACCAACGCCGCCGCCATTAAATTCACACCAAAGAATAAATAAGACCACAACGCATTTAACACAACGTGCGCCCCAAACGCCCAATAAGACATCGATTTGCTGTACCGCGTTCTATCAACAATAATTAAATATAACGCGATACCCAAAATCAGATACAAAATCGGCCATACAACCGCAAACACCCACCCCGCCGGCATCACCGCGGGTTTTACCAACGCGTTATACCACACGTCAGACGCCCCATCCGGGGAAAACATCACACCTATAATCCCCGGCAAGAAAGAGATTACAATGGCCAAAACAAACAACCAAAATTTTTTCATTAAAAACTCCCTTTGTTTTTATATATGGCCATTATAACACGCGCACCCCCACAACGCCCCAGGTATGATTTCCCAATAAAAAAACGCCCACGGCGTATAACATTATTCATTCGCCCTGCAGGATTGCTGCGCCACCCGGCAAAATTTACCGGGTCAAACCGGCATAATGCGGTCCGCCCTTTTGCGGCGGTTCAAACTGCTTTTTCGCAGGTTCAAATCCTGGGGCTTGCTCAAAAATCAAACCGCCGTTTCCCGGCGGTTAAATTTCTGGCGCGCCCTGCAGGATTCGAACCTGCGACCTGCGGATTAGAAATCCGATGCTCTATCCAGCTGGGCTAAGGGCGCGTTGCGCATATCTTACAACATATTCCAGGAAATTTCAAGCCAACATAAAAAATCGCCCAAACGGGCGATTTTTTTAATCATTTACCAATCTTTTCAATTTTAATATTTCAATGTACATATACACATCCGCCGCGGCATACAGTAATAATGTTATGGCCAAATAATACACCATAACAACTGCGCCCGCCATAGGATAGAACAGTAAAAATACCGCCAGCGCAATCAGTATAATTGACATAATCAAATCAAACCAATAATTGCCAAACCGCGCGCGTATCATGTTTATCGAGAATATCAGCGACAAAATCGCACGCAACGCAAACAAGATTACAAATATATAAACCAACGCCGCGACCGATCCAACCGGATATATACAGAACAATACACCCAACACAACCGTCAGCAATCCGAACACCACATCGAACCATCCGCCACCCATGTCACGCGAAACAACGAAACCTGCGATTGTGCGATACAATCCGAACAACACCAAAGCCACACCAATCACCAACGTCAGCGCAGTTAAAATCGCAACCGGTTTAATCACCATCAGTATTGCCGCCACGCCAAACAACAACGCTTCGCATATCAGCAAAGGCGCACTTTTGTTATACAAACGTTTAACCGACGACGCGATTGGATTATAATTCGCCGCGCGCGACGTGCGACGTGATTTTACAGATTTTGTTTTTTCAGACTTTGATTTTGGCATTATAAAACTCCCTTCCTTGGACACAAAGAATTATAATACCATTCGCCAAAAAATTCAACCATACATTTATGGGAAACTTTTACCGCGACTTTTGATTATCACGCGCAACAGCCTTCAAAATTCTTTCCATCGTATCAGATGGCAGACTGGATGTAATCGCAATCGTGTATTTATCTTTGCCGGTTTTCAAGTCTTTTCCAGGCATCAGACGCTTATATTCTTCTGCTGAAATATCGGTTACATACGGAACAATTTTTCGCCCCAATGTCCATAAATACGAATCCAGTTCTTTATATTCCACAACTCTGCAAAATCTGTTTATATATTTGCAGTATTCCATATAGTTATAATTTTTGCGTGTTTTTGATACAAGATTCGTGCCTTTATTTCTGTACCAAAAATCCAACAGCCCGGCAACCAAACTGTCATAAATTGGGAATTTATCATCATGAAACCGATACCGCGATATAATGGAAAAATATTTAGACGTAAATGAAAACGCCACACTGCGCAACACGGGCACCCCATGCTCATCATGTTTTTCGCGTGCATCAACTTGGTCTTTTATCACGCTTTGAACAACATTTTTGTCACCACTGTCCATCGCGCCCAAAATATCGCCATGGCGGTTATACAAAATTTTCGACAAAGCATAACAATCGTCCCCACCCATACGAGTACTGTAAAACGAGTTAATCAACGTGACCATGTGATAAACGTCTTCAAATTTTGAATTTTTGTTAATTAAAGAATTCGCGACATCACCCAACACCCGTTCATCACAGGCATACCGCCCACTCAACGGATTTTCTTTATTAAAGCGCCGAATGGTATCAGCGTTAATGATTAAATTTTCTTTTTTATCGTCCCAGTATTTCATAACACCACCATATTTTTATACTAAAAACAGTCTAGACAAAATAACAAAATTGTCAAGTATTATAACACCCCGCCCCACAAAAATCCGAAATCGACTATAAATTTTTTATCTTAAATACTTTGTTCAGTGGTATAAGAATAAACACCACCAATACTAAAAATATTATTGTTGTTGCCGCCACACCAAAATTACTTAACAACGGCTTTGCCGCCATCAACACCACACCAGATATTCCCATATTAAACATTGAACTTACACTTAATACTGTGCCGCGCTCGTTTGATTGAATTCTGTGATGTATATAATCATTAAAGACCAACACACACATCGTCTGAACGGCGGGGATAATCGCAACCATTCCGCATATTGCATACACCAGCGGCATCATAAACCCATTTGAATTTATCATCAAAAGCACCGCAGAAAACCCCAGCACCAACGCCCCAACACAACCCAACAATAACCTTTTGGCACCCAAAGCATTCAGAATTTTATGTGCAAATTTGGAAAACAATACCCTGCTTCCTTGATTGACGGCAAAGAACACCCCAAACAATGCAACAGGTACCAAAGCCAACTCCATCGCCGGCTGCAACAACCATAATAATACTATCGTAAATGTTGAATATATCGCAGGAAACAACATCAACCACTTTATTTCTGGATGTTTCACAGACATCTTTACTATACCAAGACAATCTTTCAGTGGGCTTGCCTCTGGTACAACTTTACGCCTGACTTCTTTGATTTCCGGCAAAAACAGCATCAACAAAAATCCAAAGAATACTACAAACGCCTCTACACCCAACAATACATTCTCGCCCCGTGCCAACAATACCCCGCCTATGACCATGGAAATAAACGCCCCCACTTGCGCAAATGACTTTATTGAACCATTTTCTTTCACATATTGATTTTCCTTACCGTCTCGCTTTAACAGGTCATACACATAGGCTTCACCCGTACCAGAAAGTAGTGCGTCGGCCATTCCCATAAGTGACTCACAAACCACAACAGCCCAAAATCCCTGGGCCCATATCAATAAAAGCATTCCCAAAAATTGTAAAAGCGCGGCCAAAACCATAATTTTCTTTCTAGAAAAAACGTCGGCCAAATAACCACTGGGTATTTCAAACAAAAACGCCGCTATTCTGAAAATTCCCTGAATTAAAAAGAAATCCGCCAACGAAACACCCTTGCCCAAATACACCAACGTGATGACAGGAATTAACGGCATAAAATAGAGGCAAAATCTAGATAATTTTAATATCAGCAACGCGCCAGCATTAGACATTTTCATCTCGTTATTTTATTTAATACAACCTTGTCAAAGAATATTTTTACACAATACTTGACCTGTTTTTTTCCAATTTTATTGCATTATCTTCATTAACAATTGCAAAAACCGCTGTATCACAGAAATGATTTACCGATTTCATAAATACATCTTTCTTCATTATGCCCTCACAAACAAAACCCACTTTTTCTGCCAACTTCATACTTGGAATATTTTCTGTTGCACATTCTATTTTTATACGAACGAACCCAGCTCTAATAAGTTCTGTTACCAAAAGTTTGACCGCTTCTGTCATATAACCATGTTCGGCATATTCTGGATTTATCTCGTACCCTAACTGGCACGCCATTCGCCATGTACTGACATCCCAACAATTTACAGTACCGATGATTCTGTCACCAAGAAAAATAGTATAATAAAAATCTTTGCGGTTTTTATCACTGTTTAATTCGGTAAAATAATCAAAAATTTCTTTTTCACTTTTCCAACAACTATTCTGCCATTTCATAAAGAAATCTTGATTATCTTTGACATATTGCCACACAGCACTGGCATGCGACGATAAAGAACGGCGCAATTGCACCCGTTCACCCTTTATATAATCTGGTAAGATATTCATTTAGCAGCACTCTTTGCCAAAAGAATAACAAAAAAACATGTTAAAATCTATTTATTTTCACCACACAAAATCGACTAAAACACATAACACCACACAATAAGGAACAGGGAAAAACAGGGATTTTTTGCAAAAAACGGACATTTTGATCAAAACTCACACAACCTGCACTAGAATCTACCCGTGGCTTTCTAAGCGCTTACGCCCTACCTGCCCCAAATTTCCCTACAAAAATAACAGGGGATTTTTTATAACATATCAGGGAACTCCCAGCGAATAACAGGGAAAACTTAAAATTTATATTACAACACCAAAATATTATGCTAGGATTACACTTAAATAAGAATCAAGGTACATAAAAATGAAACTGCTTTTTATGCGCCACGGCGAAAGTAAATCACAAGCCAAATTGGTGCAAAACTCTGATCCAGACATTTTAAATAATTTGACGAGTGACGGTGCACAACAAGTAAAAGATGCATCAAAAATTTTCAACGGGAAACTAAATGCTGTATATTCTTCCCCATACATCCGCACCAAGGAAACTGCACAAATCTTTCTTGATACAATCAAACAAACATTATCTATCATTACAGACGAAAGATTACGCGAAATAGATTACGGCTTTCATGGCGGTGACACAAAAAAACACCCAGAAATGATAGAAGTTGCTACTAAACAAATTGCCGGGGATTATGAAATCAGATTTGGGCGCACAGGTGAAAACAAAAGGGAAATAGTCACACGTTTCTTCAATTTTATGATAGATATATTTAACAAGCATGATACAGACGATACAATACTTGCAATAACTCACGGCCGCGCAATTTCAATAATTGAATACGAGTTCTGTAAAATCAATAATATTACATGCGAGCTTAGCGGAACAAAGAACGCACAAATTAAAGAAATTATACTAACCGACGACAGAATAAACAAAGCCGAACAACACTTACAATCTATAAACAAAGTAAAAAACACAATTATATAGCCGTATAAAAAACTATAATACGTTGTACCACCATTTTATTTGCGCTGTTTTTTACACGCGCACCAACCATGACACAACGAATTTATTGAATTTTTTGTTACAAGTGATACAATAAAAATGATGAATAAAAACTTACATAAAACTCTTTATCATGGTTCTGGCATAAAAATAACTGATGGGGTTATCCATGCGAAACCGGCACATATAAACCATATGCAAACAGAAGTTACTGCTGTATTTGCAACTTCTGATTTCATACATGCTAAAAGTTACGCGATTATGCGATTGGTTGGTAATGGTTGGCTAACGCCGTATGAAAGAAATGGTGTATACGTCCAGGAATTAAATCCAAATATTCCCCCCAAGGCGTATGTTTATGAACTGGATTCCATCGGTTTTAAACAGGATACAGATGGTAATTATTATTGTTTAACAGACAAACGGATAAACAAGGTTATCGAGATTGATGTTATGCAGGAAATCACAAACGGCAATATCAAAATATATGTTTTGAAAGATAAATTTAATACACCAAATATATCCGGGGTCGAATGGCACGAATTTGTTAAAGACAAAAACAACTTTGAATTGTATAAACCGGATTCCAACGGGGTTAATTTATCCGTTTTGACCAAAATGTTGAAAAGTAAGTCGAATATCGTATAAGTAATGAATTTTTTGGGTAATATTAATGAAATATGTACCAGATTTAACTTTGTTGGATTCTTGGTCAGATGTAAAATCGCATTTGCGTTCGCCGGCGTTGGCGGTGTTTGAATTTGATAATAAAAAATTAATTTATTGCGGAACGAAACACGGCGCAGACAAGTCCTTTAAATTAATAGATAAATGTTTTTCTGATTTTGATATTGATTGTGTGGTCACGGAATACAGTCGTAAAGCAACATTAATGCCAAATGCCGGTAAAATCACAACTAAAAATGAACTGGAATATGCGGCACTGCTTGGTATGCGCGCAGGTCTAGATGTTGTCTTTGCCGATACTGCTAAAACAGATTGGATTTCTGATTTGGTTGCATTGTCGCCGGATTATGCACATAAAATGCAGACATTTTTTATGTTGAACGATGCGCATCTTTACAAAAAAACATTTAATGAAAATTTTTCTATTAATCGCGCGATTAAAAATGTTATTCATAAGTTCTGGAATGACGATTTTCCAAAGCCGATGAATGAATCAGAATTCAAAAAATACTTTTTACAGAATTTTGACATTAAAATCACAGACGATAATATCAGTGATATGTTGGCCGAACATCCAAAGTGGAACGAACCAAACAAACAAGGCAACCTGATAAATAAATTGCATGCCGATATAAATTTATATTCGCGCGATCCATATATGATAAAATGCATTTTTAATGCGGTGAATTCTCATAATTGCGTGCTGGCAACATTTGGCGCGGGACATTTTGACGATGCACGCCGCGTTTTGGAACATTCATTTGGCACACCAAAGATAATAGGCTAACCCACATACGCCGTACGATAATTTGAAAATCGATTATAATTTTTATAAATTTTTTATCTCAAATACTTTTTTCAATGGTATAAGAATAAGCACTACCCACGGCACATACAACAACAAACAGAAAATTTGATAAAACAACAGCGAAACCATTTTTACATTGTTTTTTGGGCGATATGTGATACTTTTCGAAAAAAGGAGCCCCAACATGCCGCAACAGACCAACCCCTCTGACTATCTGAACAAAATTGTATCTGTTGTTATGGACAGGCCATTGGGCACAAAGCACCCCAAACATGGCTTTGTGTACGAAGTAAATTACGGCTATATTCCAAACACAGTTTCTGGTGACGGCGAAGAGCTTGACGCATATGTTTTAGGCATAGACAAACCACTAAAAGAATTCACAGGACGTTGTGTAGCAATTATTCACCGTACAAACGATAACGATGATAAACTGATAGTTGTTCCGGACGGCTTAAAGATAACAAACCAATTCATAGAACAAAAAACTAAATTCCAAGAACAATGGTTCAAACATGAGATTATTAGATAGTCTTACATAAAAATTAAAATTACGAAACCTATCTTACCGCGCTTTATATTTATCACAAAGTGTCGCTATTTTACGTGCTGCACGCATCATCTCGCTGTGGAATCGTTTTAACTCATACGTAGAAACGCAATTTTCTTCTTTTTCAGATATTTTCCACGTACCATCTTTACATAAAAACTCTTTTATTTGTTCACCACCTATGGTTGGGCAAGCCACCCTTTTTTCATCTTCATCATAATAGACATCAAAACCGAACTTACAATGTTCTTCACACCCCGTACAAAAATCGCAAACATCCGTATTTATTTTCTTTTCCTGCGTGAATCCCATATTTTTACCTTTTTTTTCAAAAAAATATTACAAATACGTACATTTGTCAACTCAAAAACGCCCTACATCTCAAATTGACTGTCATAAAATGTCATATCTGAAATTTGGGCGGATTTGGCAATTGTAAAATCACATACCGTGCATTTTTGAATATAAAACCCCGCATTTTCGGCGCAAGCAGCATATTTTAATCGGGGCGAATCCGAGTATATGAGAACAAGCGTCAGCGCCGTTCGAATAACTACGAGGATACCCACAGGCATAAGCCGAGGGAATCCGAGTATATAAGAACAAGCCCTGCGCAGTTCGCATAAATACGAGGATACACGCAGGTCGCAACGCGACCGAGTGAAAGATTCTCCCCCCCCCCCCAACAAACCGCCGTTTGTCATTTGAATCCGCACGCGTCGCCAAAAAAATTAAAACCGCCGCATTTGCGACGGTTTGAATTTTCTGGTCGGGATTGTTTTATCAACGGTATTCTGCATCCATTACAAATCCCTGATACACACGAAATTTCAGGGAATCCATCTCAAAAACCGCCATTTTCCGCCATAAAAACACACCCTTGCCTAAAATTAACAGGGAATAATTTGATAAAAACAAGGAACGACCCAACAACATCAAGGAAACACAACGAAAAAATCTTGCAAAATCAATGCACTTTGCTAGATCATCATCAACAAAGCACCATATTATTTATAATAGCAACACTTATCGCACCATTATTTTTTAACCACACAAAACCAAATTTTACTCCAAAAAAAGCAATATTTTTACACAATTTTACAAAAATAGAGCATCGCTTTTTAGCGACGCTGTTTTATTAAAATCTAAGCGCTTTCAGCATACTATATGTAAAATTCTTATACATAGTTCTGGCGCACTTTTCACATCGAACTACCGATTGATTGCTGCAACAAGCACTTACATAAGATTGCAAAACAAAAACATTGTTGAAAATGCGCGTTTTAGTGCTAGTATATCAGTATATAATCCAACAAAAAATAAAAAACATGCTGTTACGTAATAATTTATTTAATTTTGATAGACCACAAAATTTTGATACAATGCCTGTATCAAAGCTCATGAAGGGGCTTGTTTTCGATTTTGATGACATGTATATTCCATTTTTTACACCGATTGGTACCTCTATGCTAAATAATGTAGAAAACGTTTTTAGAACCAATTTAGAACAAGTCAATTCATATGAAATACAAATACCATTGATTATGAGCAACGCTTCTTTGCAAACAGGACAAGAAGTAGGTTCTCTGTTCGAAAGAAAAATTATGCGGCTATCTGGCAAAATGTCTGAATACCATCTTATGACGTCTCCGGAAATGGTGTTTATTAATCTTTTTGCCAAAAATGGCATCGATTCGAATTCCATGCCTATAAAATATCATTATATATCTAATATTTTTCGTGATATGCCGGATCCTAAGCACATATTACGAACAAAACAAATACGCATAATTGGCGGGGTGGCTTTTGATAAAAACGCACAAACACGCCAATTAACCGAAAATCAACTGACAGAAGCATTACGCAAATCTTTGGTAGATTTTAAAATCCCTTTCCATACAGAACGTTTCGCTAATGGTGCATCAAGTGAATTTTTTTATCTAAACTCCAAGGAAAATGAAACTTATATGATTCCAAGTCTTGATCCAAACAATAGAACAAAATCTATCAGTCTTGGTATGATTTACGATTATAGTGCAGAATGTCCAAACGATTTTTTACACATAGACCCTCTTACAAAGCTTGCTTCTAAAACATTTGTTACCTCATATGCTTTTGGACTTCAGAGAGTATTGTATGTTATTATGGATCATTATAGAGACAACAAAGGCTTTAATTTACCTGCTAATATTCGCCCCTACGACGTTGTTTTTATTTCAAGCAAAGAAAATATGGAACTTGTCAAAAAAATGACATCTGACTTATCCAATGCGGGCATAACGACATGCATTGACAATATATTTGGTCGGGCACATACAAAGCGTATGGACAATGCGGACTATATCGGTGCCGGCATAAAAACCGTTATACGAAATAATACTTTATCTGCTTTTGACAGATCAGGAAATTTGCACATCAAAACATCCGACCCCCAAGAAGTCATAAATACAATTATTGGAATGATAAAACAACAGAGAATAAAATGAATATCCCCGAAAGACTTTCAAAATATATAGTCAGCATAGAACCATATAAAGCGGCATGGCATGATATGGAACTTGGCTTTGTAGATATACGTAAATTATTAAATCTATCTGATGATCAGCTTGAAGTTATTGAAAAACACGGGCTATTTAAAGACAACAAAAAAAGAACTTGCAGATATATAACAAACAGATCCACACCGCTTACCGTGGACGAGGTTATTGCATTGGTAACAGGCAATTTTATAGAACACAAGAATAAACGCCACAACAGAAATACAAATTATGAGATTAATTGGAAAGTTGTCTATGAACGCAGACTGTTAGAGGATTTTTCGGTACCTGCACTACCTGTCGTACCTCTTGACAAAGTGCAGCACCTGCCCCCATATCACAAACATTTTCCAATTCACTTGATTCAACGTTTATCAGAAATGCCAAGCGTACAGTATAACAATATCTTTGAGAGAAAACTTATTTGGAATCCATATTTAAACACCGAAAGATTTGGACATGACTGGGTAAAAAACAAAGAATTTGTTCATAATCCAAAAAAAATAAACGTTCATAAAAGTTGCTTTGGTTACAACAAAGAAACGAAACGTACAGAACGCTTCATGGACTCTGCTTTGGGATACGATTTTTGGAATCAGGTTTTTTGGTTAGCGCGCTTATCTCCTGAAAAATGGCGTAAAATAGAACGATATAACTTATTAATGTTTTCTGCTTATGATATGTCTTGTTATATGAATCTAGATGACAAAACACTAGAAAAACTTGTGCGCAAGGCCATGTTCAGACACGTTCACTATGCTTTTTCTCGAAACGTTTGGAACGTTACTTTAAGACTGGATATTCTGGACGATTTAGCCATCAGAAAATATGGGAAACTGTTTGAAGATATACAGCACTATAAAAAAGCACAAGAGTTAAAACAACAAGCCATGCACATATCGTTAGGATGGGGCAATAATTCTGAAGAGCATGTAAAAAATGAATTGGCGCCAACCATGATACCCAAATCCACATGTATAGAAATCCTGTCAAAATATGGTATTAATTGGACGGAAACCATATCTGAACTATCATTAAAAAAACAATATTGGAAAGTTAGCGCAAAACTTCACCCAGATAAAGCAAAGCCATCAAATGCAACAGAACAAGAAGCAAAATTCAAAGAGCTGACCTTGGCTGTTAACACACTAAGAAAATACATGTCTATGAACAACACTAAAAGAAGATAAAAGCCCCACTCATTTCAAACAACTGTTTCTATGTACAAATCCTGATGTGTCGTTCTTTCTGGATGCCACATTATACATTTTATAAGTCCATCATTTGACGACACAGCTTCAATCACCCCCTCATATACCGCATCTATTTTTAGCCCCTCGCCCAATTTATCAACCGCATAACCATGATATGAATTTACTATCAATCCCAAATTATTTATCTTTATGAAATGATTAACCCTGACATGACCATCAACCTTTTTGAGCGTGCCACCAAAATACTCGTTTACCACTTGCATTCCCCGACATATCGCCAAGACCGGTATTTTATTTTTGATAGCATAATCCAACAAGGACTTTTCAAAAACATCTCTTAAATGATTACTATCACTACTTTCTACTGAATTCAAACTATTTCCACCCGACAGAATTAACAGTCCAAAGTCAAACTCCTGGGGTCGTTGCTTATATGATATTGGCATTATTCTAATACCATATCTAGCAGCAAAATCATACCAGGCAGAATCTAATGATTCTCTAATTTCGTTACGTTGTTCATCCTTGGTTATAATTTGAGTTATTATAGCTGTTTTCATGTTATTACCCTTAACGTCTTGTTTAATGCGTCTATTTCTATTGTGTTTGCATTATCTGTCGAACACCGAAATAAGTTCCTATGCTTTCTATGATAGGTGCATATGTTGGTGTAAAAACAACCCAATCTTTTTGTACATTCGTAGTTTTTTTTATAAACGACAGTATCGCATCTAATCCATGAGTTCCCCCCATTACAACGGCTACATTGTTGTAATTTATAAATCCAGCATCCCAGCGTTTTCTTTCTTGTTCTGCAATAAAAACACGCGTATCAATATATCCTAATGAATCTGAATACCCAAACCAGTTATGTTTATTTGCAACATCTATCGCAACATTAACAATCGCAGGAGGTGAAAAATATTGCGGATCGTCCACCCCGCGACTTAAAAATAGGATATCATCATTATATAAGCTGCCATATGTGTCATAACGAAAAAAACAATCAAATACTTCTTTTTTATTTGCTTCTGGAATGTTATTAAAATTTTGAATTGATATATTTTTTCGCCATTTTTCTGTCTCTTTAGATAAGATTTTTTTTAGACCTATACTTTCAAATTTTTTATCTGATTTGCCACTCAATACCATCTTGTCCCGACATTTTAAGCTAGGGCGTTTTATAGCAATGATGTCGTTCAACCTACTTAACGATTTATCAATCGCGCTTTTTATAAAACGATCTCCGCTATAGGAGTCGTCTAACACTGACCTTAATGCCTTGTATTCTTTTTTTAACAAAACAGCTTTCCGTAACAACATACTACATTACTGCGTTTTCCAATATGGAAAATGTTTTATTGTCAACATCTATCTTTGCCATTGTACCATATGGTATCAAAAACATTGGATCCGTATGACCAAAATCAAGATTTGAAACAATTGGTATGTCTAGATTATTTTCTGTTTTTACAACTTGCAAGACCGCATCCGCATACTTATCCAGCTCGTCTACCGACACGTTTGCGGGCCGCCCAATAACGATACCATTAAGACGCTCTAAAACGCCAGTAGCCGCATAGTTTCTCATCCATCTAACGACATAATCAGCAGGAGGAGCTTCTTCACATGTTTCTATAAAAAATATTGCACCATCATACGTATCTAAGGAAGGCCACACTTTCGTTCCTTTTAACATCTCCATTACTTCCAGGCTACCACCAATTAAACGACCTGTAACAGTTCCTTGACCATTGATAAACTTGAAACCTTGCGATTCTTTTATTTGTCTTTTTACACTCTGATTTGCAGGATCTTTCCACGGCAATTCTTCATCTGTCCAACCATTCATATTAGGCTTAATTTCACCTATTTCAAAGGTAGAAAACAAAGTCTTGTATACAGAATCTTTAAAATAATCGAACATGCCCCCATTTTCTGAAAATCCACCACACATCATGCAGGGTCCATAAAAAGGCTGAACACCTGCCGACAAAAACGCATAGTGCAAAACGGTATTGTCGGAATAACCTAATAGTATTTTTGGATTATTGCGTATTAGATCAAAATCTATATACGGCAACATTCTGATAGAATCGTCACCCCCTATCATGGGAATAATCGCTTTTACATCTTTATTAGTTAACGCCCAATGCAAATCATCAACACGTTTTTTGGGGTTGTAAAAATTTTCTTCCGCGCTTATTAACGTATTTGGCGCTTCAACAACTTTTAAGCCAAACTCTTCTTCCAACTGTTTCTTGCCTGCCAAATAACGTTCTGGATATACAGAAGCCCCCGCCCATGAAGGAGAGATTACAGCAACAGTATCTCCAGGTTCCAATTTTGTGGGTTTTATTAAGTCTGATAGTATCATTACAACCCCCTTACATAGGATTTAATTTTGATAAAACCTTTTTATCAATGCACTCACTTTACAATAAAAAAGCAGATCACTTCAAGAAAAAACGGACTTATTCAAATAAAGTACTTATCGCCTACACACACAAATTTCATTTCCAATCTTGAAATAATCACTCAAAATCCGCCAAATATAAATCAAATGGCCGCAATATAAAGTAGCTACATCTGAGATTTAAGCACACTACCACAACATTTTTTATACTTCTTGCCACTACCACATGGACATTTTTCATTAACGCCTATCTTTCTTGGTTTGTCTGAGTCCGGCCACTCCCTATCAAACAAATGATTCCAATCACTAATTTTTTGTCTAAACACACCCTGCTTTATTCTTTCAGAATTCCAATATTCCTGCTCTGTTTGCGGCCAATCTTTAAATTCTGCATAAACCATATCTGTACCCGAAACGCGTCTATGTTTAGGTGGCTCAATAGCAATTCCAACTATTTTATCAATATGCACATTTTCTTCCGTGCATTTAGCTTTCGCAAAATGAGCATAACACTCCAACATATTTCTTCTAGCATCTATATAATCCTGAAAATCACTAAATCTTATACTATCAACTTGCAAGAAAATATATAACAACCCCTGAGTTACACGTGACATAAAAGCCGTCATACGTATTTGATCCTGTTCGCACCTATCTATAGCACCTAACATAGCATTAGAAAATATACGCCTAGAAAGTCGGTCCTCCATCGCCATATACCGCAATAATACATCTTTATCACTCGGTTGTGATTGATAAACTATCTCCGTAATACCGTTCAAAACACAATACGAAATATCTCGTAATAACTCATCCCAAAAATAACTTTGTCTATCGGCAGCGATTTTAGACAAATAATCTCGACCTTGATTCAACGCCCCCCAATCTTCTTCTAAAAACAAACAACCATCGCAATTTTTTTCATCTTCGGATAACAAAAAAACATGTTAAAATCTATTTATTTTCACCACACAAAATCGACTAAAACACATACGGCGCGCAATAAAAAACAGGATTTTTATTCTTACTGTGGTAAAGACAAACACAATTTCAATTTTTTTATGTTGTTATCTGGCGATTTATGATTTTGTAAATCTTCTTGTATATTACACATCATGTTTATAACAGATTGAAACTGTTGCCGTATCGGTAAAAATTGGTCTCCATTATCACCGTATCCTGTTAAGATATCCTTTGCACCAGTTCCATAATAATAATGCATATCACGAGCAGGTTCCGCATAATGCGCGGCCCCGAAATCAATCAATCCAGTTATTCTTTTTGATTCACAATCAAATATCATATTTCCAAAATGTAAATCGCAATGCACAAAAACAGGTGTCGCGGGATATTCAGATGAGATTTGTTTATATTTCTCAGCTAAATTATCAGCACTATTTATAATATCTTTTGGCAATGCTTTTCTAACATTGAAATCACAATATTTATTAAAAGCATCTAAATTATCAATATATGTTTCAACGTTCCTGTTAAGCCATACATAATCAGATGGTGCACAATCATGCAGATTGCGCATAATTCTGCCTATTTGCTGCAATATATCAGACTTAGTCTTTTCATCAAAAGAATCATGCAATTCTTGAGTATATGTTATACCGTTAAGGAAACTTTCACCAATGATATATTTACCATCAATGCTATTGCCACTGTATAATATTTCAGGTATACGAACACACAATTTATTGGCTAAATGTTGTAAAATCTTTACTTCTTTATCTTGGTCGTTCATATATTCGTCTTCAAGTTTTGGAATTTTAAAAACAATTTTATCATTAACTAAACACGCATAGGCATACTTGCCATCACCCAGAATCGAAAAATTATTTATAGATAGTCCTGGGAAAGTAGTTTGAATAATATTTTTTAACTGTTTTATGTCCATATCGGTTATTATATATGGTGCCAACAAAGAGTCAAACAAAACATCACCAGACAATAATCATCTGAACGGAGAATTACACAGTCATAAGATAATATCTGAAATTTGGGTGGATTTGGCGTTCTTAAAATCACATGCATTTTTGAATATAAAATCCCGCGTTTTCGGCGCTATACACGATTAAAGCCGTGGATAACCACGGCTTTCCTTATTTCTGGTCGGGGCGAAAGGATTCGAACCTTCGACACCTTGGTCCCAAACCAAGTACTCTACCAGACTGAGCTACGCCCCGAAACAGGGGGAATTATATCAAGATTTTTAATAATTGCAAATTTTTCTTGTCTGATTGACGTAAAATTTTTACAATATAAATGATGTATATAAAAACTGGGATTTTTGCAGTGTTTTTTGCATTATTGCCGTTATGTTCCACAATGGCGGCAACGTCGCGCGCGTCTGATTATGTCAGTGCGAACACATACAACAATCTGTATCCATACATGAATAACACCATGCGCACCCAATTAAACCCGGGCGTCACACCATCAAATTCGAATGCACAAATTAACGTTTTGGCACGCACCAAATTGAACGGCACGGCCGCGACACGCAACGTTGTGCCACGTCGTGCAACAACCACGACATCAGCCCGCAGCGCAACAACGGGTACATCCACGGCACGCTCTGCGACATCTGCGCGCGCGGCAACCGCAACCCGTAATGTATCTGCGCGCCGCGCAACATCGGGCACATCGACTGCGCGTGCGGCCACGCCAACGTCTTCATCCACGCGTCGTGTCGTCGCACGCAGTGGAACGGGCACAACCGCAATGCGCACCGGCCAAAGGACGACCCGTGGCAATGGCACATCAAATGTATCAACCGCACGCCAAACCAGCACCGGCGCGACATACGTAACTGACTCGGAACCAGTAACATCATCGCGTTGCATGGCCGACTATGTTGAATGCATGGACAGTTATTGCGAACGTGCAGACACAGAATACAATCGTTGCTATTGCAGTTCGAAACTGGCGCAAATTAATGCCAAGCACAAGCCCGAGATTGACCGATTAATCAAAGAAATCCTGACGGCCCAGGGCAAAAACCAATGGACCCAGGACGAAATGGATGAATATTGGGAAGATGTTGTAAATCAATACACAGGCACAAATTCATGGGCTAATTTAGAAGAGGCGCTGGATATAGATTGGGCCAGCACGGAAAGCACTGTCCGCGGCCAGCAGGCATTCGCCATGGGGCACCAATATTGTTCCCAGCACCTGCGCGGATGCGCGTACATGCAAAACAATCTGCGCGACGCATACAGGTCTGAAATTGCGCGTGATTGCGCGGCATACGAATCATCGTTACAAATCTTGGAAAACGTTGCCGAAAGTGTTGCCCAGGCATACAAAAACAAATAAAATTTATCTACGTTTTTCTGCCCTTTGATTGGAACACATTAAATTATGTCGATATATGTTGCGCGCCAAATCGTCGCTGATTACGTTCCAGTCGCTTGCCCGTCCATAAATCGGGACGCATGGCACACAAGCATTATTCTGCAATTGTGTACTCCGTGCGCAGGATGCGACGAATATCGCGCACCCCAGTATTAAAAACTTTTTCATTTACATTCACCATATTTTCAAGATTAACGGATTGTTGTTCTGCGCGAATTTCTGCAATTTGTGTGGCACATTTTTGTGATGCCACGCGCCCGCCCGCCCAATATGCTCCGGTGCATACCCCGGCACACATTGCCGCAATAACAAAGTATTTTTTCATACGCCCTCCCCCATAAAAACAAAAAACGGGATTAACACGCACCCGTAACGTTATTTGTTATTTAAGATTATTCACATGACGATCATTTTTTCTAACCTCGGCGTCAATCATCTCGGTTATCGTCGCCGCACTTAAATTGGTCGATACCAATGATAACACCCCGTAATAAATCACACACACGCCAATCTATAAAAAAATCCCGCCTTGCGGCGGGAGAGGCATCACAACCCGTTAAAAATTTACTGATTCATCGACGCAAAGAAATCTGCATTCGTTTTCGTTACACGTAATTTATCCAATAAAAACTCCATCGCTTCCAGTGTTCCCATTGGGTTAATTATGCGGCGTAAAACATACATCTTTGACAATGTGTCTTTGCCAACCAGTAAATCTTCTTTGCGTGTGCCTGATTTAGTAATATCAATCGCAGGATACACGCGTTTATCAGACAATTTGCGATCCAAAATAATTTCGCTGTTGCCTGTACCCTTGAACTCTTCGAAAATAACTTCGTCCATTTTGGAACCCGTATCAACCAACGCAGTCGCAATGATTGTCAAAGAACCGCCGCCTTCGATGTTACGGGCCGCGCCAAAGAAACGTTTTGGACGCTGCAACGCGTACGCATCAACACCACCGGTTAACACTTTCCCACTGGACGGGACAACTGTATTATACGCGCGCCCCAATCGGGTGATTGAATCCAATAAAATAACAACGTCTTGCCCAGATTCAACCAATCGTTTGGCTTTTTCAATAACCATCTCGGCCACTTGAATATGGCGCGCGGCCGGTTCATCAAATGTGGATGAAATAACCTCGCCCTTGACACTGCGTTGCATATCTGTAACTTCTTCGGGACGTTCGTCAATCAACAGCACGATTAACTTAACATCAGGATAATTTGTCGCGATACTGTGCGCGATATTTTGCAGCATAACAGTTTTACCGGTACGCGGTGGTGCAACAATCAAACTGCGCTGTCCGCGCCCTGTGGGGGCAATTAAATCAATAACACGCGCAGACAAACTGCGGCCTTTATCTTTGTCATCAACAACCTCCATTTTCAGCATTTCATCTGGGTACAACGGGGTCATATCGTCAAACGACACACGATGACGCAGTTTATCCGGATCGCCACCATTAACCCGTTCGATTGTTTCCAACGCGAAATAACGTTCAGATTCATTCTGGGGTGCCTGGATTTGACCCTCGATATAATCGCCGGTTTTCAATCCGTACTTTTTGATTAACGCGGGCGACACATACAAATCATCGGGCCCGGCCAAATAATTGCTTTCCGGTGCGCGCAGAAAACCAAAACCATCCTGCATACGTTCCAACACACCATCGCCGATTAAAGTAACCTTTTTATCCGCGGCGAAAACGCGCATAACCGCAAAACGCAGTTGTTGCACATTTAACTGGGCCGGATTTTCGATCCCCATATCTTCGGCCATTTTTAATAATTGCTGTGGCGATTTAGCCTTTAATTCATTAATATGCATAAATAATCCTTTTGGAAACTATGGAACCCAGAACGAGCCCCACCAATTGATGTAACCATTATATACCTTTTTTATGAAAAAGTCAAGTCTGCCCGCCATTACCCGCGATTTTCACTTGATTTTTTTGGTAAATCTTGCTCCAATAAACATATACGAAAATACTAAACAAAGGACACTACTATGGCAGGCAGCATAAATAAAGTAATATTGGTCGGTAATGTTGGTCAAGATCCCCAGGTTCGCACAATGCAAAGCGGACAAAAGGTGGTAAGTTTTTCCCTGGCAACATCTGACCGTTGGCGCGACAGACAAACGGGCGAACAAAAAGAACAAACAGAATGGCATCGTGTTGTGATATTCAACCCGAATTTGGTCGAGGTCGCCGAACGTATGCTGCAAAAGGGAACAAAATTATATCTCGAAGGTTCTTTGCGCACACGCAAATGGCAAAACCAGCAAGGCATTGATGTTTATACAACCGAAGTCGTATTGAATCAATTTGCGGGTCAAATGGTGATTTTGGCGGGCGCGAAAAGTCTGGACGGCGGCGCATCAACTGGCGGTGATTATGGCCAACCTGCATCGCAGCCGGCACAACCCCGCGAAGAAATATCCGTCGCCGATATTGGCGATGACATCCCATTTTAATGGGATGGCATCGCCACGGTGATGAATCCGAGTATGTGAAAACAAGCGTCAGCGCAGTTTGAACAACTACGAGGATACGCGCCGTGACATATGTCACAAGCGACCTTCCATTTTAATGGGATGGCATCGCCACGGTGATGAATCCGAGTATATGAGAACAAGCGTCAGCGCCGTTCGAATAACTACGAGGATACCCACAGGCGTAAGCCGAGGGAATCCGAGTATGTGAAAACGAGCAACGCGAAGTTTGAACAACTACGAGGATACGCGCAGCAATATATTGCAAGCGACCTTCCATTCTAATGGAATGGCGTCACCCGGTGACAACAAAAAATCAACAAAATTTTATTACACAATAAAAAAACCGCCCAATGGGCGGTTATTATCAGAACCGATACGATCCGGTAACCTTGATGTTGTGTAATTGTATCGCATCGTTATATTGATAACGATAATCAATTCCAAACTGTAATCCCATCGCAGACAAGAATTCAACACCACCACCAATATTTGCCCACAACGGATCAATATCAATATCATATTTGGTATATGTATGTGCCGGCGCAAATTTATATTTTACAAAATCTGGCGCCCCCAATACATCGTATTCAACACCGATTGACGCGTATGGACGGATCTGGAACCACGCCGACGGGTAAATACGCTTTTGTGCAATCAAAGAATACCCAGGTGTCAAAATCAGATACCCATCAGATTGCATATCCATATAATCTTGGCCTGCGGCATGTTCTGTGATATCAAAACCAAAGTTATATCCAACACGCGCATACGCATTACCAACGATATACTGATTCAGCCAATCATGCATCAAACCCCATTCACTGATTAAACTGAACGCGGTACCACTGCCATCGATTGGGTTCATAAATGTTTGGTTACGCGCTATATCGAAAATATGTACATCCAAAAACGCATTTCCATACAGACGCGTTTTTTCACCCAATATTTTCATCATATAACCACCCACACCAACATTCCAATCATCAACGGTCATATCGGCAAACCCACGCATTGGTGTATCCGGCAAATATCCCAAATCCACAACATCTGAATTATCAGTCGAAGAATTTGAAACATGCGCGGTCAATCCCAAAATAGTTGTTTCGGAATCTTGCCAATCAAACCCGGCGGCGATGCTGAATCTGTCACCGTATGCGCGGCCATCTTGGACGTTTTGCGAAACGAATCCATAATCCACATCAACCCAAGCCTTGCTTAAACTGCGGTTACGATTCCAAATAAATTCATCAAACATACGATCTTCGAAATCACGGAAATTGGTATGTTCGTTCAGCGCAACAGCACCCGCAATTTGTTCCAATTCACGCGCCTGGAACAAACGACTGAACCGCGCCAAAGGATCGGCATCGCCGGTCAAATAATAATTTTCCATGCGATCATACAACGCATCCGCCATTTCTGCGAAATTCGTACCTTTGAACATAGCAGGCAAAATTTCAATCGGCGCACTTTCACTGAAACCGACATTGATAATTTGCCCTGCGATTAAATCGTCCAGCGCGCCCGCAGAAACATATTCGCCATCAGTATGCGACGGCACACCTGCAACGATGGGCTGCAATTTGAATACTTCAATCGGCCCGCCATAATTCGGATTAAACACTACATACAAACTGTCGATTTTTCCATCACCATCGCTGTCGCGTTCAGTAATATAAATCGGCAAACCATTATCCTCGCTGCCTGATTCCAGCGAACCGTCACCTTTTATCGAACTTGCATAATCGATGCATATCGAACCGTCCGCATTACAGAACTTCACATCCAAATTGCGCAGGTGTTCAAAACCATCGGAAATGTCAATTCCGCCATCTGCATGCACCAACCAAATGGCATCGCCCATATCAACGTTTTCGAACAAAGTAACACCAACTGTTGGCTGGGCATCATTCGTCCCCAGTGACACACCGGTAATATTTGAAATCATCTTGCCATCTGTAATTTCAATCAGCGCACCTGCATTTTGTTCAGCATTGGTGATTTCACCGAATTTATTAACACCATCATCGGTTATAGAAGACCAATAATCCTTGCCATCGGCCGTTGTGGCATCATTGAACACAACAGCCCATAAATCACTGCTGTTATTAAACGTATAATCGCCGTTGATTGTTGCCTTTTGTACGCCCCAGAAATCAACACCACCGGACACATTACCATTAACGGTTATATCCAACCAATCGTCACCCAAACGTGCAAACCGTACATCACCCAACGCATCAATATTACCATTAACAACAACGGAATTCGTATTCACCAACAATTCACCAGAATCTTGATTAATTCCAGAAACGGTGAAAGCATTGCTTGAAATGGTATAATTATCGGAATTAATGCCAACCTGACCCGCGATTAAATCACCCAAAACATTTTGATTCAAAACTGTACCGGTTGTAAATTTGCCCGCAGTCGTCAATCCAGCCCCCGCCAAAGTTATCGTGCCATTCGCACCAAAACCGGTCACGTCAAACGAAGAAATTGTCACAACACCCGCACCGGAATCCAGTGTCAAATCACCTGCATTTTTGGCAATTGAACCCAAAGTAATTCCATCGGCATTAATCGTTAATTTCGCGCCATCTCCAACGGTCAATGATTCGTTAATCTCTGCGGTGCCGTCCAAATTCCACAAACCGTCCGTCCCCGCCATCGCGGTATAATCCCCAGAAACCGTCAATCCCACGGCATTCAATTCAAATTTTTCAGTATCCAAATTCAATGCCCACGGCGTCCCAGTTCCCGACGTATCGGTCACGGTTCCCTGGATAACATCGCCCGTAACGGTCACATTACCTGTAACGTCAATTGAACTTGCATCAACAATCTGAACCGCGCCGGTTGTACTTGACTGACCACTTGTAACGGACAAAGCGCCACCAATATCAATGTCGGCGGCGGCAATATTTGCACGACCACCACTGACCGAAACATCACCACCAACAATCACAGATTCCGCGGCATTATCGCCATTTCCGCCAATTGCCACCACACCGGCCGCAACATCAACAGAACCACCAACATCAACAGTCCCGGCCGCGGCAATATCAACCTCGACTTCGGCACTGGATGCGACATTGTTTGAAATTCCGCCCGTAATATTAACAGACCCATTTTTGCTTGCGATACTGATGCTGTCGCCACCATTTGCAACATTGCCCTTAACCGTAACATCGCCCGCATTGGCCACAACGCCAACCGTGCCGCCGGTTACATTTCTGATACCACCAACGGTAACAACACCACCAGAAATACTCAACGCGCCAGCATTTTCAATCGCACCACCAACGGTAACACCACCGTCATTATTCGCGGTTAATGTCAAAGTTTTTCCCGACACCAAATCCAACACACCGGAAATATCAATTGATGTATCCGATACCAATTCCAATTCGGTTGCGGCCTCGTCGGCAATTAACCCGACACGGTCATTAACGGCATTACCATCAAAATACAGTCCGCCATCAATATCAATCGCGCCACCCGCAACAACTGAACCAGTATGCATAACAAACTTTGAACCATTATTGATGCTTAACCCACCACCAATTTCATTTGTACCTGCAACCAACTCCAATGTTCCGCCATTATCAACGGTCACAGAATTTGTAACAGATAAATGATTGTCGAATTCGTCACCCAACACCAATGTATTAGTCGCGCCCGACACATTTACCGAATCGCCAACGGACATGGTCCCCGCCGCCAAAGTGACATTATGCGCCCCCGCCGCCGTAACATTGATATTGCCACCGATATTTAACGCAGCCTGATTTTCACCATCGGTCGCAACGTAATTTGATTTTAATGTAAAATCTTCTACACCACTGGCCGCGATAACAATGTCGCCACCATTGTCGGACGCCGCACCAACCGTAACATCACCATCAATGGATATTGAACCCGCGGCTGTAACATTACTCGTTGCCTTGGCAATATTCAGTGTCGCGCCCGACTGAATATCAATCACGCCATTTACAGTCACGCCGCCCGCCAAATTATTCAGATTAATTGCCCCGGCATCTGCATCAATCGAACCAACGGTTAAACCGTTATTATTGTCATCACCCGTGGCATTAATATTTATGTTTCCACCACTGCTGACCAATGCGCCATTAACCGCGATTGTGTTACCATCAATATTAATTTCACCAGACGCATTAGTAACCGATTGCCCAATCGTAACCGTGCCATCCGCCACAGACGCCGCAACATTCAAAGTACCACCAGACACGTTTGAAACGCTGCCATCAATCTGAACTGTGTCACCACCGTACAAAGCCATAACATTGCCGGCACTTGCGCCATTATGCACCACACTGCCCTTAACGGTCAAAGAACCAGCCGACGCAATTTCAGTACTTGCCGCATCCGCGCTCGAACGCACATCACCATTCACAGTTACACTGTTCGTGCCATCGACAATCGTATCACTGATTTCAAAATTGCCAATTTCCAGGCTGTTTCCATTATTTGTCACATTACCAACGGCGATTGTCGGCGCATGCACCCGCATATCACCGCCATTATTTGTTACATCAATCCAAGCCGTCCCTTGGGCAGTGCTGACAGTCCCCTGCTTTACAATCAGTGTAAATTCATTCAATTTGTTTGTAAATACGCCCAGCCATCTGTCCACACCGGCACCCAAATCCAAACTCCCGGTTGTCAGCGAAAACGTATTATCCGCCCCCATGGCACTTAAATCAAAACCGTTCGCCAAATTCGTTTTGCCGGCAATATTGATATTCAAATTTCCCTTGTTCACAAACGACGCGTTATCTGAATCGCCACCGGACACAGTCAAACTTGCCCCAGTAATATTCATAGTCCCATCGTTCGAATCGTTTTTGATTGTAGCGGTAACTGCTATCTCGCCCGCGGCTTTAACAGTCATACCATTGCTGCTGGAATTATAAATACTGCCCCCAACGGTTATCCCGCCGGATTCTGCCGCAACGGATTCTGCCGCAACACTAACATTGCCCGCAGTTCCGCGATTTTCTATATCACCATCACTTACAATTGTCCCAGCGGCTATATTGGCATTTCCCGCGCCAGTATTATGAAAGCCATCGATATCCAAATCACCCGCAATATCAATATCTGTATTGCCCGTGGCATTTGTAATCGCACCCGATGTCATACTGCCCGCCGCAATATTCAAATCCGCAGCCGCATTAATAACACCCTTCGCAGTCAAAGTATTGACACCAGTAATCGTCAAATTACCATTCGCATTAACAGAGCCCAGATTAATTGCAATCGTATTGGTATTTTCCGGATCAACACCCAGCGCCAACGAATATCCATTCTCAATTTTTAATTCATTCGTAACCGTAAATGACACACCCGACGCGTCACCATTATAAAATAACGAGAAATCTGGCCCCGCACCATCAGCCGTATAAGTATAAATATTATTATCCAGATCCGGATTTTCCGGCACGCTGTATCCAATCAGCACATTCGTCGCACTGACAGAATCCGAAAACACAGCCCCCGAACCCGTCAATGGATTATCAAAACTAAAAGCAGCCTGGGCACCCATTGGCGCCAAGCACAACATAAAGAATATTGTTTTTTTCATCATAATTTTTTATTTCTTTCCGTCCAAATTTATGCTTATATTATTACACAATTCCCAGATTAAGACAAGCCGGAATTGCAAAATAAAACAAGCAAAGTAAATACCAAGGGAGAAAAAATATGTTTTTAATTAAAACCGTTCATGCGCGTCAGATTATGGACAGTCGCGGCAACCCGACAATAGAATGTGATGTAACTTTATCGGGCGGTGCATTTGGTCGCGCGGCCGTTCCATCGGGCGCATCGACTGGTTCTTTCGAAGCATTGGAACTGCGCGATGGCGGCGCGGCATATATGGGCAAAGGCGTTATGACCGCGGTAAAAAACGCAAATGAAATTATCGCGCCCGCAATTATTGATATGGACGCCTCGGATCAAACCGCTTTGGATGAAAAAATGATCGCATTGGATGGCACGCCGAACAAATCTAAATTGGGCGCAAACGCGATATTGGCTGTATCATTGGCCGCCGCCCACGCAGTCGCCGCGGCAAAAAACATTCCACTGTATAAATACATTGCTGAAATATACGGCAATACCAACCCGTGTGTTCTGCCACGTCCTATGATGAACATTATAAACGGGGGCGCGCACGCGGATAACGGTCTGGACGCCCAAGAATTTATGATTATCCCCAACGGCGCAAAATCTGAATCAGACGCAATTCGTATGGGATCTGAAATATTCCACAATTTGAAATCGATTTTGAAACGCGGTGGCAATTCCACCAACGTCGGCGACGAAGGCGGATTTGCACCAAACTTTCATTCATGCACCGCGGCTTTGGATACAATCATCGACGCAATTCGTGCGGCTGGCTATAAACCTGGCGACGAAGTATCCATCGGTCTGGACGTTGCATCGTCTGAATTTTATGACAACGGGGTGTATAAATTCGAAGGCAAAGATCTATCAGCCGATGAAATGATTGAATTCTATGCGGATTTAATTTCCAAATATCCGATTATTTCCATCGAAGACGCATTGGCCGAACAAGATTGGGAAAATTGGAAAAAATTGACAGACCGCATCGGCGACAAATGCCAATTGGTTGGCGACGATTTGTTCGTAACAAACCCAGAACGCTTGAAAAAAGGCATTGACAACGGCGTTGCAAACGCTATCTTGATAAAGGTAAATCAAATCGGCAGTCTGACGGAAACATTGCGCGCGATTAAAATGGCCCAGGATGCAAATTATGGCGTCATAATTTCCCACCGCAGTGGCGAAACCGAAGACACAACAATCGCAGATTTGGCCGTTGCCACAAACGCAGGTCAAATTAAAACGGGGTCTATGTCCCGCACAGACCGCATGGCAAAGTACAATCAACTGTTACGCATTGCCGAACAATTGGGTAACGATGCCAAATACGGGATATAAAAATAAATGATAACACCGTCCGATATTTTATTGGTTGCAAAATACGCAGTTGCGATAATGATTGTTATCACAATCGTATTGGCGCCGGCATGGTTGGCGCGTCAAACCGGTAAAAATAAACAGGATATGATTCTGGTTCGTCTGGCCAGTTGGATATTCGGCTGGACGGGCATCGGATGGCTTTGGTCATTATTTTGGTCATCAAAAAAATAATCCCCACCCTGGGGATTTTTTTACCCAAAAATAAAACGCCCCCGCGGAATAAAGTTTCCACACAGAGGGAAACTCAGCCCGCAACGAGAACACAACAAGTTCCTCATCTAGCGGAGGGGTGGCGCGATACCGGGCCCCACGAAAATGCAATTTTTCGTGGGTGGTTGTGCCGGGGTGGTCTGTTCCAAATGCCCACATTGTGGGGCATATACTACATAACACGAACGCACCAATGCCCACCGCCCCCGGGCCCCGCGCAAACCCTGTTTGCGTGGGTGGATTCCGGGCGGGGGGTGTCGCGCCCCGCGCGACGGGGGGTGGGGACTTGTCACCCGAAGCCTTGGCGAAGGATGATTTATCACCCGAAGCCTCGGCGAAGGGTAATCTGTCACGAGTAACGAGTTGCGAGTAACTAGTAACCAATGCCCACCGCCAAAGAATAGAAAGAATCACAGTAATTCGTCGCGTTGGTCGTATGAATGCCCACCGCCCCCGGGCCCCGCGCAAACCCTGTTTGCGTGGGTGGATTTCGGGCGGGGGGTGTCGCGCCCCGCGCGACGGGGGGTGGGTCTTGTCACCCGAAGCCTTGGCGAAGGATGAAACACGAGTAACTAGTAACAAGTCACGAGTAACTCCCCCTTGTCATTGCGAAGGAGCGCGAAACGTTGAAAACGTTGGCGTACGCCTGTGGCAATCCAGTTATAATATGTCTGCGGGCATTCGCCCGCAGTGCTTTTTTATTTACTGGATCGCCACGGTCGTTTTACTCCCTCGCGATGACAAAGGGGACTAAGTGGATAATCCCGCAGTCTCTAAACCACCCCGCCCCAACCACCCACGCGACACGTCGCGCGGGGCCCGGGTATTTGGGCACCCCTCCAATGGAGGGGAACTTAGCCCGCGACGGGAAATACGAGTCACGAGTTAGGAGTCACGAGTAACTAAGCACCCAAGCCGCGATAAAAAATATAAAAAGAAAAAATCCCGCGGGACACGACACCCCACGGGACAAAAATCAATTTTTCACAGGTTATTTCTGAATTTGTCCATCATCAATTTTCAAATTCCGCTTTAACCATTCTGCCTTTAAATTAACAACTGATGCGGCATGTCTGTACCCCGCACCACGCGTTTTGGCATTCAATGTTGCGGCTGCTTTTGTAAGATCATTTGTCTTTTCAGTCATATTCAACGCCTTTATATAACCACCACGGCAAGACGAAATATATACTAATAATTGTTTTTTGTCAAGTATTTACTTCGCCCCGCCCTGTAAATTATTCAGAACACCCGTACATTCCGCATACCTCTGTTTGGTCGGGCATAACATATTCTTCGACCACAGTAATCGGTTTTTGCGGTTTTTCTGTATAATGAACTTCCTTGATAACCTGGACACGGCGATTCGCAGCATTCGCGACACCATCGCCCGTCTGGACGGCCAAATCTTCTTCACCCGCAGAAACCGCGACGATTTGGCTGGCCGGGATGCCGTATTTAATCAGCATTTTTTGAACTGCATCTGCGCGCCGCCCGCCCAAAGCATAGTTATAATCATTTGTACCCATCGTATCCGTATGTCCGATAACAGAAACTTTGATATTTTTACTTTCCTGGGTTGCAGACGCCAACTGCTTGATTAACTGTTCATATTCAGGCTTGATTGTGGCCTTGTCAAAATCGAACAAGATTTCGAACACTTCCTCCATCACGCGCTGTTTGGGTTCCAACGGAATTTGTTGCACTTTGATAAATGTTTTTTCGTATGATTTTTGTGCGTTCGCATTTGCAGCCGCCAACTGATCCAATCTTTGATTAATCGCCATCAGTTCGGCCCGCATTGCCATCATCATATTAATAAACTCTTCGCGCGTAACCAATTCATCGCTGACCTGGGGAATTTGTTCAGTTTGAACATCCATCACCTGGGCTTCTTCAACACCGCCACCATCCACAGCAGTTTCGGCGGCCACAGGCACACAATTGGTATCATCTTTATGCACACAGCGACGCACGCTGTTATCATTAACGTTATTGCTGTCACTGATGGTTTTGTCACCGCCATAGATATTTTGATTAAACACCAACGGCTGCACAGGTTCTGGATTAATTAAATGTTCAGGCACATTAACGTTATTAACAATAATTACCCCCTCGCGCGCTTTGGATCCCCGCATAGCAGACAAATTGCGCGTATCAGGGTAATATTCCTGGGTCTGCTTTTTCTGGACCTTTGGCGTAACGGTATCGCGTTCAACCGCCACCAAGACGTCCCCAGTTGCCGTCATTGTTGTTTGCGTTGTTTCAGTTGTAATCTGGCTGACACCATCCTGGGTTGTAACAGTATTGCTGATAACGGTTCCGCTGTTATTTTCCAACGCCTGCATAGTTTTATAAAAACGCCCACGGCATTCTTCGGCGGTCCCGGTCTGACCACTGGCCGCAGCGGTCAGCCAACAATCATATTTTGCCTGGGCCTCGGCCGCCAATTGAGGCTGAGTCATACTGGCGTCATTTACCAACTGATCTAATAATTCATTGTACGCGTTATGCAATTCGAACGAAGCCTGTTCATCCTCGACCGGCCAATTATCCAGCATTTCCGGATACGGCAATTCGCCACTGAACGCGGCCACAGCCTTTTGTGCGAAATATTCACCAATATCAGGATAACCACTTGTACCCGCATTATAAATTGCATACGAACGATAATTCATCGCCAACTGATTCAGAAAAGAATCTTTGTGTGGTGCAGAATAAACATCCAAACTTTCCACATAATCAACCGTCGGCGTCGCCACAGGCGCATATTCACCCGATTGATTATTACCCGCACAGGCCGCCAAAGCAACCACAGACGTCATCACCAACACACGTGAAGCAAAAACAAAAGATTTATTTTTCATAAAAAATCCCTTTCTGTAATCTTTGTTATTATACGATTTTTTGACATACGAGTAAAGCGAAAATCACGTATTAAATTAAAAACCGCCACACGGCGATTTTTAATTGCCCAAAAACTGGACCGCCAAATTTCCAATATTTCCAATAGATCCCAAACCACCGCCACTGGTGATGCCACTTACCGCATCCATAATAGTCCCAGTATTCGTTGGTTGTCCCAAATTGGTAATCGTGTCCGTCAAAAATTCGCCCCACATTTGACGTTTGCGCGCAGACAATTTCGCATCGGAACACTTTTCAATTTTATTCGTCAAATTTCCAAACATAGTAACTTCATTCGCCCCATATAAATCTTCGGCAGAAAAGTCAATCAAGTTGAAAACATCATAAATATTCGACACTGTAACTGTTTCATCGCGCGAGCAACCCGACAACGATCCGTCGGAACAGTGCGTTGCGACCTTGGCCATTGGGAAACCATACCAAACCATATTTTTATCGCTGTCAGAACCGAACCAATCATAACAAATCACGTCCTGCATATCAGTTCCCGCCGCGATACCAACACGCCTTGCATATCCACCCTCGGGCGATTCACAGCGCTCCATCCCCAACCTGCGTTCGACCTGATCCGCGGTCATAGCGCCTGTTTTTGCCCATTCTTTTACCATATTATTGACCCAATTGATTTCTTGACTGGTTGGGATACATTCAGCAGTTAATTGCCTTTGTTGATTGGTTAATTGTTGAACCCCGCCAATAATCCCCAGCACAGTTGGAACCAAACTTGCCGTGGTGGTCGAAGTTGTCGATTCAGCCGCCGCAACCGGTGCGGCTTTGTTAATCGTAATGGCAAAGCCCGGCATCCCAGCCAAGCAAACCACTGCACAGACAAAAAGCAGTAAAAATTTTTTCATCTCTCTTGTGACGAATTATAACACAAAAAAAAATTGGAATAAATATAAAAATTGCATTTTGCATAATGTCGCGCTAAACTGGACACGTGCAAGGTGACAAACGCAGTTTTATAATCTTTTTCAAACACAGACGCCTGAAACGCCTGTGGCAGTTTTTCTTTACAGGCTGGGGATTGGTTATGGTTGCTGCGTTAATTGCGGGTTCGTTATTCACGCGTCAATTATTATGGACGCCAATATCTGCCATAAATATGACGGACATAGTAACAAATCAATTCAAAATGTCGAACGCATCATTTGCAGGCACTGATACAAATGGCGAACCTTTTGACATCCACGCCGACAGTGGCCGCCAAGAATACAACCAACCCGACATAATATTGCTGGACAAAGTATCCGGGAACATAACCCGCGTATCAGATGGAAAAAAAATAACCGATAATATAACCGCCGACATTGGACGATATAATCGAAAAACACGAACGATTACTTTGATGGACAACGTCCGCATAGATTCCAGCAATGGCGACAAAGTCAGAACAGATGAATTGGTGATAAAATTATGAAACAGTCAGTATTACGCATAGAACATTTATCAAAATCGTATGGCAAACGCATGGTTCTGCGCGACATATCCATGGTTGCGCGCCAGGGCGAATCGGTCGGGCTGTTGGGGCCGAACGGCGCGGGGAAAACAACCGCATTTTATTGTATCACGGGCCAGTTAAACGCAACTGGCGGCCAAATATTCTTAAACTCCCAGGACATAACACACCTGCCGTTTTATCAACGGGCGCGTCTGCATATCGGATACCTGCCCCAGGAAAACAGTGTTTTTCGCGGGCTGACTGTGGAACAAAATATCATGGCCATACTCGAGGTTGTCGAACCCGACCGCAAAAAACGCAAAAAGAAACTGGACGCATTGTTGGATGAATTTTCAATCACCGCCCTGCGGCGCAGCCCTGCGACCGCATTATCAGGTGGCGAACGCAGACGCGTTGAAATTGCGCGCGCATTGGCAAATGACCCAAAATTTATATTATTGGACGAACCGTTCGCAGGCATTGACCCAATCGCAGTAAATGAAATTCGTGATTTGGTGTCCCAATTAAAAAATCGCGGATTGGGTGTGATTATAACCGATCACAACGTTCGTGAAACATTGGGAATTACCGACCGCAGTTATGTGCTGCACGACGGAAAAATTTTGAAACACGGCACAACCGATGAAATTGTCCAAGATGAAATGGTAAAGAAAGTATATCTGGGCAAAGATTTCGTGATGTAACCACGGCAACTCACAACAGAAATGCTTATCTTGCGGGGTTTGGTCCCGCTTCAATGCGGGACACCCCATTTATTCCAACGGACACGCAGACGTAAATTCATATGAACCGGTATTGTCTGTATATGTTGTATTCGTTGGTGCATACATTATGCACGAACCGGCCGGTGATGAAATCAGACAACTGTACGCCGTACCGGCGGATGTATATCCGACGGGGCACTTGTTATCCGCAATTTCCATATATTCTTCCACAATCGCAACGTATCCAGCGGGACACGAAGTAGACGGTGCGACCGCAGATGCGCCAATCGGCGCAATCGACATAATTAAAATAAATATTCGTTTCATATTCGCCCCCGTTTAGTCAGATAGCCCACTAAACAGCGCCGACCGGAAAGCAGAGTTCATCCGAGCGTTAATCGCACAGTCGTGTGCGCAAAGGCTTCTGCAATTTAAAGCATCCCCACTCATATTGTTGAACACCCACGACGAAACCGCTGGTGAAACCATTTTGCACCAACAATATTTGTTATCGTCGGTTGCACTGGTCGTGACATTTTCGGATTTTGTGCCAGCTGAACCACCATTTTGAGATCCGCAAAATGCAACACCCTGAATTTCTATACCGCCACAGGTTGCAGACCAATTTGACTGACCGGGAGCGCCAGAGAAACTGCTACACGTTGTTGACGGCGTTAGTTTTACGCATTTTGTGACCGCATACGTTGGCGGGATTGTTACCGCAAAAATTATGCCGGCGATGATCAAATGTTTTTTCATTCTAAACCTCCTTTTTTTCATTGCGAATGAAAAAACCACCAAAAAGTTTAGGTGGTTGGAGGTTAGTAACTATGCAAGATAGTGTTGCTTATTCGATATATTCGCAACCCTCCAACCAAAAGTGGAGGCGATATTTTATGTCATCTCTGACACTTGCACGGGTTACTACACCCCATTGATGAAATACTCATCAACGTTTTTTATGTTACCACAGGCGTCAATTAAATCAACAGCAAAGTTTTACACTTTGGGCTTTCTAAATAAAAAAACCGGGATTTACCCGGTTTTTATTCTTCTTCGTCTTCATCATCATTGTCGTCATCAATATCAACGGCATTCAGATCGATTTCCTTTGGAACGCCCAAAATATCTTCTATCTTTTCAGACGCCGCGTCCAAATCAATTTTGTGCAGAACGGCAAATTCCTGGGCCATGCGTTCCAACGCCCGCAAATACAACTGGCGCGCAGAAAACGTCATCGTATCTGTCGGAGTGCGCCGTTGCAGATCGCGTACAACCTCGGCCAGTTTCATGGGATCGCCCGAATTAATATTTTCCTCGTACTGGGCGGCGCGGCGTGCCCAAATCATACGTTTTGCGCCAGCCTTGCCCTTGGCTGCGGCAATAGCCTCGTCCATTTTTTTCGCAGACGTCAGCGGCCGCAGGCCCGAAATCTCGGCCCGTTCAACCGGTACGCGCAGCGTCATGTGATTACGTTCAAAATCAATAACCAGCATTTTAATTTTCTGTCCGGCGACAACTTGTTCTTCGACCCGAACCAATTTTCCAACGCCCTGGGTTGGATAAACAACATACTGGCCTGTTTTAAAATCTAATTTTTTACTTGGCATAATACGGATACCTTTTACAGTTGCCATTCTCTCGGTTCCACGTATTATATCACAAAAAACGCAAAAAACAAATAATACAGTAAAAAAAGAACCGTTCCGCCCCAAAAGTGGCGGAACGAAGTTCCAACACATCAAAACTATCTTATCGGTCGGCGCAATGAACCAGACGTTCTGCGAACACTGGATTCACGACTGCCCGACGTAGTTTCGGCGGCAACCGCGCAAATCCATTGCCCACCCTGCAAAATAGCGGTTTGACCATCGGGGCATTCTGGTTCTTCTATGTTCCAAGAAAAACAACTGCCGCGTTGATACGAACGATACGTTGCATTATCGTCACCGCCATACGTGTATGCGCCATATTCAGGATTCCAATATCCAGTCGGCTGGCCACTGCACCATTTGCGATCGCCAAAACATTCAACGCAATTACCATTCGCGTCACACAATTCCATCGGATAAGCCGTTGATACATAACCATTATTCGCACGATCGCCCTTGCCCATGGCTTTACCCGTTTCCAAATCGCGACACCACAGTTTTTGACATTCTGCGGCGGTTATGCCGTCTATATCTTTGTGCTCGACCAGAATATAGCCCGGCCCACACGACGTAAATTTATCCGCCCGCGCCCCAGGCACAGCCACAATCACAGTGCAAACCATAACAAACAAAGAAAATAAAATATTTTTCATGCTCTCTTCTCTTTACTGTTATATTTTACACATTTTGTCACGTTTTTGCAAACCACTTTTTACTGACCCAACCCAGCCGGCGAAAAACGTCCGACATTATTAAACAATTCCTGGATTGCGTTCAGTTCAATTGCGGCCGGAATTTCAGTTTCATCTTCGGAAATAATCACATCAGGCAAATCATCATCGTGCAGCACCCTAATATCCGTCACGCGCGTTCCATCAACCCACGCCAATAACACGGTTTGATTATCATATTTCAACGGCAACGGCCCGCGATAATTTTCATCCGCGCCGTAATAAATCCAAACAGTATCGCCGTATATAGTTTTCACCTGGGGCGAACCGATTTCGTCCGTTAATTGTTTTGTTGTTTTTATATCCGCAACAACCGTATCCAAATCAGGCGGAAAAACGTACCCACGATGTTTGGTCTGAAAAGTACAGCCCGCCAAAACCACCGCAAAAATGATAAATATTTTTTTCATACCCCAAATGTACATCAAACCCAGCCCCACGCGCAACAAAAAATTATTCCGTCCCCAAGCAACAAAAAAACGGGGCAGTGCCCCGTTTTTTATCCCTCGCCGTTTTCTTTGACCTCGGGCGAATTCATCATCGCAAAGTGCGCGATATATTTTTTCAATTCGCTGCGATAATGGTTGTTTTCCTTGGCTTCGGCCACCAACCGGTCAAAGTGCGGATTGGCCGCACGTGCCGCCGCAAAACGACTTTCTGTTTTCAAGAAATCTTCCAACGGCGTCGTTTCATCGACATTCGAATCCATCGTCAGCGGACTGTGCCCATCCAAAATCAACGACGGGTCAAACCGATACAGCGGCCATGCGCCCGTGCTGACCTGTTGCGATTGGTGTTCTGGGCCATTTTGCAATGGGAAACCATGCGCGATACACGGCGCATACGCCAATATTATTGACGCTCCTGGGAATGCGGCCGCCTCGCGGAATGCGCGTATTGCCTGGGCTTGATTGGCACCCAATGCGATTTGCGCGACATACGCGCCCGACATCATGGCAATCATACCCAAATCTTTTTTGGCGTGCTCTTTCCCGCCAATGGCAAATTTCATACTTGCGCCGAACGGCGTAGCCTTGGATTGTTGGCCACCAGTGTTGGAATAACCTTCGGTATCCAAAACCAAGATATTAACATTTTCGCCACTGTGCAAAACATGGTCCAAACCGCCGTATCCAATATCGTACGCCCAACCGTCGCCACCGATAATCCACACATATTTATCGACGATTTCACCGATTAAACTGCGCGCCATGGCCGCCCGTGGCGAATCGATTTTTTCCAATTTCGCGCGTAATTCAGTTTCGATTTCACGCTGTTTGTCTGGGTCGCGTTCCGCAAAGATTTCTTCGACGTTTGGAATATTTAACTCAAACAATAAACCTTTTAACGTATCGCGTTTTTGATTCAGCGCGATTCGCATACCCAAACCGTATTCAGCATTATCTTCGAATAATGAATTCGACCACGCAGGCCCACGCCCATTCGCATCCGCCGTCCAAGGCGTAGTCGGCAAATTCCCACCATATATCGACGAACATCCCGTCGCATTTGCCACTATCATACGATCGCCAAACAAATGGGACATCATTTTAATATATGGTGTTTCGCCACACCCCGCGCAAGCACCCGGGAATTCGAAATAATGCGGCAACAATTCAACATGCTTTGGAATATTCAGATTTAATTTTTCCCGCGGCATATCTGGGATTTTTTGCGCCGCATCGAATCGTTTTTGCTGGTCACCGGAATCACGCAGCGCCATCATAGACAATGCCTGGACCGGACAATTTTTCACGCAAACATTGCACCCCGTACAATCCGCTGGCGAAATATTTAACGTATAATACATGTTTTCGCCCAATTCAGGCGTTTTCATCGGCACAACAATTACGCCATCTGCGCGCGCACGTTCGGCCTCGTCCGCGGTCATAGCCTTGATACGAATCGCCGCATGCGGACACAGCATCGAACATTTACCGCACTGGATACATTTTTCCAAATCAACGGTTGCAACCCGGTCGGAAATCGCGCGCTTTTCGTATTTTGCGGTACCAACGGGATATTGCCCTGCCCCGAATTCACCATCAACACGGAAACGCGACACAGGAATTTCATCCCCACGTTGCGCCGCCATTTCGCCCAACGTTCCAGCAATTTCGGCCGGTGCAGCACTTGTCATCGCCGGCACAAAATCAGGCGCAAAATTGGATACAGACGATGGCAATTTGTACTCGTGCAGATAATCCGCCGCCTTATCAACCGCGGCCCAGTTCGCCTGGACAACATCCATACCCTTTTTCTTGTATGTTTTTTCAATTGCAACCTTGGCACTGGTTGCGGCAACAGCCGGGTCAATAACATGCGTTAAATTAAAGAAGTTCAACATAATAAACGTGTTGATACGATTTCCCAACCCCAGTTCGGCCGCGGCTGAATTCGCATCCAGGAAAAACACACGCGCACGAATTCGCATCAAATGTTCCTGGGTTTCACGTGGCAAATTCGCAAACGCGACATCGGGCGCCATGGATGTGTTAATCATCACAGTCCCGCCCGCGCGCAGCCCGCGGAATATATCAAAACGTTGTGCAATCATAAAATTCGAAACACTGATAAAATCAGCAACTTCGATTAAATATTGACTTTGAATTGGTTTATCCGAAAAACGTATATGCGACGCGGTCAGTCCGCCCGACTTTTTCGAATCATACACAGCATACGATTGCGGATATAAATCAGAATTTTCCCCAACGATTTTAACGATGTTTTTAACCGCGCCAACCGTACCATCCGAACCAATACCGTACAGTATTGCCGTCTTGAAATTGTCATCCTGGACGGAAAACGCAGGATCTGTTTTCAACGACAAACCGGTCAAATCATCTTCGATACCGACTGTAAAATTATGATGCAAAGTTTCGCGCATCAGATTTTCAAACACAGCCTTGACATCGCGCGGCTTGAATTCTTTTGATCCCAAACCATAACGCCCACCGAATACAGCGGCCTTGTCCCCAACAACCGTTTTAACATCTTGATACAGCGGTTCGCCCAAAGAACCCGGTTCTTTACATCTGTCCAAAACGGCAATACGTTTAACAGACTTTGGCAAAGCCGCCAAAAACGCATCACGTGGGAATGGACGGAACAAATGCACTTTTAACAATCCCAATCCGGCCGGCAAATGCGCCATAGTTTCTTCGATTGTTTCGCATGCACTGCCCATTGCGACGATAACATTTTCAGCATTCGGATCACCAACATAATCGACCAAGTTATATTTGCGCCCCGTCAGTTTTGCAAACTTATCCATACATTCTTGAACAATTTCTGGTGTTTTCGCATACAGCGGGTTTGCGGCCTCGCGTCCTTGGAAAAACACATCGGGATTTTGTGCAGTTCCACGAATCGTCGGATGATCAGGCGTCATCCCGCGCGCACGATTTGCCAAAATTAAATCATCAGGCAACATTTCGCGCAACACATCGTCTTCTATACGCGTCAGTCGTGATTCTTCGTGACTGGTGCGGAACCCATCAAAGAAATGTAAAAACGGCACACGCGCGCGCAGCGTTGCGGCATGCGCAATTGCCGCCAAATCATGCGCCTGTTGCACATTATGACTGGACAACAAGGCAAAACCAGTTTGCCGCACAGACATAACATCGCTGTGATCACCAAATATAGACAACGCATGCGTTGCCAAAGCGCGCGCCGCAACATGCATCACGAACGGCGTTTGTTCGCCTGCGATTTTGTACATATTCGGAATCATTAACAACAATCCTTGGGACGCCGTAAAAGTCGTCGCCAAAGATCCCATTTGCAACGCACCGTGCATCGCACCTGCGGCCCCGCCCTCGGATTGCATTTCAATTATTTGCGGAATCGCGCCCCAGATATTTTTTTTATGCTGGAACGACCATTCGTCCGCCAATTCGCCCATAGTACTGCTGGGGGTGATTGGATAAATTGCCGCGAAATCAACGCATCTGTACGCGACATCAGCCGCCGCCCAGTTTCCATCAACAATTAAATTTGCCATTTTTTATTCCTGTTCCCTTTTATAAAAATTCGTACAGGCCATATCATACCCCCATTTTATCCCCAAGGCAAGACTTATAAAACACATTGACAAACCGTTATTTTTGTACCATAATCACAAAAAATATAACCAGGAGTTTTAATATGCAACAACCTGAATCCAAAAGACCACAAAGACGTGCATTGCCTGAAATATTGAACCGCAGCGGCCAGAAAAACTACATTTCTGGTAACAAAGTTTTTATTTTGGGTCAGATTGATAACACATCATGCAACGAACTGATTGGTAATTTAAGCAATCTGGTGGATTCACTTGATTGGGTTCCATTATATGAATTGAATCTGGCGAAACTGCAAAGTCCATACTTATTCTTCCCCGACCCAAGTGATTGCCCTGTGATTGACATATATTTGGATTCGCCGGGTGGTTCTATGTCAACAACCAAAAGCATAATGACATTATTGAACTTGGCGCGAAACAAAGGCGCAATTATCCGCACAATGGTTATGGGTACGGCCGCATCCTGCGCCAGCATAATCGCAGTCCAGGGCACACCCGGATTTCGTACGATGTATGAACAATCGTATAATTTGATTCATTATGGTTACTCGGTATATGACGTGGACAAGCCCACAGAAATAGACAAAGCAGCAAAGTATGAAAAAGAAATGCGTAAAAATTTCTTTGCACCGTATTTGCAATATACACAATTGACCCAAAACGAATTGGATGAATTGCAAAAAACAGAATACAGCATGTTATCTGCGCGCGAATGTTTGCGCCACGGAATGTGCGATTGGATTTTGATGCCTGATGGTAAATTCGTAAAACGCAGAATCACAAAACAAAAAACACGATAAACAACGGGGCATACGCCCCGTTGTTTGTTACTCCGCGCCCTTGTCATTCCCGCGCCCGGGGTCCCCGCAAACAAAGTTTGCGTGGGTGGAATCCGGGCGGGGGGTGTCGTGCAAAGCACGACGGGGGGTGGGGTTTATCACCCGAAGCCTTGGCGAAGGATGAGAACACGAGTAACTAAAACGCCCCATCGGGGCGTTTTTTATTCCGCTTCATCTTCTGATAACGCATCACCCTCATCCGATTCTGATGCGGCAATACTTTCTGGTGTTGCGGGGATTAAATCGGCGTGCGCCTGTAATTTAACCATCGCGCGCACCATATCCATCGCACGTTGCAATTGGTAATCCAGCGCATCTTTTTCTTCATCTGTTAATTCTTTATCATCGTCATCAGATTTATCTTTATCCTTTTTCTCGGCTTCTTCATTTTTCAATGAATTTTTGAAAGACGCCTCGGAATACAGACTTTCGCGCCGTTCCAAAACCTCTACTTTACTTTGCAGAACTTCTATATCCGGAGTAATGCCCTCGTTCTGGATGGAACGCCCCGACGGTGTATAGTAACGCGCAATTGTAATATGTATCGCCGTACCATCCCCCAGTGGTTTTTGCTGTTGCACACTGCCCTTGCCGAACGATTGAGACCCCATAACCAACGCGCGCCCATTATCCTGTAATGCACCTGCAACAATCTCGGACGCGGATGCAGACCCATGATTTATTAACACCACCACAGGTTTGCCATTTGCCAAATCGCCGGGCGCGGCAAAATTACGTTCTATATCAGTCGGTCGTTTGCCACGTGTTGAAACAATTTCGCCCGAATCCAAAAACGCATCTGCCACATCGATTGCGGCGGTTAAATATCCGCCTGGGTTATTACGCACATCCAAGACATATCCGATAACGTCTTTGTCCTCTAACTTTTCCAGTGCTTTATTCAATTCTTTGGCGGTTGTCGCACCAAAATCAGATATACGAATATATCCGATTTTATCGGCATCTTCATCATCTTCGAACCCAGCCATCTTTTTTTCTTCAAACTTGACCGATTCCACTTTAATAATCGCACGTTTTAATGTAATTGTTCGCGGTTCTTCGCCTTCGGATATAACGGTTAATTTCACCTTGGTTCCGGGCCGCCCCTTCATTTTTTTAGTCGCCTGATTCAATGTTAAATCAAACACAGGCTCGTCATCAATGTGTGTGATATAATCGCCGGCCTTTATCCCCGCGCGTTCCGCCGGCGTATCATCAATCGGCGAAATCACGCGCACTGCGCCACGGTCGCTTGTAATTTGAATACCCAACCCGCCGAATTTGCCCAGTGATTTATCATTAAATTCTTTGAAATCATCGGCCGACAAATAAGACGAATGCGGATCCAACGCCTGTAACATGCCATTCATTGCGGCTTCCAGCATTTTTTTCTCGTCCGCTTCTTCGACAAAATTATCACGCGCAGTTTCAAACACCAACGCCAATTTTTTCAACTGTTCGTAAATTTGTTCATCAGTCAAATGTTCCACAGGCTCGTCATCTTTGGCCTTGTCCGCGCCATACGCAACAACCGGCATTAACAAAGCCACCAAAACCAAGAATTTTTTCAACATTATGATTCCTTTCGTAACTGCATTAATATATCACCACCAACCATAGAACAAAATCCCCCGCCCCGCAAGCCCGTTTTTGAATATTTTACATACTGAAATTACACAAAAACTTGACAAAATTGTATTTTGGGCTATATTTATAACAAAGCGGGGTATGCCATGCGCAAAAGCGACATAAAAGAACAAATAGAATCAAACAAAGAAATCATCACCGAATTGTCTTCGGGCGCAAAGTCATGCACCCGGCTGAACAATATGGGTTGGATGCACAGTGAATTGATTCATGAAACTGAAACCTTGTTTCAATATCCGAACTATATGCCGCCCGAAGAAAAAGAATACCATCTGAATTACATACACATTGGCAATCTGGGACGCGCATGGAATTACATCACGCGTAACAAAAAAACGCCAATTGATAATTATCAAATTCGCCAACTGCACCGTATTTTGTCAAAAAACACCGACATCAAAGGGGGCGAATACAGATTTTCAGACGCATTCATTGAACAATTACAATGTGATGCGCCAACATATCATATAATGTTGCAACGGCTGGGCGACATTGAATATAACATCAACAATTCAAACATGCCTGTTTTAATACGTGCATTTAATACTCATTTTGACATTGTTTATGCCCAACCATTCAATGATTTTAACAAACGTGTTGCACGCCTGACCATGAATTGGTTTTTAATGCAAAATAACTATACGCCAATATTCTTTAACAAAAAATCAGACAACCGCGATTATATGGTTGCGCTGTACCATCGCGCACACGAAGATTATAAATCGTATTCGTATTACATGTACAAATGTATGCTGCGCACACAAAAAGATATTATACAATTAATAAAAAAATCCAAGGGGATGTAATAATATATGACGTCAATCATCAAAAATCTTAAAAACCACGGCCGCGAAACGTATGCGGTTTATTATGGGGATGAATTCGTACTGAAACGCCCCCTGCCGACTTTTGATGAAGAAACAAAAAACAAATGGCTTGCAAAACAGCATCACACAAAATCCATTATTGATGAAATTCGCGAAGTAAAAAATCCTTTATATAATATCCCGTCTATGAAATTCATCAATGACGAAGAATATCAGATTTTGGAAGAACGCGCCCCCGGCGTTCCATTGACATCTGATGTATATAACAGTCTTACCAAACGCCAACAATTTGAAATTATAAACAGCGTCGCCAGTTTCTTGGTTGATATGAACGAATTAAAACCCGTTGGTCCAACACAAAAATATCATATAAAATACGAGTTAAAATTCAATCGTCTGACTAATTTTATCGACAATAAAATGTCGTTGTGGTTCAATGCGGGCGAAGTAAAACAAATGGCGCGCATTCGGGATAAAATCGGTACATTTGAATACGAAACACGCACCGCTTGGTCGCACGCAGACATCAATCCAGGCAACGTGTTATACGACCCGAACACCAGCAAAATTTCATTTATCGATTTTGCCGAAGCCGGGTATAAATACATATACCGTGATATTTTCGCACCATTGCAAATTGAACTGGATATTTACAAGCGCGTGTATGAGGTATATTGTAAATTACACGACAAAAATTTATACCCCATGCCCAGCCTTAAAAACGACACTTTGCGCGAAATTATGAAATACCGCATTATGGTTGTTTGGTTGCGTCGATTTATCAAAGCATCCGATGATTTACGAATAAATCCATCCGGTAAAAAAAGCGCAGATAATAACACAGAAAAAATCGCCTTTATGCGCCAACAAATGCAGAACTTTATCGATTTGGAAAAACAAATCGCCCGATAACGAACCGCTTTATCAATCTTCTTCGCGGAACAAACGCGCCGGATCAACAGCTTTATCGCCACGACGAACTTCCAGATACATCTCGGACTTATCGGAATCCATACGCCCAATGGGCTCGCCGGCCAAAACCTCTTGCCCAACCATCACGCTTATTTCGCCCAAATTTGTCATAACGGTATTATATCCATTTTTATGCGACATAATAACCACCCGACCAAAGCCTTTGAATCTGTCGGCGAATTTGACTGTGCCATCCGCGGGCGCCATAACCAAAGCATCCCCACGCACACGAATACGCCATCCATCGGATTTCAATCCCAACGCAGATTTTTCACCGAAATGCACAACAACGCGCCCACGTACAGGCTTGTTCAATTTACGAATTGAAAAACGTGAATCACCCGACATTTCCGTACTCCCCACGCCGGCCATCAGTTCAGATATAGTCTTTGCACGCGCCGACAAATCGCGCAATTTTTTTTGCAAATCAGATTGCTGGTTTCGTAACTTTTGATTTTGCGCCGAACGCGTACGCAACAATTTATCCAGTTCGTCTTTTTCATCGGCGTAACGTTTGGCGGTTCGATCCAGTTTTTCTTTTTCGACGGCACGTGCATTGCGAATTTCTGCCAATTCACGAATCTGTTCGGTCGCGCGCGCAATTTCAGAATCAAAATTATCCGCCGCCCCAGATAATATCGCAGATGTCAAAACATAATCCCGCATATTTTCAGAATCAAAATTTGGATGCGACGCAACGAATAAAATCGTCGCAGCAGCATCGGCAATTCGTTCCCGGTTTTGCTGTAATTCTGATTCCAACTTGTCACGTTGGGCGTCCAACTCTTGAATTTTTTTTGCAACTGCACTGCGTTGTTCTTCCAACACACTAACTTTATCGGCGGCGCGCACCAATTTCTTTTTTGTGGAATCAATTTCACGCTGGGACGTTTTAACTTGCTGTGAAATTTTTTTATTTTGCTGTTCTGTTTTTTTAATTTGCGCCTGGATGTTGGCCAATTCGTTGGCGGCAACAGCCGGCTGGGTCGTCGCCATAAATCCAACCAACAAAACAGCAAATATTTTTTTCATCAATTCCGTTTGATAACGCGCAAGAAAACCTTTTTCCCACGTTGAACCATAATTTCATCACGTGGCGCAATTTCAGATTGCCAATCTGCAACGCGTTCGCCATCGATTTGAATTCCGCCCTGCTGCACCATACGACGCGCCTCGGATTTAGAATCGAACATTTTTATCGCAACCAAAAAATCCAAGATTCCCATCGGCGCATCCATATCAATCTGGACAGACGGAATATTTTCGGAATTTGTACCGCCCGCGAACAACGCGTCTGCCGCACTTTCCGCCGCCACAGCCGCATCACGCCCATGCGCAATTTCTGTTGCCGCGAATGCCAATATTCGTTTGGCAGAATTTAATTCTGCCCCCTGTAACTTTGCCAGACGCGCAATTTCGTCCAACGGAATTTCTGTAAAGATTTTCAAAAATTTTTCCACCAAATCATCGGGCGTATTACGGAAATATTGATAATATTCGTATGGCGATGTTTTATCTTCATTCACCCAAACGGCATTTCCCGCAGATTTTCCAATCTTTTCACCCTTGGAATCTGTTATCAGCGATGTAGATAAAACAAATACCTCGCGTCCCAATTTTTTACGCACCAATTCGACGCCCATCACACTGTTTCCCCATTGGTCTGCGCCGCAAAATTGCAATGAACATCCATATTTTTTATACAAAGTTAAAAAATCCACTGCCTGGAAAGTCATATAATTAAATTCCAAAAACGTCATACCGTTTTCCAAACGTCTGCGCACACTTTCCATAGACAACATACGTGGCACGGTAAAATCGGCCCCAAATTCGCGCAAAAAATCCATGTGCCCGTAATTTTTCATCCAATCATAATTATCAACCATAATGGCATCAGTTTCGCCATCGCCGAACTTTATAAATTTAGATATGGACTTTCGCAACCCATCGCTGTTTTTCTTAATCAGTTCATCAGTCATCATGGGACGGCCCTTATCACGCCCAGATGGATCGCCAATACGTCCGGTTGCACCACCGACCAATAAAATAGGTTTATGTCCATATTTTTGGAACCAACGTATCAGCATTAACGACGCCAGATGCCCAACGTGCAACGAATCACCGGTCGGGTCAGTCCCCCAATATCCGACAACGCGCCCAGCATTTAACGCGTCATCCAAACCATCCAAGTTAGACGATTGGTTAATAAAACCACGTGCATCAAGTTCTTGTAATAATTCACTTTTCATTTTGTTATTCCTTAACGTATTTTGGATATTCGGTCATGTAAAAACAACCGTAAATTTTCAGAAACCCTGAATGACGGCGTAATTCCGCGCGCAGACAACGCACGCACCAAAATGTATTGGAAATACATTTTATCCCGACCATCCATATAATTTGCAACAAAATTTTGCACAGCATAATCACTAAGCGGTTTCACACTTAATATTACACGATTACGATAAGACCACGCGACATACATATTTGGAATTTTACCAAACGCGCGCACTTTGTCCCCGATTTTCATACCATCTGCAAAATAGTCCGGCGCGAATAAACTGGTCTCAGATTTATCCGACGCACGCATCCACACGCGCGCGCCATCAGCATTTTGCTTTATATTATAAATTTTATATTTTTTCATAACATTCCTCGACAAAACAAAAATACCATCAAAACCGCAATTTTTCCAGAAAAATAAATCAACCAATTACAAAAAATCCGACCAACGGCCGGATTTTTTTATAACCAAATGCTTGCCAATTATGACAACATTTTTGCGACTTCATCGGCCAGGTTATCTTCGCGTTTCTGGATACCTTCACCCAAAACGAAATAAGCAAATCCAGCCAATTTACCACCGGCTTCTTCGACAACCTGCTTAACAGTTTTAGACGGATCCATAACGAACGGCTGTTCTTCCAAAACAGTTTCGGCATAATATTTGTGGATACGCCCCTGAACCATTTTTTCAACAACTTGTTCTGGTTTTCCATCGGTTGCACCAGATTCAATAAACACTTTCTTTTCACGTTCCACGGCAACCGGATCCACATCATCGATTGTCATAAATTCAGGCTTGTTCGCGGCAATATGCATTGCGACCTTGTTACCGATTTCATCAATTTTGTCCGAATCACCGTTTATCGCAACCACAACACCAATCTGACCCATGCCTGGCACCAAAGCATTGTGGATATAAGTGTAAATATGATCACCGGTAACTTTGGAAATACGGCGCAGATTCATATTTTCACCGATTGTGGAAATTGTCGCGGCAATATCGTCTTTGACTGCATCCATTGTCGCATCAAAATCGCCCTGCAATTCAGCGGCTTTGGCGGCAATATCAGACACCAATTTTTGGAATTTATCATTTTTCGCCACGAAATCAGTTTCGGCATTAACCTCGACTACGCAACCCATATTGTCGCATTTAACAACGGTCACCAATCCAGATGCCGCAACACGACCGGCCTTTGACGCAGCCTTTACAATACCCTTTTGACGCAACCAATCGGCAGCAGCCTCGATATCGCCATTATTTTCAACCAACGCTTTTTTACAGTCCATCATACCTGCGGATGTTTTTTCGCGCAGTTCTTGGATTAACTTTGCGGTTACTTCTGCCATTATTTCCCCCATTATAAATATTGTTCAAATGTGGTGTCTGGGGCATGCCCCAAACACCGATTAATACCCAAAAATTATTTATCAGCCTTTTCAGCCTTGTCCATTAATTTGCTGCGACGTTCTGCGCGTGCTTCGGACATTTTGGATTTTTGCTGGGCTTCTTTGTCTTTGATGTCTGCTTCGAATTCATCGGCAACATCACTCATATCAGATTCAACCTTTTTACCGGCCGCACCGCCCAAACGTTTTTCGATACCGGACAAAATCGCATCAACGAACAAATCGCAATACAATTGGGTCGCGCGCGCGGCATCATCATTACCCGGCACAGGATAATCCACCAATTCAGGATTCGCATTCGTATCGCAAATCGCAATTGTCGGAATGTCCAGGATTTTCGCCTCGCGTACAGCATTGATTTCGCGTGGCACGTCAATCACAACCATTGCCTGGGGCACGCCGTGCATTTCCAAAATACCACCGAAAATATCGCGCAATTTTGCGACTTCTTTGGTCATGATACCAACTTCTTTCTTGGTCAGACCCAATTTATCGGCATTTTCAATATCAGATTCCATCTTTTTCAGACGGCGAATAGATTGCGAAACCGTTGTCCAGTTTGTCAGCATACCACCCAACCAGCGATTATTGACATAGAATTGTCCGCAACGTTCGGCCGCATCTTTAACAATATCTTTGGCCTGATGCTTGGTGGCAACGAACAAGATTTTTCCACCGGCCGCGGCGATCGCTTCCAACGCGACCAGCGCACGATGCAACAACGGTGCAGTCTTGTTCAAATTAATAATATGAATTTTATCTTTGACGCCATAAACATACGGTGTCATCAACGGATTCCAGCGACGGGTGTGGTGACCAAAATGGACGCCAGCCTCCATCAACTGCTGCATAGTAAATGTTGGCAAAGCCATTGTAATATCCTTTGTTTTCTGTTGTTATCCTGGTCGTTCAAAAACCAAATTTTCATTTGGACAGAAAATCGTTTTAACGAACGACTGTGTTTTTCACGCCGAAACGTGTAGCCCGATAATAGACCAAACCCGCGCAAAAATCAAGAATATTTTAACATTTTTCAAATAAATAAATTCCCATCGCCAAATTCAATTATTCACCCACACATTCGTCAGCTGGGTTTAATCCATTTTTATCGATAAATTTGGCCAAAGTATCCCTATGCACGCGCAACCGCCGTGCGATAACAGTCTTTTTACCCCCATCGGCCAAACGTTGGGAAATATATTGTTCGCGCCCCTCCAATTTACATGCGCGCACGCACCCCTTTGATCGCCCGACATGCTTGCCTTCGGCCTTGACACGGGCCAAAGCCTCTTTTGTGCGTTGTGAAATTAAATTTCGTTCAATTTCGGCGGACACCCCAAACGCAAACGCCAACACTTTACTGGTAATATCGGTCCCCAATCGATAATTATCTTTGATTGTCCAAATTCGCGCACCAATATCCATACAATGGTGTAAAATACTCATAATTTGTAACAAATTACGCCCCAGTCGCGATAGTTCAGACGCAATTATCATATCATCTTTTTGAATTCTTTTAAGCAGCCGCCCCAATTTACGTTTATTCAAATCCTTGGTTGCAGATATGGTTTCTGCTATCCAGCAATCAATTACCAATTCTTGCTTTTCGCAAAATTTTTTAATTTCGAAACGTTGATTTTCTGTTGTCTGGTGATCTGTCGAGACACGTATATAGCCGTATATCATTTAATACTCCTTTGTTTTGGCGAACACGTGCATTCCCGCCCCTCTGACCAAGACGCCCAAATTCAGACAAAAATCCTAGGATTTAAAATTTGTCGTGGCAAAATTTAATTATTTGACTTGCGATTTTGCGTTTTCATTTCTAATATTACCCCGTATGGGGAAAGGGGATATTTATGCAAAAGAAAAATAAATCCAAAAAAACGGTAAAACGCACACCAATATGGAAACGCGCGATTTTGTGGGCTGTGTCCGTATTTGTGGTAATTGCCATTGCGACGGCAACGATAATTATGCTGACACAATCGGGTGACAAAACGCGTCTGAATGCAAACATATCATCCCCAAACGTGGCAACATTTACCGATGACAATACAATGTTTTTTGCAACACAAAACTCTGTTCCCGAACCCAATAACGACCGAAATCTGACCACACCTGACGATATAATCATATCTTATAACTTGGATTCTGGGCCATACGCGCCAGCATTCAAAATGGGCATTACGAATGAAGATTTGCCAAACAAAATAAAAATCACGCCATTTATTCGTGGCGAATGGTATATATTGAATGACAGCGCGATTGGATTTGCACCAAAAACATCTTGGCCGGCGGGTGAAACATTCACTGTTAAATTGGATTCAGATTTATTTAACGACGATGTAAAGATTGACACAAATCGCGTAAAGTTCGAAACGCCAAACATCGCCGCCACGGTCGATAACTTTAACTTATACACCGCGCCCACCGATAAAAAATCTGTCGTTGCAGTTGCGGTAATTTCATTTAATTATCAAATCGACACCAAAAATTTCACGGATAAAATCTCGTTACGAACGGACGGCGACGACACAGATTTCATCGTCAAATTCGACAGATTTCACCGCACTGCATTCATTATATCCGCCCCAATTAAAATAACCGACACGCCACAAAATGTGCGCCTGAAAATAAACAGAATACCGGCCGCATCCGGTGACAGTAAAACTGAAAAATTAACGGCCAACGTAACGATTGAATCCGCTGATAACATATTCAAAATTCAATCCATACAAACCAACATCGTAAATCTGGATGACGGCAATTCGCAACAGTTAATATTACTGGACACCACGACCGCCGCGCAAAGCAATATTGATTGGTCAAAATATCTAACTGTGTATTTATTGCCCGAATATCGCGACGACGATGAACGCAACAACGAACAAATCCACAATTGGAAAAACGACGAAATAACGGACGAAGTTATATCACAATCACAAAAACTGGACATCAAATCCGTTGATTTTGCCACCCCAAATGGCGTGCATCAATATGCGTTTTCTTATGCTGTATCAGACGATAACAATCGCGACATATACATTGAATTAAAACCGGGCGCAGTATCAGCAAATGGATTTACCATGAAAAATGGTATGAACACTGTATTGTGTGTTCCATATTTGCCAAAATCCGTTGAAATTGCGGGTTCCGGGGCGCTGTTGTCACTGTCAGGCGACCAAAAACTGGGATTGGTTGCACGCGGTGGCGCGGATATGGCGTATGTAAATTTATACAAAGTCAAATCATCTGAAATTAATCATTTAATATCCCAGACTTATAATGTATTTGCCGATGCGATGGCATTCAAATCTTGGGCATTTGGCGCATACGATATGTCGGTGGTGTTTCAAAAACAAATACCGTTCGCATCCACATCCAGAACGCGCGCGAATTACGCATCGATTGACTTGGGCGATTATCTGACGCGCACATACGGCGACAACACAGGCATATTTATAATTCAAACCGGCACATCTGAAAACGCAGCCGAATACAATGACAAACGTTTAATTTTATTAACTGATTTGGGAATAATTCGCAAAACAAATCTGGACGGGTCATCGGTTGTATTTGTATCGAACCTTGGGGACGGCACACCCGCATCAGACACAGAAATATCAGTACTGGGGCGGAACGGCAATGCGGTCTGGGCGGGGCGCACAGACGGCGACGGGCGCGCAAATATTCCGTCACTGCCGTGGTCCGAATACAGAAATTCACGCGAACCGGTTGCAATTGTGGCCCGTCGCGGCAATGATGTTTCGTTCATTCCGTATAACGCGTATGACCAACGTGTGGAATATTCTAAATTCGACGTTGATGGCACTTACGCGGTCGCGACAAATCCGCTGAACGCGTACGTATTTTCAGACCGCGGCATATACCGCCCGGGCGAAGAAATAATTATAGGCGGCATAATTAAAAATAAATCATTCAAATCATTATCCGGCATTCCTGTGCGACTGCAAATTTTCGACCCACGTGGCCGCTTGGCGTTTGAAAAGACTTTTTCATTAACATCCGATGGTATGTTTGATGAAACGTATAACATTCAAAATGGCGCGCCTTTGGGCACTTGGACGGCATACGTATATTCATTAACGTCGAATAATAATTTGAATGATATGCTGGGGATGATGAATTTCGAAGTCCAAGAATTCACCCCAGACACAATGAAAATCAATGCGCAAATTGCGGGCGCATCCAATAACGGTGGATGGATTTCGCCCGATAATTTAAGTGCATCTGTATCTTTGCGTAATATGTTTGGCACACCTGCGACGGGACGTCGTATATCTGCATACGCGACATTAACACCAACCGAATATTCATTCGATAAATTTCAGGGCTATAAATTTACACCGAATTTTATATCCGGCACAGGATTATCAGAAAACACCGCACGCCACAATCAAACTTATTCGGTTGAAATCCAAGACGTTACAACCGATGACAAAGGCGTCGCAAAATTCGATATTAATTTCAATCAAACAATTCCATCGGGGACATACACATTAACACTGAACGTACGCGGGTTCGAATCAAACAGTGGCCGCAACGTTCAAACCAACATAACGGCCCACGCGTCAAACGCAAAATACTTGTTGGGATGGCGCGCAAATGGTGATTTGGGATATATTAATCGCAACGCATCACGCATGGTAAATATCGTCGCCGTTGATCACACTGCGACACCGACCGCCGCCAACGGATTAACCATGCGCGTAATCCAGCGCGAAAACCAAACCACTTTGGTCAAAGATTACAGCAACACATACAAATACCAAACAATCACGCGCAACAAAATAATATCACAACGTCAAATAGACATCCCTTCAAATGGATTGGATATAACGCTGGACACCTCAAACGGTGGCAATTACATAATGCAAATTTTGGACGCTTCGGACAAGATTTTGACATCAGTCGAATACTTTGTCGCAGGCGCAAAAAACGACACTTTGCAATCTGACACAAACGCAGATTTGGAAATAAAATTAAACGGCGAACAATTCGCGCCCGGCGATAAAATTGAAATCAGCATAACCGCGCCATACGTTGGCACAGGCCTGATAACAATTGAACGCGATCGCGTATATGCGTATAAATGGTTCCGCACAACGACAACTTCGTCAATTCAAAGTATCACTGTACCAAATGATTTTTCCGGCACAGGATACGTCAATGTATCATTCGTGCGCGACATCAACAGCCGCGATATATTCACCACACCATACGCATACGCGGTCGCGTCATTCTCGGCCGACGTATCCACACATGAAATAGGAATAAAATTATCGACCCCCGATATTGTTCGCGACAACAAATTGCAAATCGAATACACAACCGACAAAGACGCACGTTTAATGATATTTGCAATTAATACCGGCATATTACAGGTCGCAAAATATCAAATTCCAAACCCAATCGCGCATTTCTTTCAAAAATCTGCATTACAGGTCGAAACATTCCAAATTCTGTCGTTATTATTACCTGAATATAACGCGCTGCGCGAATACGCAAAAACAGGCGGCGGCGATTATGGCACGGGCGAAGACGGCGCGGCCATAGAACAAAACCCATTTGCGCGCAGCACCCTGCCCCCGGTGGCGTTTTATTCCGGCATCATCGACGCGCACGCAAATCAGACTGGATTTGTCGATTTTGAAATTCCATCATACTTTAACGGCGAATTAAAAATATTTGCTGTTGCCACAAACACAACCGCGGTTGGCGCATCAGATACAGAAACGACCGTGCAATCACCAATTATAATTTCTATGAACGCGCCCGTGGCGGTTGCACCCGGCGATAAATTCGATATAAATTCAGTCATAACCAATATGACAACGCTGGATACAACAAACGCAACCATCACGGCAACCTCAACCCGTGGTATCGCGTTGAACGGGGATACAACCGCGACATCAGAAATCCCATACGGTGACGAAAAATTATTTATATTCAACACAATCGCAACCAACGCACTGGGGAATGCGGACATAACCATCACTGCCGAAATCCCAGACGCAACCACACGCACATCGACAACAACTTTGTCTGTGCGCCCGGCAACGACGTACAAAAATTACATTACAGCCGGCGAAATAAATTCGCACACAAAAACAATCTCGGATTTTCAAACCGATATGTATCCAGAATATGCCACGCGCAAATTATACATTTCGCGCGGCCCGGATGCGATGATTTTGCCACTGTTTGAATATCTGAAAAATTATGATTTGCCCTGCACAGAACAATTAACTTCGCGCGCGATACCGTACGCCGTCAATCCGACCAGTGACATCTTGGGCACGACATTTGATGCATCTGATAAAATAATAACAGACACAATAAACGCGTTAAAAAATCGCCAAAATGCAGACGGTTCTTTTGCGCTGTGGTCGGGCAATGCGGCATCTTATGGTAATCAATCCGCCCCAAACACAGCCACATTAACCGCATACGTTGCTGAATTTTTAACGATTGCGCGCGACAATGGTTTTAATGTTCCAAAAGAAATGTTATCACGTGCAATCGATTACCTGCGCACTTTCGCAGGCGGCACAATCACAGACGTAAAATACGCCAACGCCGCTGCACGCGCAATATACGTAATATCCACAAACGATTATGTCACCACCAGTTATATTGACGCATTCACCCAGTACGCGAACGAAAACATAAAAAATTGGGAACAAACCGTCATGGGCGCATACATCGCTGCGGCATATAAAATTATGCGCCAAGATGATTTGGCACGCGACTTATTTGCGAAATACGAATTATCTTCTGACGACGATTTTGAATACAGCGATATGTTTAACAACAATGTTGCAAACGACGCAGCATATTACTATATCGCGCGCAAATATTTCACACCGCAAAATCCGATGGATTCCCGAACTTTACGCGCATATATTGCGTCCGGCGATTACAGCGCATATACATCCGCAATGGTAATTATGGCTGCATCCGGCCCGACCGATGCAACCACCCCAGACGTTAAAATCACAACAAATGTTGGCACAAATTCTGGGGATATTCCTGCGAACGCGACCGAAATAAAAATTGAATGCGCGGATTGTTCGCCCGACGCGCCTGTGTTTTATACATTAATGCAGTCTGGTTTTCCTACACACACAACGCGCGAATCGAACGGAATTGAAATTATACGTGAATACTTTGACATGGACGGCAATCGTATAACTTCGGCCAATATCGGCGATATGATAACAGTTAAAATATCTGCCCGCACGCGTGGCCACACAGACACGGCTGAAAACGTCGCAATAACAGATTTATTGCCGGGCGGTTTTATCGCGACAACCGATTCGATAAAAGGCGACATTTCGTATGCCATGGTTCGTGAAGATCGCGTGTTAATATTTACCGATTTAACCCGCACCCCACGCGAATTTACATACACGGCGCAAATTGGCACAGCGGGGATTTTTGCGACACCCGCGGTAACCGCGCAATCCATGTATAATCCGTCAATCAATGCGACTGGCGCGACGGGTACATTTACGGTAACGAATGAAAATGTGGAATAAATTAAGAACGCATCTGCACCGCCATCGATTGTTATATGGCGTGATTATTGCCCTGATTGTGATATGGGCGATTATAAAGATTTTTTTCACGCCGCCATTATTAAACGATGCCATATTTGGCACAGCATACTTTGATAAAAATGGCGAATTGCTGCGCATAACATTGGCACCAGACGATAAATACAGACTTTACACACCGCTGTCTGAAATGAGCCCAGACATTGTCCGCGCAACGATTTTATATGAAGATAAATATTTCTATTACCACCCGGGCATAAATCCAATCGCACTGATTCGTGCCACAATAAATTATCTGTCGGGCGCGGCCCACCCGGCCGGTGCATCAACCATCACGATGCAGGTTGCACGTATGAAATACGACATAAACACCCGGGAAATTATGGGAAAACTGAAACAAATTGCCGCGGCAATTTACATCGATTTATTTTACAGCAAAGACGAAATTATCACGGCATACCTGAATCTGGCACCATACGGCGGCAACATCGAAAGCATTGGCGCGGCATCATTAATATACTTTGATAAACCGCCAAAAAATTTAACAACCATAGAATCCATAACCTTGGCAACAATTCCACAAAACCCGAACAAACGTGGATTAAACACAGCATCAGGATTGCAAAACATGATGAAAATGCGTGGCGATTTGGTGCGCCGATGGATTGCCGAAACGGGTTCGGATAAAAATTTGACCACATTGGCGCAAATGCCACTGTCTGCACGAACAACACGCGAATTACCATTTTATGCGCCACACTTTGTAAATTTTGAAATATCGCGCACACCAACAAACGAATCGTATGTCACAACAACACTGGATTTGGGGTTACAGCGCGAATTGGAACGCACAATATCGGCACAAATTGCACGCGGCCGTTCGCGCGGAATAACGAACGCATCCGCAATATTGCTAAATTATAAAACGATGGAAACGGTCGCCTATATCGGTTCTGCTGATTATTTTGACAAATCCATTTACGGCGAAAACGATGGTGTTCGCGCACGCCGCAGTCCTGGTTCGACATTAAAGCCACTGATATACGCGACGGCGGTTGATATGGGATTAATTCATTCCATGACATTGTTGCGCGATGCAAAAATAAATTTTGGCGTATATGCGCCCGAAAATTCAGACAGTGAATTTTTCGGTCCCGTTCTGGCACGCGACGCATTAACGCATTCGCGCAATATCCCAGCGGTAAATTTACTGCGTCAAATTGGCATACGGAATTTTTATAACATATTGACCGCATCCGGTGTTACGAATTTGAAATCACCGGAATATTATGGCATATCGGTCGCATTGGGCGGGGCCGAAACATCTATGTTTGAATTGGCGGATATTTATGCCACCATGGCAAACCTGGGGCTGCGGCGCGACATACGCACAAATATGAACGCCCCCACAAACAAAGAAAACGAAACGCAAATCCTCTCGCCCGAGGCATTTTTCATCACACTGGACATGTTGGCGCACCAATCGACACCGACAAAAAATATTCCATTTGCAAAAAAACAAACAATGCCCATTCGCCATTATTGGAAAACAGGCACATCATCATCATTCCGCGACGCATGGACAGCGGGCATATTTGGCGATTTTGTTTTGATTGTATGGGTTGGCAATTTCGACGGTACGCCAAATAACGCTTTCAGTGGCGCGCGCGCCGCGGCCCCGATTTATTTCGCACTGGCGGACGCCACACAAAAATATTACGCCGCGCACAACACACCAATAAAAAATAATAATTTTCTGCGCGATGATATGAATATTTCAACGGTCGAAATGTGCGATGGCGTCGGCGGCCTGGCCGGCAAATATTGCCCCAAAACGGTCATGGCATATTTTATCCCGGGCAAATCGCCAATTACAACATCGTCCATTTATCGCGCGGTTCCGGTGGATAATAACACAGGCCTGCGGGCATGCAACCGCGACCCCAAAACGACCCACTTGGAAATTTTCGAATTTTGGGATTCTGAATACTTGGACATGTTCGCACGCGCAGGCATCACGCGCCGCGCCCCGCCCCCATTTATGCCTGGCTGTGATTTGGACGCAATCACATCCACCCGCGCGGCGCCCATTGTCATGTCGCCAATTGACGGCACACGCACGGTTATTTTGTCGGACGCCGACACCCAACCCATCGCGTTCCGCGCGGTATCAGACATGACAGACGCAAAAATATTTTGGTTTTTAAACGATGAAATGATTGGCACAACCGTGTCGGGCGAAACATTAATGCACGACACACCAATCGGCGATTACACCGTGCGCATAATGGACGAAATGGGCGCGGCCACAACGATAAAATTCAGCGTAGTCAAATAAAAATCACAACAGAAAATCTGTTATATAATTAAACGAAATTCCAACAATTAAATTGCTGCCATAATGCTGGGCGGCGCGGGCCTTGGCCAAACGATATTGCACATACGGCCCCATAGTGAAATGCCCCCATAAATTAGTATCCAAACGCAACACAGCACTTAAATCGCGTTCCAAATCGGTCGGCACATATCCAGAATAAGAAAAATATTCACGATAATACCCATCAGACGAAACCTTGACCCCGTCGCGAATTCCATATTCCAACCGCCACCCAAATTCAGCACCGATTTTGTTATTCTGATCCCCGGCATACGTAAAATCATATTCGTGGATACCGGTTAAATATAAACTTTTAATAATATTGTGGTCAAACAGCGAAATACCAGCACTGGAACGAACAATATTCTGTCGTGGCGATTCCACGCTGTCGGCGAATTGAGTTTCATACGCCGCACGCACAGTCGGACCAAATTTCAGCCCCGCAAATTCCCAACACGAATAAGACAAATCACTGGAATACAAAATTTTATCAGCATTTTCATCGGTTGTTGCCGGCGCGTTATACGGTTTCAGCGTAGTTTTGCCATATTCCATCACCAAACTGTTGTCCCATTTAAATTTATTTTTGGTAAATTCCAAAATGGTATCAAACACACCCTTGATATAATCCTGGCTGGTGGCGTTCAACGCAGCCACAGGCGAATCCTGATATTCTGCGGCATTTCGTACCTGGGTTTTCGACCAATCCAATCCAATTCTGCGCACAGACAATTTTAAATTTTGATTATCGTGCGACACACCAAACAAAGATTCAGCCGTATCGGCACACGCAACCGCCGGCACAGTCAGCACCAACAACAAAACAACAGAAATTTTTTTTAACATCGGATTACTTTATTATATGTAAAACACCATTTTGATCGGCGTACCGCCAACCAGCCTCGCGTATGGCGATGGTAAATGCACTGCGTGACGCAGCGGGAATTTCCACCGTCACCCGATTGCCGTTAATGAATTTAGTATCCAAATCAATACCTTCGGCCCGGGCAATGGCATTCAATTCAATCCACCCCGCCAATTTATCAGACATAACAACCTGCACCACGGTTCTGTCGCCCGATTTTCCATCGGTCAGCCAGTTTTGAATATTATTTTCGGTCATCCACGCCCGCGCAGCGTCCCCATCAATCGTCATGGTGATGTTCGCAGAATAAGTGGTATCAGATTGCTGTTCCCCATCAATGGATGACGACGCAATCAAATTTGTTAAATCGGCCGATTTGGAATTTTGTAATACCGCTTCCAATTGATCGGGTATGGAATATTGTCCCAACACGTCGGTGATAATTTGACGGCGGGCCTCGTCAAACGCCATATCTTTGGCGGTGGCGGCGGTATCGCTGGTCACATTAACAGACGCCACCCCCGACAAATCAATTGCGGCATGCGCCATCACTGGCGCCGCCACAACACATAATGCAACCAAAATTTTTTTCACATCAATCATGCTTGCTCGATTAAAACTTTGCATTAATCCCGACGCGAATTCCCAATGATTTATAGAACGATTCTATTTCGCCATTGGTCGTGCAAACGCCATTCGGACATTGCGCCAACAAATCTTTAATGTTGATTGCGGTCGGATCGCCGTTATCTGGATCCAACATAGCATCCTCGCTATCGTAATCCGCCAGAATATCGTTGTACCAATTTTCATAGTATCCAACATTCAGATAAGTTTTGGCATCCGCGCTGCTGACGCTGTAATAATCATAAGTCATCCCCAGCGATAATGCAACCGAATCAGTAATCGCGGTTGTCCAATTAAACCCGGCACCAAAATGGATTGCGCCAAACATACCGGCTGTATCCTCGACACTTTTGGGGTGTTGCCAATCAAAACGATACGGCTGGTCCCCAACGGATGTATATCCCGGAAATCCCAATTCAATTCGACCATTCACAGCATTATTTTGATTAATCACATAATCCATATCCAGCGCGATATATGGCCCCGCCCATGTCGTTTCATACGAATGGCTTACGCCTGGCTGCTTGTAATAATATGTGCCACCTGTATCAACAACATCACCCGCACTTGTACCATCGGGCAAAGTCAAGGGTGGTATTTTGCCATCAACCAACTCGCCACGCCAAATAATGTACGATGTTTTCCCATCGTTTTTTACAATCACAATGGCTGGATCACATTGAACTTCATCACTGCCTGCGACCTGGACACAACCCGCAGTATCAACCGCCAAACCATAGTTATTTTCAGTTGTCAAATTATATTTCAAATACCGATATCCCACAGACGGCGTTAATGTCACACTTCCGATTTTGAACACATCGGTCAGCCCAATTCCGACATTGAACCCCAGCATATTGCCGCCCTTGCTTGTCCCCATGGACAAAGCATGACCGATTTGATCCCCGATTTCTTCTTTGGAACTGCCATCAATCCAAGTCGTCACCAGATACCCGCCATTGGTAATATCATCGTCGTACATGACGCTTTCGCCCCATTGCATACCATACTTTAATCCGGCATCAATCTGGACAGTGGTATTTCCCATATCAAACGCATAACCGGCATCCACACCCAACACATTCCACGCCAAGTTATCATAACTTAAAATACTGCCCGATTGGTTCATACTGAATTGCCACTGGGCCATTTCATGCGTAATTCCTGCGTCCAGCCAAAATCCAGATTTTTTTGCCCCGCCCCCGGTTTGTGTTGCCGCGTTCTGGTTTGTTGTTGGTCTTTGCGCGGCGACATTGCGCGCTGCATTGGTATTATAGTTGTTATATGTATTATACCGCGTTGATGCATACGACGGCGTACTGTAAGAATTATACCGATTTGCATACCCAGACGCATACGACGTTTGTGGCGATTGATACGCGCCGGTATATCCCGAATAGTACGTTCCTGCGGCATTTGCCACGATTGGCGCCAACATCATCATTGCAACCAGTGAAATTTTTTTCATACCTTTGACCCCTACATTCATATTATCGCCACAATTATATCACAAAATGATTGAAAAAAAAACATGTTCTTGTAAGATTGACGCATCACCCACCCTGCGGGCATGGCGCAACTGGCAGACGCGCAGCACTAAGGATGCTGTGGATGAAAATCCTTGGGGGTTCGATTCCCCCTGCCCGCACCAAAATAAAACTTGCCCCCGTTTTCAAAAATTTGCTAACATTCACATATAAAGTAAAGGAATGACGGGAATCAGACGATTTTTATTGTGTTGTCTGGGGATACTGGGCATATTCGTATGCGACGCATACGCCGACGATTCGTCGGATGCGGTTGCGCGTGCTGCGACCCGTCGTGGTGCGACAACAATTGCACGAACACAATCATCCGACACGGGCGAATCTGCAACGGTTTCGCGCACATCAAACGCCACGGCGGCCACGCCAAACGCGCGTGCGCGCACAACTGTAACAACTGTTTCCCGCACAAGCGCGCCTGTTCGCAATGTATCGGCCCGCACGACTGGGGCGTCGGCTCAATCGACATCTTCTGGACGTGCGACATCAAACGTGTTACAGCGCACCCCCACATCAACCGCCACATCGGGAACCGCATCACGCACAACAGTATCGCGTGCAACAACCACACCCGTGGTTCGCGCTGCGTCACACCCATCGTCCCAGTCCCGCACGGCGACGCCATCTGTATCGCGCAACGCGATTTCCACGCACGCACGCACTGCAACCGCGGCCCCAACGACAATCCGGCGCGGCACGGCATCCACATCTGGCAAAAACGCATCGCGCATATCGCGTGCGGGCGTCACAGCATCAGACATTATCAATCGCGATTATACCACCTGCCGCGAGGTATATTATGATTGCATGGATGAATTCTGTGCGAATAAAGACAGCCAATTAAAACGTTGCGCATGTTCCGCCCGCGTCAGTGAATTTGACGGAATTCAAAATCAGTTGGATCAAATAGAAGACAAATTATTGGATTTCAACCAACGCCTGCTGACGGTGAATATGGACAAAGAAGACGCCATGGCCATATCCCAAGCGACCGAGGGCGAAATCGCATTTTTACAGGAAGACACATCCGCATCCAAAGAATTATTGGATGAAATATCTGAAAAATTGAACACCACATTCGACACAAGTTCATTTGACGCGAACCTGGCGCCCATATCATTATCCCTGAACCGCGATGCTGCATTCGACAGTGTTGATTCATTGGCGGGCGCATCAACGACATCGCTGACCGGCACAAGTTTATATTCAGCCGCCCTGCCCGTTTGTCGCGAAATGGCGATGGAGGTCTGCACCGCCGACGAACTGGACATAGTCGAAAGTGGTTACCAGATGGCGATTGAACAAGATTGCAACACAGTTGCCAAAGCATATCAGACCCAGCAAGATTTGGCGCGCGAAAAAATCCGCGAAGGCGGCGCGCTGCTTGACATGTCGCGTCTGAACACATACCAAGAACGCAATTCGGATGATTTATTAACGTGCAAGAAAAAGATGCTGGATTTATTAACCAATACGGCGGTTTGCGGCAACGATTTGGGCAAATGTTTGGACATAAGTGGCCAATATATCGATCCCTCCACGGGCGAGGCTATCTTGACCCCGAACCTTGTGAATTTAAGAACGCTGATAACGCGTCCGACGGGCGATCAGACATGGACAAACGCGCCCGGCAACGACAGATTTGTAAAATACCTGGAATCAAAAAGGATGTTTTTGGAATCCGCCACTGAAAATTGCGAAGAAATTGCCGATTCGGTCTGGGATGGATTTTTGGAAGATGCATTGGCGCAAATCAAATTGGCCCAAGACGCCAAGATGGAGGAAGTCCGCCAAAGTTGCACCACATTAACCGCGCAATGCCTGACGGATGCCGCCGATTCGCTGGAAGATTTTGATGCCCGCGCGCTGTCTATTTTCGGTGTTGCGGCGGACAAAACGGCGAAACAAATGTGTGCCCAGGTTCAATCCGCATGCGTTGCCATATTGGATACAGTCGATGGCGGTATGGAATGGGGAACCGGCATGACGGAAATCGCGGCGGACAAAACGTTCGACACGATATTACAAACCTGTCGCGAGGTTGGGCGCAACTGCATCATTCAGTCATGCAAATCGATTGCGGGTAATTTTGGTCTGTGCGACGACATAGACACATCCGTCAATCGCAAGGCTATTATAAACCGCACGGCATGCTGGGGCGAGGTACTGAACTGCGTTGCCGACGCGGGCGACGATACGATTGAACAAATCACAACGTTACTGATGCGCGACGGCACAATGTCCGAAGACGGCACATTCTATCACTATCTGTACGGCCAAGATTTATCCAACGCCATATTAAAAGGCCAATGCATTGACACAGTTTCCGACGACGGCAACACAAAAATCACGCCATACTGCATACACGACGTATGTGCATCTGAATGTGGCACGTACAGCGACGGTAAATACAGCAACCAAAATTCCGCCGCATGCCGCAGATGCCGCTTGGCTGAACGCATTTGGGGCAATTGCGAAAGCGCACCGAACACGGTATTAAGTGACATCAATGCGCATAACAAGATTCACAAACCTATTACGAACGCATCGGGCGACGACACGTTATTGGCATGGTTTGCGAAAAACACCAACACCCAAGACGCAATTGACAGTTGCCGCGACACAACATGCGGTCCGGGCTATATTGCGACATACGACTCGGACACAGGCGCGACATACTGCATATCCGAAAGCGAATTATCAGACGATGGCGAAACATGTCCATTGGACAACTATTGGCGGTTTTATGTAAATGGGGACCCAGATACCGGATACACAAATTGTTGCAAGGCCGGCCGCGATTCGTTTGGCAATTGTTGCATGGGGAATCTGCAAACACAGATCCTTGGTTTTAAATACGACGTAACAGAACCATATTACATCACCGAAGGTACCAAATTGCCAACGGAATCAAAAATACCCGCGGCTCCAAATGACGGAACAGAAGGAAAAATTCCAGAAGACAAAAACGGCGGGTTGTGTTTGCCAGCAAGATTACAATTTGTTGCGGCCATACCAATGGATGCCGATGGCTCGGAACTGGGATTTTTGTTCTGCACAAATGATTCAACCACGGGCGCATCCACACCCCCCGGATCCCCAGTATATCCATCCGGGGATACAATCAACTGCGCCAACGGCCGATATGTAATCGTCACAAAATCGGGGAAATACGCAACACCAGGTTACGAAAACCCGGAATTCGCCAACAAAAAAGACGACCCGGACAACGCGTACCCGCAAAATTCATATAACTTGGCGTCCAGGGGTGGCACATGTCGTATGGCACCAAACGGCAAATGGTTTTTATCAGATAAAACAACAGAATGCGCCGAGCCAAAGAATTACAAGGTAAATTATAACACACAACTGACAGGTGACATCACAACAGACGGAGACTAAATAAACTTGACAATTTGTTCATTTTGTACTATCATTAACGAATGAACTTATAGAAACGATGCAAAATTTGGTGAAAAATCTTTACTGTTTTTATTTGGGCGATGCGCCCAATTGGCCGCCGTGCGACACGGGTCGCAATGGGGGGGAAACGGGGAATGAATTTTCACCGATTACCGAAAACGATGGTGATGATTTTGTGTCGTAAATGGGATAAAAGTCCGGGATTTTTCCGGGCTTTTTTGTTTAACAAAACAACCAAAGGGGGTTGTATATGAAAATAAAAAAAATAATGCCGTATAATATCAGGAAAATATTACCAATGATTGGTATTGCGGGTGCGTCACTGATGATGGGCGGATGCCAAAAAGAAGAACAACCAACCCACGATGTTGAATTAACTTTTTCTCAGAATGATGTTTCAAATGTTATACTTATCCATCCAGATGAAACAAGCTACAACCTTTCGCGCGAAGTCAGTGATATAATAAAATACCTGGATGCCCAACCCGATATCCGCACAATTTATTTGGTTCCAAAAGATAATTGGAGGGGTGTTCAAGAAGAGGGCGTTACAGCCATACGAAATTATACATTATCCTATGCTATTGATTATTCTCCAAAGGTTCGCGGCAGGGGCGATTTTAATTTTGAATTGGGCGCTGCATCCAAAGTACCCGAGGACAGTTTATGGTACGTTAAACATGGCTGGACAATCAACGAATATTACAATCGGCAACAACGTTAAAAAAATCCGGCAATGCCGGATTTTTTTGTTGCCCGTGTATATTAATTTTTTTATGCTGTACTGTGAAAAATGAAACGTACGACAACGTTTTCAACGTTGATCGCACTCCTTCGCAATGACAGCGGGGGAGTTACTAGTTACTCGTGATAAAACACCCCGGCACAACCACCCACAAAAAATTGCATTTTCGTGGAGCCCGGTATCGCGGCACCCCTCCGCAGAGGGGAACTTTATTCCGTAACCTGGAACGCACCAATGCCCACCGCACAAGAGTGGAAAGGAACATGATAACTCGTCGCATCGGTCGTATGAATGCCCACCGCCCCACACCGGGCCCCGCGCAAACAAAGTTTGCGTGGGTGGATTCTGGGGGCGGGGGGTGTCGCGCTCCGCGCGACGGGGGGTGGGGGCGGTAAGAGAGTGCGTAATTATCCACTTAGTCCCCTTTGTCATCGCGAGCGAAGCGTGGCGATCCAGTAAATAAAAAAGCACTGCGGGCGAATGCCCACAGACATCAATGACCTGGATTCCGGTGTCAAGCACCGGGATGACAGTGATGGAGTTCCCCTGCCCCCTTTTATTTACCCCAGCATTTGCCAATTACATAATCGGCGGCCAAAGGAACGGATAACTTTGTAACTTTTTCCATCGCAGTTTCAATTTGCTTCGCAAACATATCCGCCAAACTTTCATCACATTCAAATATGATTTCGTCATGAACCTGCATAATCATACGAATTTTATCGGCGTTCGGCTGCATTATATCACGGTCAATATTCACCATTGCGCGTCGCATCAAGTCTGCCTCGAACCCCTGGATCGGCGCGTTTATCGCGGCACGCATTGCATACGCACGTGTGCGCGCACTTTTAACACCCGGCAATTCAATCCGACGTCCCCATGGGGTATATACGCATGCATGGGTTGTTGCAAAGTTTTTTATGTATTCAATATATTCACGAATTTCCGGTAATCCATCCATATACGCATCGATAATTTTTTGTGCTTCGCCCCGCGACACGCCCAATTGTCCCGCCAATCCAAAAGAAGATATTCCATAAATAATCGAAAAATTAACCGTTTTAGCCGCACGGCGCAAATCCCGCGGCACAGGCGCATCCGCCGCAATTCCGAATATCTGGCGCGCAGTTTGTTCGTGAATATCGCGCCCCGCGGTAAAAGTTTCTTTGAACGTATGCACGTTTGCCACATCCGCCAATAACCGCAGTTGAATTTGCGAATAATCGACCGAAATCAGCATCCGCCCCGTTGGCGCAACAAAACATTTTCGAATTTCTTCGCCCAATTCAGTTTTAATCGGAATATTTTGCAGGTTCGGATCACGGCTGGACAGGCGGCCTGTATTCGTACTGGTTTGTAAATAAGTTGTGTGAATCCGCCCGTCGGACGCAATTTGTCGCGGCAACGCGTCGGCGTATGTCCCAGCCAACTTTGCAATCGAGCGCCAATTTAATATCTTGTCAATTATGGGGTGCGCGTCCATTAAATCGTTCAAAGTTTCTGCATCGGTTGAACGCTTTTTATTTTCAGGCAACTGCAATTCATCAAACAACACAGTCGCCAATTGTTTCGGGCTTGCGATATTAAACTCGTGCCCGGCCATTTGCCAAATTTCAGATTCCAATTTCGTTAATTGTTCATGAAAAACATTTGATAATTGCAACAAACCTGATTTATTCACCAATACACCTGCGCGTTCCATACGCATCAAAATCGGCATTAACGGCAAATCGCAAGTATCATATAATTCGCGCAGTTTTTCATTTTTATCCAATTGCGGCCGCATTAATTTATACAACGCAAAACATACGGTTGCATCCTCGGCCGCGTATGGCGTCGCATCAGATATATCCAGCGCATCAAAATGCATGTCTGCATCACGCGTCTTTGGCGGGAACAGCGACGCAAACGGAATATTTATGTGTGCCAAATATTTTTGCGCCAATTCATCCAACCCGTGCCCATGTAATGTCCCATGCAGTGCGTACGATATTAGCATCGTATCGTCAATCGGTGCAATTTCGTGCGTCGGCCAACCCTCGTTTTCAAAAATATGCAAATCGTATTTCAGGTTATGCCCGACCTTGGTAACATTTTTATTTGTAAATATCGGCCATAATTTTTCACGAACTGTATCAATATCCAACTGGTTCGGGGCAATTGTGTCGCCTGCGAATAAATCAGACGAATTCGCACGGTGGCGAATCGGTATATATACGCCATGCGTATCATTTGCTGCCAAAGATATTCCCACAACACGCGCGGTTAAATAATCCAATCCTGTGGTTTCCGAATCAATCGCAATCGTGTCCGTAACAGTCGATAAAAATCTGTCCAGACCATCAGCCGTTGTAATCGTTTCACAAGTTAATTTTTTACCCGACGCAGACGATGTAACATAATCTTGCGCCGGCACGTTACAAACAGACCCTGCATACTCGAACGTTGTCGGGCGCGGGCCGGCGACAAATTTATCCATTGGAAATAATTTTTCGATTTTCGCAACCAAAGAATTGCTTTCCAATTTTTCGCGCACAAATGCAATCGCATCCGGCGTATTAAAAACAAATGGCGTAATTTTCAACCCTGACAAATCCACGTCATTTTTTAACGTCACCAATTGCCTGGATATATATGCACCATCACGATTTTCACGCAATAAATTACGTATTCTTTCGTTTTTAACATCGTCCAGATGCGCGTACAATTCATCCAATGAACCGAACTGATTGATTAATTCAGCCGCTTTTTTGGGTCCGACGCCCGGCACGCCCGGCACATTATCAGACGAATCGCCCATTAAACTTTGCACATCGATAACATGTTCGGGACCAACACCGAATTTTTCGACAACCTGGGGCGCGCGGATTTCACGTTGCTTCATCCCGTCGTATAAAAACACGCAATCAGACACCAACTGCATTAAATCTTTATCGCTGGTTATGATGCGCGTAGCGTCGTGTCCGGTACAGTTTTCACGCGCCAACGTCGCGATGACATCATCAGCCTCGACCCCGGGGATGCACAACACAGGCACACCCATCGCGGCAACACCCGCGCGCACCAAATACGATTGTGTAATCAAATCAGCCGGTGTCTCGGTACGATTTGCCTTGTATGCGGGGTAAATATCCTGGCGAAAAGATTGACGCGATGCATCAAACACACAAACAAATGCGTCATCTGGGTTTGCATCCGCCAACAACGGCAACACCATATTGAAAAATCCATAAACCGCCCCCGTCGGCGTGCCATCAGATCGCGTCAGACGGCTATGCACGCCATAATATGCGCGAAACAATATGGAATTGCCATCAATCAACGTCAGCATATTTGCCCCATTTATTCGTTAAAATACATAACGCAGTTTCAAACGCGCTTCGTATTGCAAATAATCTGGTTTTTCGCCTGCGACTTCATATATATCTGCGGCGTACAGAACACGGCCTTCGACATCAACGTCAATCGGCAACACAGGAATATCAAACGTTACGCCCAACATACCCTGATACGCGGCGACCGAATCAACATCAACGTCGATATCTTTAATTTCGCCATAAAATATATTGCCAATACCAACGCCCAGGTAAGGCTTGACCAACGGCAGTGGCATTTTTGCATACGCATTTATCATACCGATGTGCAATCTGGTCGCTTTGGTTTGCATATAATCATATTCCAATTCAAACCGAAACACTGGAATATCCAGACCCAAAACCGCACCAGCGGACTGCGCAGAACGCGATATTTCGTCACCCGACGCGTACATAGTCGCACCCCCAACGCCAATCGTCGCGCCCGCATATACGTCGAACAAAGAATCTGCATTTGCCGCAGTGGAAAACGTCATTAATGCCGCGGTTAAAACGCCTGCATATTTTAATTTCATATTTTTCTCCTTTGTGTGATATTATGATAACAATAATAATAAAAAAAAGAGACATATATGCAAGAAAATAAACCACTTTTAATTGTTGGCTTGGGCAATCCGGGCACCAAATACGCACGAACCAGACATAATGTTGGATTTATGGTACTGGAACGCATAGTGCCATCGGACGCAACATGGCGCACAGCGCATAACGCACGCATAGCAATACAAAACACAGGCAACACAAACGTGATATACGCTTTGCCACAAACATTCATGAACAACAGCGGCGCGGCCGTTGGCGAAATCGCACGATTTTATAAAATCCCAAATGAAAATATCACAGTTATTCACGACGACATGGATTTAAAGCCGGGCGACGTCCGACACAAACTGGGCGGTGGCAGTGCCGGCCACAACGGGATAAAATCAATTGACGCAGCAATCGGAAACGATTACAACCGCATTCGCGTTGGCATCGGTCACCCCCGTGATTTTGGATTGCAAATTGATCCAGCCGATTGGGTATTGGGCAAAATGTCAGACGACGAAATAAAACTTATAATCGATTCAGCAGAATCATTTTTAACAAATATGCACAATTAAACACGGGGCACAACGCCCCGTGTTTTAATCAATCATTCTTGATATTCGCAATAATTGTACACAACCTCAAACATACCGTTCTCGTCCAGGACGGATGCCCCCTTGATTGCATAGCACGATGTAATACCGTCGGAATTTTCGACCAATGCCGATCCAGGCGCACCCGTAATTCCCGGCAAATGGGTATCCAGAAGCGTTTCGCCCGGCCACATGCCAATGAATGTTGGGCATGCATGACAACTGTATGTTACGCCACATCCGTCCGAATCAGTGGTTGATTGTCTGTAATCCGTACATACGGCGATCTCTATTCCACCGATTGGCATAAGCTCTATATTTTCATCACACACGGGTTTATCGGATCCCCCATCGCAAGACGCACCACTTGGGCACGGCAAACATTCGTATGTGTGATAAGACCAAAACATGACGCCCGTGCCCGAGCTGCCGGGTATTTTGCAAAGCAGCGCATGACGATAATATCCGCTGTTGCAATTTGGCCCAATGGCGGTTTGATCTTCACACGTGGCATTGGCGGGACATGCCACACAGGAATATATCTCTGTATCATTGCCACTTCCAACGACAGCTGGCCGGTATTCAGCCACATAATAATTTTTTTTACAACGATAGTTACATTCGTCGTCGGTGCTATTGCACACAAATTGGCGATTCGTGCCGTCATTGGCGTCTGTCCATACTCTAACATTTTCACATGGTAAACCTTCGCATACGTCTGGCAGAACCGGGCCGCAATATTCGGCGCACTGTGCCGACGTCGGCGCACAGCATCTTGGGTTACATTGTACCCACGATGGATTTACGCATAAACCAACCTCGGTCGATAAGGCCCAGGCGTTTGGTGCGATTAATATTGCGGTGATTGCGAATAAAAATAATTTTCTCATATCTTTCCCCCGAACTTAAACCGCGTTTATATCCGGCGGTTTTTATTTTTATAAAATCCCAGATTTCTGGGACTTTTTTATTTCCCCAAAATGCCGAAATAAAACGGTGGTTTTAATTCGGCATCTGTTTAACCCTATTTTATCCAAAAAATCCGCCGTGCGTCAATATCAAATTTTGCCGATTTTAACCCACCGTTTTATTTCGGCGGAAAAGAAAGGAAATAACCCTATGAAAAAACTGATTTTATTTGCAATTTTTGCCGTTTTAATCGCACCAAATGCGCATGCCGCCAGTCCCAGCGTTACCGATGCAGGTCAAAATTCTTCATACACTTGTTATGAAGTGTCTGGTACAGCAGTGGGTCAGAATGATACATCACTTACACCCGATATAGACGCATCAACGTGTGCTGGCACTGAAAAAGTTCTGTATAACAGCCGCGGTCCAGGTGGCATAACCACCAGTAACATTCAGCATAAAAAATCCTGCACCAGTTGTAAATCTGGATATAATTTGACTGTACATACCGGCATATCCACACGCGCCCGCGATTGTGAAGTTACATGGTACACATGCAACCCAACTATGAAGCCTATGTGTGAAGGATTACCATGCGAACTCATGCCATTATGGACCGACGATCCAGATAACGAATATCGTCAGCTTCGTTGCCTTGCCGCCGAAGACAAATGCGAATATAAATGCAAAACGAACAGTTATAATGCCGGCGGCATACTTTTTGGGCAGGCACCAAATTGCAAAAAGTGCCCCGACCATGGCGAATGTTACGGCACAACCACACCGCCATGTTGCTCCAAGGGGTATTATTTGATTGATAACAATTGGGTTGATCCTTCTGGCGGCGTTACATTTGCACGCCCCAAAGATTACGATTGTTTGCGCTGTCCCGGCATTTTCAGTCTCGGCGTGTTTATCCAGGGAACAACAAGAGAAACGTGTCCCATCGAACCACCAGCGCCGTCATATATAACAATGTGTTATCTGCCCAGTGGCAATACCATAAGGGCCACCGAAGGTACATATACACTTTCAGGCGATTGCTATTACTCGACAGATGATTAATATATGCAAGGGGCACTTGACCCGCAACGGGAACATACCAATGCCCCCGCCCAAGAGTGGAAAGAATCACAATAATTCGTCGCATCGGTCGTATGAATGCCCACCGCCCCCGGGCCCCGCGCAAACCCTGTTTGCGTGGGTGGAACCTGGGCGGGGGGTGTCGCGCCCCGCGCGACGGGGGGTGGGGACTTGTCACCCGAAGCCTTGGCGAAGGGTGAAATACGAGTAACTAGTAACTCCCCCTTGTCATTGCGAAGGAGTACGATCAACGTTGAAAACGTTGGCGTACGACTGTGGCAATCCAGTGCAATATGTCTGCGGGCGAACGCCCGCAGTGCTTTTTTATTTACTGGATCGCCACGGTCGTTTCACTCCCTCGCGATGACAAAGGGGACTAAGTGCCCAACCCCGCACTCTCTAACCACCCCGTCCCGTTGGGACACCCCTCCAACGGAGGGGAACTTAGCCCGCAACGGGAACATACCAAGTTCCCCTCTGCGGAGGGGTGCCGCAAAGCGGCGGGGTGGTTTATCACCCGAAGCCTCGGCGAAGGGTGGTTTATCACCCGTAGCCTCGGCGAAGGGTGGTTTATCACCCGAAGCCTCGGCGAAGGGTGACACGAGTAACGAGTTACGAGTAACCAGTAACCCCACCGCTGTCATTGCGAAGGAGTACGAACAACGTTGAAACCGTTGTCGTACGACTGTGGCAATCCAGTGCAATATGTCTGCGGGCATTCGCCCGCAGTGCTTTTTTATTTACTGGATCGCCACGGTCGTTTCACTCCCTCGCGATGACAAAGGGGACTAAGTGCC
>CALXXD010000005.1 GCA_944392595.1 uncultured Alphaproteobacteria bacterium
CAGCCGGCGTGATAACGCCGTGCGAGGGAATCCAGCAGCCCACCAGAAGATACACCGCACTTCAAAAGTGCGGTTTTTCTTTGGATTTCAATATTTACACAGGTTCGAAAAAGGCGTATCTACAAAACACTAAAATTTACAAATCTTCGAACAACCAAGATTTTCAAGGGTTTGCCCCGTTTGAATCCACCGAGGCAGTTTTGTATCATGTTTCATATATTTTTATGATATAATTTTTATCAACAAAAGGATGAAAATATGAAATTTGTTTTAAAAGGTCCCAGAATAAAATTGATGCATCTAGAACCATCTATGCAGAATGCAAAACTGCTGTATGATGTAGAAATTAAAAACAAAGAATTTTTGTTGCCATGGTTGCTATGGATAAATGATATAAAATCACCAAAGGATGTATTAGACTTTTTGATTCAATCTGACAAACGTTGGGAAACGGGCACTGGCTACGAATATTCAATTATACTAAATGATGAAATAATCGGCAATTGTGCGGCACATACATTTGATACAAAACATAAAAGAGCTGAACTGGGTTATTGGTTAGCTCATGATTATCGTGGCAAAGGCTATATGATGGAAGCTGTAAGCCTGTTGGAAAAAGAGCTGTTTAAAGCGGGTATTAACAAGATAATAATTCATAATGATGTGCGAAACATAGGTTCGGTAAATGTTGCAAAAAACTTAGGGTATGAATTAGAGGGAGTGTTAAAACAGGAAAGATGGACTCCATATGAAAACCGATTTCGTGACATAAACTGTTTTGCAAAATTCAAAAACAAATAAACTCAAAACCATTTTTCTTTAAACTCTTTTACCTGTTGCATTAAATCAGTAAATTGCTGTTTATTTCCTGCTCGATTAGTGCAAGCAGTCCCCCACCAGAATAAAAAACACCCGTCGTCAGGCGGGGGTTTTTATTTTGCATTTTTGTTTGCAGATTTGGCAAAAAAATATGATAATGGTGCCAGAAAATGTGAATACGAGATTTAATCTGGGATGCGTGTTGGGAATATTAAAAATTGTCAATGTTTTCATTTTATTTTGGATGATGATGGTTGGCATTTTGTGGAAAGTTTTGAATCTGGTATCGAAGTTGTAAATAAATCTGATATTGGACAAATGTGATATAATACATGGGCGCGGGGGCAAACAGGTAATGTTTATAATGGGGCTTATCTATGTTTTGGTTGCGGTTGTGGCGTGTGTGACTGTTTATTATGGCGTTAAGTTTATTGAATACAGTTGGAATGTGATTGTATCGAAAAAGCCGCCTTTTGTGCCCGCGATTGATACCGAGCGTGCGGCTGTTGTACAACAAATAAATCTTTATTATCAGCATGCAAAGACTGTGTTGGAATTGGGGTCTGGATATGGCGGATTGGCGCGATATATTGCGCGTAATACATCTGCACATGTGATTGGGGTGGAAAGAATGCCGGCCACGGCATTAATCAGTTGGGGGCTGGATAAATTATATAGCGCAAATTCGCGCACTGTGTGGGGCGATGTGTTTCAATATCTGGAAAATATGGGTGGGCGTGCGGATGTTGCTGTTGCATATATGGGGCCAAATGTAACATCTGGGCTAATTGCGTATTCGAAAAAATTTGATGTTTTGATTTCTGTTGATTTTGCAGTGCCGGAAATAAAGCCCAGACGCGTTATCGATGTCTGTAAGGGATATACGCGGTATGCAGGTAAAAAATACCCGCACAGGCTGTATGTGTATGAATTTAATCGTGGGTAAAGTTTGCCCGTGACAATATTATTATGATTGTGATAAAATTTTTTTGACGGGGGATTTTTTATGAAAAAATTTTTAATTTTAATGTCTGGATTTGTACTGGCTGCGTGTGGCGGTTCGGGCGGGGGCGATGTTGGGCGACCAACTGTACCGCAAAGACCACCAAATCAAAATTTACCCGTTCATGGTGACCCGGCCGTTGAAAATAAAGATGTGACAACTATTTTGTCTGAATTGACGATTGGTGGGCACGATTATAATTTGAAAAACGCGTTGTTTAATACGGATGGTGCGGATGGCGGCGCGATGGAATTGACGTTTGATGTTGATGCCGATGGAATTATAACTGGTGTGACGGTGTTGGATAATAAAACTGGTCAGACCGTTGCAACACGGCAAAAGAAAACAAATGTTTTTGTTGCATCAAATGGTGATAAATATGAATATAATTCTTTGGCCGGACGCGCAGGGTTAAAATATTCTGACTTTGGCAATATTGTCAAAACGCCAAAGGGTGAAAACAAATCCGTTCATAATTTCGCAGGCGGATATAAAATCGCGCGTGTCGATGTCCCACAAACAGAAATGAATTTTTCAGGAATCGCCGTTGGAACAGTATCTAATGCTGATGCTTCGGTAAGTCTGGATGGGGATGCTGTGTTGGCTTTGGCGGGTGGCGCAGAAACGCTGACCATGGATTTTACAGATAACGGTTGGTACAAGGTTACTGTTGCGGGGAATAATATAACATTTTCTGGCGATGGTGTTGAAAATATGAATATGGCCGGTGGTGATGGTGCTTTTACTGATGAAAATGGTAAAATGAATATCGGATATTATGGTAATAATGGTGTTGCGTCCGAGTTTGTTGGAACAGTGTGGTATCGTGAAAATAACACCACCATGGATGTTGCCGTTGGTGGTGTGGCTGATAAATAAAAATCCCCGCGTATGCGGGGTGTTTTTTATTCTTCTATTTCGATTTCATCAATATAAGTACGATTTATTGATTCCAATGTTACAGGTTTGAAATCGGGTGATGTGATTACAATATCCCGATCGTCTTCGGGTAATATGGTTATCGTTTCGAATGCGTGCGGCGCGGGTGTCGGTGCGGTTAAATGCGTGCCGTATGTTTCTGATTCATATTTTTCAGTTAAACGTACGGGGATGCTGATGTAATCATCTGGATTTACGCCCGGCGTTTCCAATTCCATGTCGTCGGCCGGTTTTATTTTACCTTGTTCCAAACTGTAAATCGGGGTTATAAAGTTTGTCGCCGCACCGCGTACAATATGTGCATTTCCATCGCCCGCGATTTGCATAATCTGTAATGCGCGTTCGTTTTCGCCACCGGGTTCCAAACGATACAGACCCGATGCGCCGGCATATCCACTGGGGTCCAGCAAATATGCCGCATCTGATTTATGGGAATATATCATGCCCATCGCCATATTGGCTGCATCATATCCAAACCCAGCCATGCGATCCGGCAAAGCGCCCGTTACACGTTCATACAGATTTACAAACGATGGTGTCATTTCCGGTAAAGTCGCGTATTTTGCACCAATCATTGTTATATCAGATGTTATGTCAGACCCATCCCATAATGCAGTGCCGTAAAAACGAGCGTCGCGTGTGCTAACACCGTAATATCGCATGAATGATGCCAGTGTTTCTGTATCGTCGCCGTTGCCCAAGAATAAAACGGCGTCATACGGTAATTGTCCGATAACATCCATTTTTGACATACGTTCCAGTTGTATGTTTAATGCGGATTCTTCCAATATCGTTAATCTTTCGTTCGTTAAGATGTCAGATAAAATTTCGCGGGCGCGTGTGTTTGCCGCTGCGCGCGCAGTATTCATGGATGCCGCCAAAGTTGTGCTTTTGATGGATTCTGTATTATTTTCTGAATAATAAAATATACCCGTGATTGGTATGTTATAAATTCCGGCCGCGCTTTGTGCCGCCCCAGCCATCAGATGACCGGATTCTGTATCAGGTGCCAAAATAATAAAACCAGTTACGTTATCAGATGACATTTCGCGGACAATAGCCTCGGTACTGTTGATGGGCAGCAATGCCATTGTCATAACGCCGTCGCCCAATGCAGTCGCGTCCGATGTAAATGACAATACAGGGATGTTTTCGGGCTTTGCGTCGCGCAGGGCGCGTACGTTGTCTGCAAACACGGGGCCGATTATGATTTCTGGGTTTGTGGCCAATGCGTCCGATATTGCGACGGATGTGTCGCGCGCCGTATCATAAAATGCAACAGATAAATTTTGCGGTGCCGATTGCAGTGTGGCGATTTCAATTGCGTTACGAATTGCGCGGCCTGTATTTGCGGCGTCACCCGATAATGGCAACATAACCGCCATGCGATGTACCGGCGCGCCAACAAGATTGTCGGTTGGGGTGCCGGGCTGCATATCAGGTGATCCATACTGTAACGCCACGGGGGTGCCCGTTTCCAGCGCGTTATATTCACCATACCAGTCTGTGCGTGGGGTTGTGTCGCCTGCGCATGCAGACAATATTAAAATTGCCAAAAATCCAAAAACTTTGTTCATATACATTGAAAAATCCATTTATTTCTGTATTATTTTACTATAAAAGGATTTGTAATGCAATCAGGGCTTTATATCGTTGGAACGCCGATTGGAAATTTATCTGATATGTCGCCACGTGCGATTGACGTTTTGCGTAATGTGGATTTAATCGCGGCCGAAGATACGCGTGTGTTTGCTAAACTGGCAACGCATTTTGATATTAAAACACCACGTGTGTCGTGTCACGAGCATAATGAGCGTGATGTGATTCCCGATTTAATTGAAAAACTGCGTTCCGGCGCATCGATTGCGGCGGTGTCTGATGCGGGAATGCCGGGGATAAGTGACCCGGGTTTTCGAATTGTGCGTGCAGCGCGCGATGCAAATATTCCCGTGTATGTTGTGCCGGGGCCGGTTGCGGCGATTTCTGCGCTGGTGTTATCTGGATTCCCAACGGACAGATTTACTTTCTGTGGTTTTTTTGATGAAAAGAAATTACGTGATGACAACAAAATTCGTCATACGATTATTTATTACGAAAGTCCAAATCGCGTCATGACAACAATTGCGGCGTTGGCGCGGGTTATGCCTGAACGGCAAATTGCGATTGTGCGCGAAATTACCAAAATTCACGAGCAGGCAATTATCGGATATCCCGCGGATTTAATGCACATAGAACCGCCACGTGGTGAAATTGTCATCGTTGTTGCGCCGGCACCTGAACATAAGATGTCTGATGCAGAAATATCAGAAATAATAAATGATGTTGTTGGGGATTCGACCAAAGTTGCGGCGGCTGATTTGGCGCGTCGGGCGGGTATTTCCAAGAAAGAGGCTTATCGGCGTATGTTAAACAAAGGGGGCGCGGATGATTAAGTTTGTTGGCGCGTTTGATAAAGTATCTGATTTACCAAACACCACGTTCCCAGAATACGCATTCATCGGGCGCAGTAATGTTGGTAAATCATCGCTGATTAATGCGATTGTGCGTCAAAATGTTGCGCGTGTGTCAAATACGCCCGGACGTACCCAGACGCTGAATTTGTTTAATGCAGACGACAGAATTATGATCGTTGATTTGCCTGGATACGGGTATGCGCGTGTGTCGCGTGCCGATGCCGCGCGTTGGTTGGCGCGATTGGAAGAATATTTATTAACGCGTTCGCAATTGCGGCGTTTGTTCTTGTTAATAGATTCGCGTATTGGGGCGCGGCCATCTGATTTGGATTTAATGGATTTTTGTGATGCCAATGGCATCGCGTACCAGGTTGTTTATACAAAATCTGACAAGCGGGTGCGCGAAAAAAATCAGATGGTGATTTCGCATGAAAATCATCCGGCTATGGCGGCCGATGTGCTGGAAACGTCCGCTGAAAAGAAAATTGGAATTGATGCAATAAGGGCAATAATTGGTATCAAATAAAAATATTTTTTATGCGACAAATCCCGCACGCATGATGGATGCGTTGGGGATGGTGCTGGATGCGTCGGGGGTGGATTTGGCCGATATGCTGATTTTTTTGCCCAGCCGTCGTGCAGTGCGCGGGGTGGAAAAATATCTGGTTGAACGTGCGGGGCACAGTATTATTTTACCGCGCCTGGTAGCCCTGGGCGAGGCCGCCGATGAAGACGATAACAGTGATGATGCGGGCGATAATCCCGATGCAATTCCCGATATTTTACGGGTGGCAATTGCGGCGCGATTGTTAATCCAAGATGCAGATGTTGGTAATTTGGCGACTGCGTTGCCGTTGGCGCATGATTTAATTCGTATGCAAAATTATATGGAAAATGAAGGTGTGGATGCCACCGCCATTGAATGGGGAAAATTGGTGGATGAAAAATATGCCATGCATTTTCGGCGCAAGGCGCAAATATTTGAAATTTTATCCTGCGTTCAAAATGAAATATCAGATGCACGTCCGACATGTACCGCAAAACGTAATGCAGATATACGTGCGTGGGCGGGACATTTGAATGAATATAAATTGGTTGTGGTGTGTTCTTCGACGGCGTCTGTGCCGGCGACGGCTGATTTGATGGTGGCGGTGGCAAAATTGCCGCATGGGCGAATTATAATGCCGGGGCATATTGCGGGGGATGCGGCGGATTTTGAATTGGATACAAATCCATATTATTCCGAATATAAATTTTTATTGCGCGCAGGTGTTGCGCCATCTGATTTAATTCCAATAGACGTTGGTGCGTCTGCGATGGATTTTTTCAACCATGCGTTTGGCAATAATCCCGCACGGCCAAATAATGGCGATATGGTGCAACGTTGCCATTTGGTGACGTGCGCCCGCGAAAGTGAAGAGGCCGCCGCCGTTGCAGAAATCGCCGCACGTGCGGTTGAAAATGATAAATCTGTTTTAATCATAACGCCCGATGCCGCCGGGAATCAGCGAATTGCGTCCGAGTTTGTCACGCGTGGATTGGATGCCGATTTTTCAGGTGGTGTTCCGGGTACAATGACGGCGACTGGGCGTGCAATATTGAATATGTTTGATGCCTGGATTGATGCGGGCGATAATACGTTTGATAAAATATATGCCGGGGCGGGGGAAAATTTGATGCGCGCAATTGTCACAATGGTTGATGATTGTGGGCTGAATTTCGCGCCGGCCTTTGATGTGGCGGATGGCGCATCTGTTCAGATTTGGCGCGCAATATCACAATTGTCGGATGCGCTGGATGTGGCGGGAATAAAACTTACAACGGCGGATGCGCGCGTGTTTTTGGCGGATGCAATTGGCGCAGTGACCGTGCGTGGGGCAATGAATGATGGGGCGCGCATTGTTGTTCTGGGGACAATCGAATCACGCATGCAGACGGCGGACGTTGTTATATTAACTGGATTAAACGATGGTATGTTTCCGGCGCGTGGGTATGAAAATGCTTGGTTGCCACAGTCGGTTGCAAAACAAATTGGTTTGCCGTCCCCAGACAGAAAGGTGTCTTTGCAGTCGCTGGATTTTATGAATTTATCATGTGGTGCGGATGTATATTGGACGCGCAGTGCGACGGCGGGTGGTGTCAAGACAACTGAATCCAGATTTTTATCGCGCGTGGCTGTGCGGGGCGGGGTGTTTGATACCGCATGTGGTGACGATATTTTACGTGCTGTGCGGGCACGTGATGCGGTGCCATCGTGTCCATTGGATTATGCGCCGCCGTCTGTATCCGATGATTGGGGTGACGTATATGTTACGCATTTGGAAAGTTTAATTCATAATCCGTATGTGTTCTATGTGCAGCATTTGTTGCGGTTGCGCGTTTTGAATGATTATTGGGCTGCGCCCGATGCGCGCGATTTTGGAAATCTGGTGCATGGTGTTATCGAAGATGCGCGTGATTTTAATGCGGATGCGTTGGTGCGTGAAATGGATGCGCGTGCGATTGCCAAACTGGGCGCGGACAGTGTGGTGTTTTATTTTTGGCATAAACGATTTTTACGAATTGCACCAATAGTCACAGATTTAATGAATTCTTTGCAGGGCAGTATGGCAGAAGTCCCCGGCAAAATGGAAATAGATGGGCATACAATTCGTGCGCGTGCAGACCGTGTTTGGGACGGTGGCGTTATGGATATTAAAACGGGTTCTGCGCCAAGCAAGTCTCAATTAGATGCGGGCAATATGCCCCAGTTACCGTTGGAGGCATATATGTTACAAAATGGCGGATTTCATGTACATACGACGGAAAAATCCAAGACACCAGTTATGAAATTTTTGCAATTGAAAAATAATGCTGAACGCGTGATTACGTATGAAGTTCAAGATACCCAAAAAATGATGAATGCGGCCGTCGCGCGCGCCAAAGAAATGATTGATATATTCTTGGTTGGTGGCGCGCCATACGAATATCGTCAGACGGCCGAACCGAAATATCACGCATTTGACGATTTCGCCCGCGTAGATGATTAAAAATGCGTTGTTGGTATTATGGATTTGCGCCGTTTATTGCAAATGGATTTTTAATCCATTTTAAGCATTAAACCACAATGGTCTGTGGGTTTTTGTGCCATGCGCGGATTTTTGTCGATTTCACAGAATTTTATCGCACCCATTGCCGATGCGTTCGCCAAAAAATAATCCAATCGCAGGCCTTGATTATTGCCAACTGTATCACGACCGCGGTACCCGTACCATGTGTATCCGACATCGTTCGGGTGCATCGCACGCCATACGTCCGTCCATCCCGCATTTAACCATTGCTGCATAATTTCACGCGCGGCCGGGGCAGCAATCGCAATACCAACATAGTTCGCAGGTTTCCATACGTCCATATCGGTCAATGCCACGTTAAAATCGCCGCCTATGATTGCTTGTTCAGGGGACGCGGCATATTGCTTTATATATTCTGTAAATGCGCGCATCCAATCCAATTTATATGGGAATTTAGGTGAATCGACTGTGTCGCCGTTTGGCATATATACGTTTATTATACGCACGTGCCCATCCACGACGCATTCGATAAATCGGGCGTTGGGGTCTGGGAAATTTGGCATGCCGCGGGTTACGTCTTCGATGGAAAATTTGGAAAATACCGCGACGCCATTCCATGATTTTTGGCCGAAAACGCGGATGTTATAACCGTATTCTTCAAATAAGTTATGTGGGAAATTGGCGTCATCGACCTTTAATTCTTGGACTAAAATAGTATCGTATTCGCCACCGCGCAGAATGTCGATAAAACTTTCGGCGTGGGCGCGTATCGAGTTGATGTTTAATGTAAGTATTTTCATATTTGCAATCTTTTCCTTGGTGGATATAATATAGTATGTCCAATATAAAAAATACAAGGGAATTTTTGTTATGAATATGTATCAGTTACTGGAACGGACAACCGAAAAGTGGCCGGATAACTTATTTCTGGTGCGCGAAAAGGTTACGTTCAAGGAATTCATAGATTTGGTTCGTGCGCGTGCAACATCACTGCATGCGGCGGGCGTAAAGCAGGGCGATGTGGTTGGTATTTTGGCGCATAATATACCGCAATTCCCAATCACATTGTTTGCAATTTGGTTTTTGGGTGGAACTGTGTTATTGCTGGATACGAATTTGACCCCGTTCGAGTATGATAATATGACTCAGATTGCGGGATGCAAATTTGTATGTGCAGAACCGTCGTTTTTCTTTAAAACCAAAAAATTCGAATTTTATGACATTACAAAAAAAGACGAAAAAATAGATGCACGATTGAAACCGGCTGCGCTGGAATCAACCGATGTTGCAACGTTGTCATTTACGTCTGGATCAACCGGTACGCCAAAGGTTGTGCCGCTGACGCACTTTAATTTGGTGGAATGTTCGAATTCGTTGGAAGATATGCATCAGTGGATTAAGCCTGGATTTATTATGTATGGATTTTTGCCAATGTATCATATTTTCGGGTTCGCAGTCGAAATATTGGCAACATTGCACTATGGTGCGGGAGTTTTATTACAGCCCAGCATAAATCCAAAGGAAATTATGGCCGATTTCAAAGAATTCCGGCCGCATGTTATCCCGGCTGTCCCCCGATTGTGGGAGGTTTTACGCAACCGCATTATCGATAATATCAAAGCACAACATAAATGGTGGTTGGCGTCGTTTGTTCTGAAATATGGCAAATTGTTACAGAAAATCGGACTGGGGAAATTGGTAAGAAAGGTTCAAGAACCAGTGTTGGCCGTATTTGGCGGACGCGCAAAATTGCTGATTGCGGGTGGTGCTGCCACCAAGCCCGAGGTGGAAACTTTCTATGAACGTTTGGGATTAACGTTTATCCAGGGCTATGGTTTGACTGAAACTGTGGGGCCAATCTGTATTTCCAAACCGACCAAAAAACGATTCCCGTTTGCATTTGGTGGGCCAACAACAAACAACGAATGCGAAATTCGTGATAAAAACGAAGATGGCGTCGGTGTTCTGTGGGTGCGCGGACACCAGGTGTTCGGTGGATATATGAATAACCCCGCCGTGAATTCCGAAGTGTTCGACGAACGCGGATTCTTTAATACCGGTGATATGGTGACCATGGATAAAAACGGCGAATTGCACTTTGCCGGTCGTAAAAAGCAGGTTATCGTGCTGGATTCCGGTAAAAACGTGTATCCCGATGAGTTAGAGGGTATGTTTATCGAAATCCCGGGCGTTAAAAATGTCGCTGTGTTCGAGCACAAGGTAAAAGGCAAAACCGTTACATACGGTGTGTTCAGTGTCGAACCTGATATGACCATGGAAAAATTGTCTGCGGCCATTGCCCAGGCGAATAAAAAGGTTGCGTCATATAAATGGGTGACGCACTTTGCCATGACGACCGAAGATTTACCCACAACCAGCACGCAAAAGGTTAAACACCACGTCGTGCGTCAGAATTTGATAGAGGGTAAATATCCCATACGGCATGAATAAAAAACGGGGCAAATGCCCCGTTTTTTATTTATAATATAAAGTTAAAGCAAATTTATAACCTTAAAAATTATTTTGTAATTTCAAGTTGTTGTGCTTGTTGTTTAATAAAATGCTTTTATATTGTTTAAGTGGCTTGTTTATGGTAAAATTTACATATGTAAAATCTGAAAAAGGGGGATGTGATGAAAAGGGTATTGTGGATTTTTGTTTGTTTGATCGTTGTTGTTGGAATTATTTTTGCGATTTTAAAATTAAAGAATTCTGATAATAATGTGATAAGTTTATCATGCGTAGAGTATAATATTGTGGCGAAGAACTTGTCATCTGAAAATCCAGAATTTGTTATCAATGAAGAAAATGTTGTTTTGTCGCATGCCAGTGAAAATTATTGGGAAAATGATAGTTGGGCGTTTCAATATGATGCCAACGATAAAAAGTATATGTTATTAGATAAATCGGGTGAGGTGTGGCGTTCGTGTGGTGTTAATAATTTGGAACCAGAATGCGATGCGGTTATAGAAAACGTGAACTTAGAATGTCTGTTGGATTTTGACTTTTATAGTGTTGCGGTCCAGGTTTGTGAGGATAGGGCGATTTTAGATATTGGCGGAAAACAATATGTGTTGCCTGTTGATAGAGGTTTCTTTGAGAATGCAGATATGTCATTTTTGTCGGGTGATGCATTAATTGGGTTTGTTGTAAATCCAAATGATCCAGAAAATTGGGCAGATTATGGTAAATATATATTAAAAATAAACGGAAATGAATATCCATTATGTACAGTTGTTGAATAAATAAACAGGTCCCAGATATGGGACCTTTTTTTATTTTCCTAAACATAATTGTGAAAATGTGGCGTCCAGTACTTCGTTTGCAGTTATCGTGCCCAATATCTTGCCAATTGCGTCGGCTGCGCGGCGGGTGTGTTCGGAAAATATGTCATAATTTTCTGTGCCTGCATCCAGTGCATTTTTTAATTCTGCCGCCGCATCATTTAACATTGCGCGTGTGCGTGCATTAACCGCCACACTGGATTCGGCCGTCGTTGCAATCTGGGCGATTTTTTTGTTTATTGCCCCAATCAGTTTTTTAATTCCGTCACCCGTTTTGGTGGATGTATATATCGCGCCGCGTATGTGTTCGGCATTACAGATGTCCGACTTATTCACGACATAAATTTCATTTTTTGCGGGGCGGGGCGGGATTGTAATTTTATTTTTTGCGCTTTGTACATGAATTACGATGTCTGCGTTTGCGATTTCAGATTTCGTGCGTTCGATTCCTTGTTTTTCAACCGCATCGGTGGCGCGACGAATTCCGGCCGTGTCCGATAAATTCACCATATATCCGCCCATGTCGATTGTTGCGGAAACTACGTCGCGGGTTGTGCCAGGGATGTCTGATACGATTGCACGATTTGCGCCCAAAATAGCGTTAAACAGCGATGATTTACCAACATTCGTGCGTCCGATCAATGCAACATTAAAACCGCTGCGGATGGCGCGAACCGCCGCATAGCGCGAAATGGCGTTGGTAATTTCGTCGTATAATTTTTTTGTTTTGATGCGGATTGTTTTCCCAATATTTGCGGGCAATTCATCGTCTGCATAATCCAGCATTGCCGCCGCATACGCGGAAATTTCAATCATCTGCCCCCGCCATGCGTTATAAATTTCACTGTCCCCGCCCAGCATAGATGCCAGTGCCGATTTTCGTTGTGCGTCTGTCTGTGCGTCCAAAAGTGCCGCCAGGCCGTCTATATCCGCCAAATCCATTTTGTTATTATAAAATGCGCGGCGTGAAAATTCGCCAGGCGTGGCCATACGGCCGCCCATATCGCGCAGGTATTCAAATATCTTTTCCACCACCGCTGGTGCACCGTGGGAATATATTTCAATAACGTCGGTTCCAGTAAAGGATTGGGGCGCCACAAAGTATGTTGCGACAATCTGGTCAATAACATCGCCCGCGGTGTCGCGCATAGTTGCAAAATATGCGTGGCGCGCATCGGCGGATTTGCGGTTGGTTATTTGCAAAAATAATTTATATAAATCGTCGCCCGATACACGTATGACGGCCACACCCGATTTTCCATGTCCCGATGACAGCGCAAAAATTGTTTCGTTATTGTTCATATTTTATTTGTTCCCGCTGATTTGTTTTAATGCCATTGGCACAAGTTTGGATACATCGGCGTCTGGGTTTTCCGATACCAATTTTTGTGCCATATCCACAATGTCCAAACGTTTGTATCCCAGTGATTCCAGTGCGGCCAATAAATCAGGCAATGTGCCGGATGCAGCGGCGTCGCCCGCCATGTTAAATGATGCGCCGCCAATTTTGGATTTTAATTCAACTATGATTTTTTCGGCAACTTTTTTACCAACCCCGGGTGCGGCGGTGATTGTTTTTGCGTCGCCAGTTGCGATGGCCGACATCAAAGTATCCGTCTTGATCGCGCCCATAATTGCCAGTGCCAATTTTGGCCCAACGCCCGACACGGCCGTTAATTGGTTAAACAGGTTTTGCGCCGCAATCGATGAAAATCCGAACAGGCGGATGGAATCTTCACGTACGACGGTTTCAATCCATAATGCTACCGTTGATTTTGGTGTCAGGTATTCCGGGGTAAAAACTTTATACCCCACGCCGCCCGTCATCAAGATGACAAAACCATCACCGACGTAATCAACATTTCCTTGCAATTTGCCAATCATTTGGTATCCTTTTGTCGGTAATTTTAATCCAATATATATAAAAGGTCAAATTATGAGTGGGCACAGCAAATGGCATAATATTCAGCACAAAAAGGGTGCTGTTGATGCGGCGCGCAGTGGTTTATTTACTAAATTGGCGCGTGAAATAACAATGGCGGCAAAATTGGGCGATAAAAATCCGGATAATAATCCGCGGTTGCGCTTGGCAATTTTGAATGCACGTAAAAATTCCATGCCGAATGATAATATCAAGCGCGCAATTGACAAAGCATCGGGCGCAAATACTGAAAACTATGTGGCCGTGCGGTACGAGGGATATGGCCCGGGTGCGGTTCCCGTTATTGTCGAGGCTTTGACCGACAACCCGCGTCGCACAGTTCCTGAAATTCGCAATATTTTTGCAAAAAATGGCGGCAATATGGGCGAAGAGGGCAGTGTTGTATTTATGTTCACACGCGCCGGACAAATCTTTTATCCTGCATCCATCGGCAAAAGCGAAGATGAAATGATGGAAATCATTATGGATGCGAATGCTGATAACCTGGAATCAGATGAAGAAGGTTTTATCATCACGACCAAGCCCGATGATTTTATGAATGTGCAAAAGGTTTTGGCCGATAAATTGGGCGAACCGGAAAAGGCTGAATTGACTTGGATTGCAAATATGCCAATGGATTTAGATGACGAGGCGTATGCCAAGTTGGAAAAGTTGGTTGATGCTTTGGATGACAATGATGATGTTCAGAAGGTATTTACCGCCGCTGCATAAATCATGATTCCTGGTCACAGATAATATCCGCGGGAAATACCCCGCGGTTTTTTTTATTTTTTATGCTGCATTTTTATGATATAATTCGTTCAAATAAGTATGGGGGAAAAATGAAATCTGTTTTTATAGGTTTGGTTGCCGCGATGGTTGTGTGTGGCGCGAATGCTGCGGATTTTTCTGCGCTGGATGTGTCAATTCAAAATGTACGCGCGGCGTGTAACGGTTTGTCTGGGCAAATGGATGAATTAAAACGTATGGCCGGAATTAACACCGCTGTGACCGGTGTCGGAACGTTGGCCAGTGGTGGCGCAACCGTTGCAGGTGTTGTGAAATCAAACGTCGATGCCCAGGCAGATGAAATCCAAGATTGGTTGGATCGCTTTAAGAATCAGCCAACCGATACATCGGGGAATCCGAAAATCGACATGGCGGTAATAGATAAAGAAGAACTGATGGTTATGGTTGCAAGTTACGGGCCAATTGGGGCCGTGGTTGGCGGTGCGGATGAATCTGAAATTGCCGCCAAAAAAGACGAGTTGGATCAGAAAACACAACAATCAAAGACTTTGGGTAATGTGCGTACTGGATTGTTGGCGACCGGTACGGTTACAAATATCGCAGGCGCGGTAATCGCCGGTAAAAATCGCACCCAGGGCGGATTAAGCGAAATGATTAACGATTGTATCGATGCTGTGCGGGCGTTGGAAAATGCCAAGATGCAGGCCCATGTTGCGGGCACAGTCACGGCCGATGATGTCGCGCGGGCGGACAAGATTATTGACGCGTGCGGTGGATATAAAACTGTGGATTTGTCGGTTGTGGATAATCGCGCCAAAGGCGCAACGATTTCCAGCGGAATTGGTGCGGCAACTGGATTGATTGGTACAATTACGTCCGGCGTTGCGAATTCAACGCAAACGCGCGGGGGCGACGAAGTGCGTGAAAAGAATCTGAATACTGCATCAAATGTTTTGGGTGGTGCGACAACCGCTGCGTCATTGACGGCGACTATATTTAACGCAACCCAGATAAACGCAGTTAAAAACTTGGTACAAGTGGCAGACCAGTGCGAGGGAGCATTAAGATGAAAAAATTATTTGTGATGTTTTTGGCGGCTTTTATGTTCGTTGCACCCGCGACGGCGGATGATGGGCTTTTTTCCGCTGAAACAAAGTATATTATGGATTTCCAAACAATATTTGATACAAATTTTTGGGATGACGTATATGCGTATCAGGATTTTTTGACCGGTTATTGTGGCAGATATTTTGACGAAAAAACAAATGGATTAAATATATCGTTGTTGGATTTGGCAACTACTTGTGTCAGTTATATGGCAAACGAATGGATAGACGAACACCCAGGAACCAATATAGAAACCATGGATAAAAGTGTTTCAGATGATTTGATAAAACGCTGTGTTGATATGGCGTATTCGGCGTTTTCCATCGCACAAAATAAGTCTGTGAAACAATTAAGTAACGAAAATCAGGCTTTGGCGATAAAACAAAAAAAAGATGATATTTATAAAATATCAAAAACATATAATCAAAAAAATCTGATATTTTCCATGTTTCGGGGCACGTTGGGGGGATACATAGTATCCACGTATTGCAGTGGTAATGCGGGCGCACCGTATTGTGGTGAAACACCGGGGATTTCGTGTAATTTGCGCACGGATGACCAGTCTGTCAGAGATTTGTTAAAACGCGATTTGGAATATTATTGCGACGATACAACGTGGAAGATTACTGATATTGGTAATGGTCGGTATCAGGTCAGTGTTGGTGCGGATGCCAAGACCATAGAAAAACGTCGTGCCGACCCATTCTGGAAAATGAGTATATAAAGTGGTTTAAGATGAAAAAATTATTTATGATGTTTTTGGCGGCTTTTATGTTCGTTGCACCCGCGACGGCGGATGATACTGGGGGTGGATTTACATTGGATACCCGGGTGGTGTTAAGTTACGATAATTTTGCCAATACTGGATTTTTTTCGGCGGATAAGCAAGGTCTGTTGTGCTTTATGTATTATCTTAAATATTTGGATTATTTGTATTATGATTATTATGACGAAAGCAAAAACGGTTTTCGTATGTCTATGTCGCAGTTGTACGGTATGGCCAGTTATATTTTCGAAAGGGTATTGGCCGATAATATCCCAGATGCAATAATGAAAGTTGAATATACGGATGTTTCGTGCCCTGTGTTGCATGATATGTTAAAAAATAATCCAGATTCTGTTGAACAAATAAGTGATGACTTTGTGTGGGATACTTTTTCTGATGCTGCGAATATGCAAAGAAGCCAATTGTTTACAGAAATGGCTGATAACCACCAAAAAGCCGAAGAGGCCGCAAAACAGTCAAGACGTATGGATGCCAATATGAATGGTAACCCAGATGATATTTATAGTATTACCGTTCAATATACAGATATGGACGCATCTTATGCAAGACATAACATGTTTTTCTATATTCAATCATATATACTCAATAGATATTGTGCCACAGAAACTGCGTACATAAGTTGTGCACCAACGCCATCTTTGAATTGTGATTTGTTGCCGAACACAACATATTTGCAGCGTGATTTGGATTTACTTTGTAATAATCGTAATTGGGAAGATTATGTAATAGGCGACGGCGTTTATGAATTAAGATTAAAACGCCAATAAAGCGGCAAAGGTATAAAATGCGGATTTTGGGAATCGATCCGGGATTATTGCATACTGGTTGGGCCGTCGTTGATGTTGATGGGCCGGCGTATCACTATGTCGCCAGTGGCGTGATTTTGCCAAAGTCAAATTTGCCGTTGCCTGAACGATTGGTGATTATTTTTCGCGGCGTTGATGATTTGTGTCAAAAATTTTCGCCGGACGCGTGCAGTATCGAAATTACTTTTGTAAATCAAAATCCAAAAACCACACTGATTCTGGGGCATGCACGGGCGGCCGCCATCGTCGCAGTTGCAAATCGCGATGTCCCAATTTTTGAATATGAACCAAACAAAATTAAAAAGGCTTTGACATCCGCCGGGCATGCGGGCAAGGAACAAATTTATAAAATGGTGCGCATGTTGTTGCCGGCTGCAAATCCAAAATCGCCTGACGAAAGTGACGCAATCGCAATCGCATTAACCCATGCCAATATGAGCAGATTCAAATTATAAATTTTTTATTTTTATGATATAATTGTGAAGAGCAAGGGGGGACGTTATGAAAAAAGATTATGTTGAAAAATTAAATCTGAAATTATTATCGCGCCAACGGATTTTATTTCGCGCGTTTGTGGTGAATACTGTTTTGGTGTTGTTGGTGTGGGGATTGACGTTTGTGCCCGCTTTGATGTATTTCGGTGTTTTAATCACAGGCGTTACCGCAACGATGTTTTATATTTATGCAGTTGGAACTTTGGTGTTGTGGGGATTGGCCGGGGTGATATTTTTCCTGGTGCCGGCAATTGCAACCTGGTGGGAAAGACGGGTTATTCAGTAAAACGGGGCGGGTGCCCCGTTTTAGTTACTCGTAACTCGTTACTCGTGTTTCACCCTTCGCCAAGGCTTCGGGTGATAAACCACCCTTCGCCAAGGCTTCGGGTGATAAACCACCCCTCCGCTACGCGGCACCTCTCCGCAGAGGGGAACTTGTTCCGCGACGGTACGGTCTAAGTTCCCCTCCATTGGAGGGGTGCCCCAATACCCGGGCCCCGCGCGACGTGTCGCGTGGGTGGTTGGGGCGGGGTGGTTAGAGAGTATGGGATTAGGTACTTAGTCCCCTTTGTCATCGCGAGGGAGTGAAACGACCGTGGCGATCCAGTGAATAAAAAAAGCACTGCGGGCGAATGCCCGCAGACATATTATAACTGGATTGCCACAGTCGTCCGCCAACGTTTTCAACGTTGATCGTACTCCTTCGCAATGACAGCGGTGGAGTTACTGGTTACTCGTGCCACCCTTCGCCAAGGCTTCGGGTGATAGACCACCCCGCCGCTAGATGAGGAACTTTTTTCCGCGACGGTATGGTTTGATTTCCCATCCATTGGATGATGTGTTTATTTTCGAAAACTGATTTTTGCGACGGCGTCGCGACCGAAATATTTATTTATTTTATTTTTTATTTCGTCTGACATATATGATAACTGTAATGTGAATGCCGGATTCGTTGGGCGCAGTGTTATATTAAATTTGCCATCACGCATTTTTTTTATCGCCGCAATTTTTGCAATGTTTGCGATGTCCGAGCCCATGATTTTATCCCATCGTGCAACCAGGTCTGCGTCCGATGCGCGTATGCCAAAAATTTGCAATAACTCGCCCATCGCGCTGGCAATCGTGCCGGGGCGCGCCGAACGTTTCGTAAATTTATTATTCGGGTTTGACATAGGTGTATTCTTTGGGCATCAAGATATACATTTTTCCCATCGCGTGTTGTCCGTGGGCGAATTGGTATGCTTCGTCGCCTTTGCCAAAGAATATGTCTGCACGAATCCAACCGCGGATTGCGCTGCCTGTATCTTGGGCAATCATCAGGCGGCGGAATGCGCGCCCGTCCGACAGATTTGTTGCGATATATACCGGCATTCCCAATGTATATATGTCGTCGTCCATCGCAATCGAACGTATCTTTGACAGCGGTGTGCCCAATTTGCCAATTACATCCGGCGGGACCGATTCATAAAAATATACATATCGCGGATTGTTATATATAACGTCGCGCGCCAATGTTGGATTTTGTTTCAGATATTGCCATACTGCGTCGGCCGAATATCCGTTTGGTGGGCGAATGCCACGGCTGCGCAACTGTTCGCCAATTGATTTGAATGGCATATCATTTACCGCGGCAAAATTTAATTTTACCATTGTGCCGTCTTCCAATTGTAACATGCCGCTGCCCTGGATTTGGATGTTTTGTACATCTACTATATTTGCCCAATACAGTACGCGGCCGATTTGTTGTTCGACAATTTGTTTCTTTGCGACGCCTTTGTAGTTGCGGCCATCGGTTGGTACGCCCATCAGCGGTTCGTTACATGTGGCGGTTTTTGTTCTGCATGCCGGGATAATAGGGGAATAATATCCAGTATATACGCCGCGATCGCCGCCGTTGTCGTCAAAAACCTGATACGGTTGGAAATTTGATTCAAACCATGCGCGGATTGTTGCAACGTCCGCCGATGCAGATGGTAACATTCTGCATTTTTCTTCGAATAAAGCGCGATCTGGGATTACGCGGCCCGTATATTGAATCTTTGCACGGCATGAATTACGAAATGCCTGTAAAGCATAGCGGACGTCGTCGTCCCGCCATCCGGGCAATTCATCGTATGACACCATACGCAGATTTGACGGAATAACCGAATTGTCGCCGCGGTGTGTTGGGGTGGATACGTCGCACGATGTTAATGCCGCAACACCAATTACAATGCCAATCGTGCGAAATACAGCCCGTTTTAACCATTCTGCCATTTTTATTACATCCCCCCACTTGTAAAATTTATTTATAATGTTATATTACCATAAAATGATGCGGAAAAAAAGGAGTAATCGCAATGGCAAAATTTAACATCATTACACAATTTTTGAAAGATTTTTCATTTGAAAGCCCAAATGTGCCTGAATTGTTCTTTAAGCGCGATAATGGCCAGGCTAAATTGGAAATAAACATCGATATCCAAATCAAGGGCGCAGAAAATAATATGTTCATGGTGGATTTAATCACCAAAGTTCATTCGAAATTGGAAAAAGATGAAAAATCTATTTTCTTGATTGAATCAACTTATTCCGGTCTGGTCCAGATGGAGGAAGAAAAAGACGAAGAAGTTAAAAAACGTACGTTGTTAATAGATGTGCCGACTTTGTTGTTCCCGTCTGTGCGTGCGATGATTACACGTATGACGGCGGAATCTGGATTCCCGGCGTTCGTTATGCAGCCGATTGATTTTGCAAAATTGTATGAAGAAAGACAAAAACAATCTCAATCCCAGGCGGCTGCGCCTGCGAACAATAAATAATATTTGTTTGTTGGTTTGTTTTATGTCCGCGCCGTCGCGCGGGCATTTTTATTTTTGCGATTATTATGATATAATATGTCCGCTATGGCACGGGATAAATATATTTCTGTTAAAAGCGGGGTGAATGGGTTTTCGTTTGCAAACCTGGGGTTATTTACCGGGTTCGCAGACGGTATTTATAATGCGGTTTATTCCCTGGTTTTGATGGAAATTTTTGCAAATTCCGCAGTTGTTGGTGTCTATGTCGCGATTTATGCTGCGTTTTGCATGATTGTTGGTTTGTTCGCGAACGAGATTTTTCGCAGATTTTCCAAAGTGCGCGTTTTCTTTGCGGCAACGCTGTTTTTGGCGGCCGGATACGCGATGATGAGTTTTTCTGTGCGTACAAGTACTTTTGTTATGTTGGATTATGCAACGGGTGTGGCGGTAACGCTGGTCGGGATTTTAATACCGTTGTTTATGTCTGATTTTTCAGGGCGCGTTGGTATGGCGCGATTAAATTCGAGATATCATTTGTGGATGAATGTGGGCGCGCTGTTCGCGCCAACAATCGCGGTCGCAATCGCAAACCAATTCGACAACAGGGCGGCGTTCTTTGCGGCGGCGTTGATTTATTTTGCGTGTTGGATGGCGTTTAATTTATTCCGTGTCGCGCAAAGTGATAAAAAAATTACGCCCGTCAATCCGCGGCGAACGTTGCGGGCGTTGATAAAAAATGCAATTGCGTTTTTTAAAACACGTGGAATGGCGCGCGCGTATGCGGTTAATTTTGGGTACTATGCTTTGCGCGCAATGCGGTATTTATATGTGCCAATTGTCGTTATTGAAAATGGTTTTTCAAAAGATACGCTGGGTTGGGTTTTGACGTTGGGAATTGTTCCTTATTTAATATTGTCGGATGCAATGGCGCACTTTGTACGTAAAGATGGCAAGAAAAAATGGCTGATGTTGGGATTTGTGTCGTTTGCGGTAATGTCTGTGTTGGCAACGTTCGCAACTGGTTTCCCATTGCTGATTATATTTGTCGCGTGGCAGGTATCGGGTGCGTTGATGGAATCTGTGCATGATTTGTTATTCTTTGATGGTACAACGCGCGCGGCACAGACCAAGTTTTATGGCGTGTTCCGCACCAGTGTTAATTTACCCAATATTATTGCACCACTGTTGGCGGCGATGTGTATCACGGCCTTTGGCGGAACGTCCGCCGTTTGGGTTGTGACCGCGGTTATTGGGGCGATATCAGCCGCACTGGTTGTTGCCAAAAAATAATTTTGTCGCGATGATAAGGGTCTTATTTTCGTTGCGTGTGGCGTAAATAAATTGTATGATTTTGCTGATAAGAAAAGGGGACAAGTTATGGCAAAAAAAGAAGCAGCAAGTACAACATCCGCACCGGCAAAAAATCCGGCGTTGGAATCTGCGTTGGCACAAATTCAAAAACAATTCGGCAAAGAAGCAATCATGAAAATGGGCGATGGTTCGCAACAGAATATCGAGGCCATTTCGTCCGGTTCTTTGGGGTTGGATATTGCGCTGGGGATTGGCGGATATCCGCGTGGGCGCATTGTTGAAATTTATGGGCCTGAAAGCAGTGGTAAAACAACGTTGGCGTTGCATGCCGTGGCCGAGGCACAGAAAAAAGGCGGTACATGCGCGTACATAGATGCTGAAAATGCGTTGGATCCGTCGTATGCGAAAAAATTGGGTGTTGATGTTGCGAATTTAATTATATCACAACCCGATTCGGGCGAACAGGCGTTGGAAATCGCAGACACGCTGATTAAATCGGGGGCGGTTGATGTTGTTGTTATCGATTCGGTCGCGGCATTGGTGCCCAAGGCTGAATTAGAAGGCAATATCGGCGATTCGTTCGTTGGTACAACCGCGCGCCTGATGTCGCAAAGTTTGAAAAAGTTGGCCGGTTCTGTGTCGCGCAGTAATACGTTGTTAATCTTTATTAACCAAATTCGTATGAAGATTGGCGTGATGTTCGGTAATCCTGAAACAACATCTGGGGGAAATGCGTTGAAATTCTATGCATCGGTGCGTTTGGATATTCGTCGCACTGGGCAGATTAAAGACAAAGAAAATGTTATCGGTAACGAGACGCGTGTCAAGGTTGTGAAAAATAAAGTCGCGCCACCGTTCCGTACCGTCGATTTCAAAATTATGTATGGCGAAGGCATTTCGCGTATCAGTGAAATTCTGGACATGGGGGTAAAGTACGACTTTATCGAAAAGGCCGGCAGTTTTTATTCTTATAATAATGAACGCATGGGCCAGGGCGAAAACAATGCGCGTCAATGGTTAAAAGAACATGAAGATGTTCAAAAAGAATTGCTGGATAAAATTATGGCGCGCGCCAGTGGTATTGCCGAAGAAATGACAACCGGACCCGCCGATGATGATGATGTGGCAACCGATGTTGATGGTGGCGGCGTTGAAGAATAAAGGTGTATAAATGAATTGGACAAGACTTTGGGCGCAAACCAATATGATAATGCGTGGGCACGTGTTTAATTGGTTGTGGCGTAATCGCAGAAAGCGTCGCGCTGTACTCGCCCAGGTATTGTCCGAAGTTATCCCGAATTATTTACGGCGATATTTGCCGGCCGCCGCCGCGGTTGTTGAATCGCCCGTTGTGCGTGACGATAAAAACGAAAAAATCTGGACATTGTGGTTACAGGGCGAAGATAAAGCACCGCCGTTGGTTCAGGCTTGTTTTCGGTCTGTGCGAAAAAATTGCAAGCAAGAATTGGTTGTGTTGGATGAAAAATCCGTGCGCGATTATATTACTTTGCCCGATATTATTTGGCAAAAGCGTGCGGCCGGTAAAATTGGTCATGCGCATTTTGCGGATATTTGTCGTGTCGAATTGCTGTACGAGCATGGTGGAATTTGGCTGGATTCAACAGGGTTTGCGACGGGTGCAATTCCAAAATGGATAACGGACGAAGATTTCTTTGTATATTTGGTTGGGCCGGATGGTGCGTTTTCATACAGTTTTATGCAAAATTGTTTTATCCGGGCACGGCGGGGCGCATATTTGTTGGCTGCGTGGCGGGCGATGATTTTGGATTATTGGGTGCATGAAGACAGTGCTATGGAATATTTTGTGCATCAGTTGATATTCAAAACATTGGTTATGAATGATGCGCGCGCAAAAAATTATTTTGCCAAAATGCCACATGTGGTTCAGGCGCCAACGCATGCGTTATGGTGGTCTTATCGTGATGCGCCATTTAATCAGGATACATTTAATCGTGTGACGTCTGGGGCTTTTTTTCAAAAAACTACTTACCAGGGAACAGAAAACCCAATAAGTGGCAGTTTTGCCGACGTTATGATTAACCAAATGTATAAAACTTGATATGGGGGGATTTATGCCAAAAATATCCGTTATAATACCTGTGTATAATGTCGAAAAATACCTGCGGCGTTGTTTGGACAGTTTGTTATCTCAGACTTTTACCGATTGGAATGCGATTTGTGTAAATGACGGCAGCACGGATAAAAGTGGCGAAATTTTATCTGAATATGCCGCGCGTGATGGGCGGTTTGTGGTAATTACAAATACTGAACGTGCAGGTCCGTCGGTGGCGCGTAATATGGGAATGGCGGCTGCGACGGGTGATTATATTTTGTTTGTTGATGGTGATGATTTTATTCATCCGCAAACTATGGAAATCACATATTTTTTGGCAATGCGCGATGGAACAGATATCGTATCCTTTACATATAATCGGAATTACAGACCAAAGTTGATGTTGCGCCATAAATTGGGGTTAAAGACTGACGGCATTGAACCGCGTGGTATTTTGCGCAGATATAATCCCGCACGAGTGGCAACATTGGTAACGGATGATATTTTCAAATATGCGACCGAGCAAACACACAATGCTTTTAACCCGCGCCGCAAATGGTTAATCAAGCATTGTCAGGTTTGGAAAAATTTATATCGGCGTGATTTGATTTCTGATATTAAATTTATAGATGGAATTTTATACGAAGATTTTCCGTGGTGGTCCGCGGTGATGTTAAAAAATCCGCGTGTGACAATTGCGCCTTTGCCGTTGTATTATTATCGGCCGAATTTTGGCGGGATATTTTTATCGGCCGGGCAAATGAATGCGTTTTGTGGGATTTGTGTCGGGATAAAGGATACTTTTTTATTGTATCAAAAAAATGCTTCACAATATCAAAACCAACAATGGGCAAAAAATTTCAAATGGTATTTTATTAAATGGGCGTTTGGAAAAATTAAACATTTTACAAGTGCGGCTGATTTGAATGTTGCGCGCGATTGGTTTTGTGATTTGAACAAGTGCGGGGCGTTGGATACACCACCGAATAAAAAACGAAAAAAATTGCGCCGCAAAATTAACAAGTTCATAGGCAAGGATTGCAAACATGTCAAACGTTAAGCCGAAAATATCTGTTATTGTACCTATTTATAATGTCGAAAAATATCTGCGGCGTTGTTTGGACAGTTTGCTGGCCCAGACTTTTACCGATTGGAATGCAATTTGCGTCAATGACGGCAGTCCTGATAAGTGCGGTGACATTTTGGCTGAATATGCCGCGCGCGATTCGCGTTTTGTTGTTGTGAATAAAGAAAATGGGGGATTGTCGGATGCGCGCAATGTTGGTATGCAGCACGCAAATGGCGAATACATTATGTATCTGGACAGTGATGATTTTATTCATCCGCAAACTATGGAAATAGTTTATTTTTTGGCGGCGCGCGATGGGTCTGATATAGTATCTTTTACATACGACCGGCGTTACAGGCCAAAGTTAATGGTGCGGCATAAATTGGGGTTGAATACGGATAATGTCGAACCACGTGGTGTTCTGGGTCGGTACAATCCCACCGCCATCAAAACTTTGGTGACGGATGATGTATATGCGTATGCGACCGAGCAAACACACAACGCTTTTAATCCACGTCGTAAATGGTTGATAAAGCATTGCCAGGTTTGGAAAAATTTATATCGGCGCGATTTAATTTCTGATATTCCATTTATCCGCGGAATTTTATTCGAAGATTTCCCGTGGTGGTCCGCGGTGATGTTGAAAAATCCGCGGGTGACAATTGCGCCTTTGCCGCTGTATTATTATCGGCCGAATTTTGGCGGGATTGTTTTGTCCGCCAAACAATTAAAAATATTACACAGTTTGTGTGATGGAATTGAAAACGCGTTTGGTTTATATAAACAAAATGCCAATGATTATCAGATGCGCCAATGGAATAAAAATTTTAAGTGGTATTTTGTGCGGCGTGCGTTTGGCAAAATTAAGTATTTGGATAATCAGGTGGATGTCGATGCGGCGCGTGCGCGGTTTGTTGAATTGGAAAAAATTGGGGCATTGGATAATCCGCCGATGCGCATGGCGCGGCGATTGCGTCGCGAAATATGCGAATTTATAAAAACGTGTAAAAAATAAATCGCCACATTTGTGGCGATTTTTATATTCCCAATTTTTTGAATCGCGATGGGATTTTTACCACGCGTTTTAATCCAAACATACCCGGTTTATCCAATGCGTATATTGGGCGCGCAAAGGTTTGTAATATGCGCGCGCGGCGCAGCCATTTTTCATCCCGCGCGGGCAGGTTGGTTACCGCGTTAATCGTGCCATTGCCACGTCGGCGCAGGTGATTTAACCAATCTGCGCCACGGGCCGCAGCCTTTTGTTCCAACATTTGCATATCCACCGCACCAAAATGCAGCAGATATAAATTTTTATCGATATGAAAATTATGACCGGATATGCTGTGAAATCCAGAACCCCAATCGACAGGTGCGTTTTTTACAACCGGTTTTGTGTATCGTGTGGAAAGTAATGCGTATTCGCGCTGGGGTAATATGGGGGCAGACGTGTCCAGTGTCGATTCGCAATTCATATTTTGCCCAACGTCCAATCCCAATCCAGATACTGTATTTTTGATTTTTATGCCGGATAAATATTCGGCCAATGTTTTGTTTGTGTTTGTATCAACAATTAAAAACTCATCGCAATCGCAACCGATAACAATATCATAACTTTTTAATAATTCGCGCGCCAAATCATTCATTAAACCGATTCGATATTTATCGCCCACCGCGCGGGGCATATCTGTGTGCGGCAATTTTTTTATGTGCGCCGCGCCCGCGTTTTTTGGGGTAACTTGGTCTGTGCCATCCAGATATATGTACAGATTTTCAGTACCGATTTCGTCGCCGTAATATTTTATCCAGCGGCTCAGAAAAAATTCATCGTTGCGTGCCATTGTGATGGCTGCGATTTTTTTCAATTTTTGTGGTTTCATAATTTATCCGTACAGATTTTTTTTATGAAATATTTCATATGTCTGTACCATATTATAAACGGATTTTTTGTTAAAAGCCAGTTTATATATTCGTCGCCCAATGTCTGGCGTGCGCCGGTTAAAATTGCGTCGCGTGTGTCGGGGGCGATATGATTTAATACGTATAATATCTGATTTCCCAATGCGCCATCGTGTCTTAGCAGTGCGTTTTTTTTCATAAATGGCATACCGATGCGATAAAAATGTTTTATGCGGTTATAAACGCTGCGCCCCGGTGCGCTGTACATACAGCGATATGTGTGATTGTGTTTATCCAAGTTGCGAGTAAATCCGTCTTCGTACAAAGATGTTATTTGATATTTGTATTTTTGTTTTGTAACCGATGATATAAATTCATCAAACCAATTTGATAAAAATACATTTGGGCGCATTCCGATAAACCAAGATTCCAGATGCGGATTGCGTTTGTTCGGATTATATACCAGACCAAAAGCGTCGGTATTAAACGATTCGATTTTTTCAAAATATGGTGCGATTTCATACAGTGGCCCATATACTGAATCATTTATCAAATATACAAATTCATATTTTGATAAAATGCCTGTGTCCCGCGCGTACGTGTATGCACGCCGATATGAACCGAAATCATATTCGCCATGTTTTTGCGCCGTGGCATAAACAGTGTATTTGGAAATTTTACCCAATTCTGAATCAGGCGCATCGCAATCCATAACCAAAATCACATCGCCACATTTGGACAGTTTTTGCACCATATATACCAACGACGCATCAACAATATTTTTTGCGCTGTAACCTGCGATTAAAAACAATCGTTTATTCTTCGACATTTTTCCGTGTTTTTTTGCGGATGTTGCTGTCCAGTTCTTTTTTGCGCAAACGAATCGTTGCGGGTGTTACTTCGACCAATTCGTCGTCTTGGATATACGATAATGCTTCTTCCAGTGACATTTTGCGCGGCGGTGCCAAGAATAATTTTTCATCCGCCGTAACCGAACGCACGTTGGTTAATTCTTTGCCTTTGACCGGATTAACCTCAAGATCATTTTCTTTGCTGTGTTCGCCGATAATCATGCCGGAATAAACCTCGGTCTGGGGGCCGACGAACAATACGCCGCGTGGTTCCAAGTTATGCAGCGCGTATGTGGTGGTCAGGCCGCTTTCCATAGATACCAACACGCCCGGACGATATTGTGAAATTGCGCCGCGGTACGGTTCGTATCCAGAAAACACACGGTTCATGATGCCTGTGCCACGTGTGTCTGTGCGGAATTCAGATAAATATCCAATCAAACCGCGGGATGGTGCGGAAAATACTATACGCGTTTTGCCACCGCCGGATGATTTCATTTCTGTGATGGTTGCTTTGCGCTTGGTCATTTTTTCAATGACTACGCCCGAAAATTCGTCATCAACGTCGATAACAACTTCTTCAATAGGTTCCAATTTTTCGCCGTTTTCGCCATCGTGCATAACAACGCGTGGGCGGGATACGCTTAATTCAAATCCTTCGCGGCGCATGGTTTCAATTAAAATTCCCAATTGCAATTCGCCACGTCCGGATACTTCAAACGATTCGTTGTTCGCGCTTTGCGTGACGCGCAGGGCGATGTTGGTTTCTGCCTCTTTAAAAAGGCGTTCGCCGATCATACGTGATGTTAATTTTTTGCCGGACCGACCCGCCAAGGGTGATGTATTTACAAAAAACGTCATGGTCAGGGTCGGTGGATCAATCGGCATTGCCGGAATAGGTTCGGTAACATCTGGCGCGCACAGGGTGTCCGCCACGGTCGCACGTGAAAATCCAGCCACAACAACAATGTCGCCCGCAGATGCAGATTCCAATGATACTTTTTCAATTCCGCGATGTTCGATAATTTTTGTGATTTTTGCATTTTCGATAAATTCACCATTCATGTTGATGGCTTTGACAGTCTGGCCAACGCGTACAGTGCCCGATTCGATTTTGCCGGTTAAAATGCGACCGACGTATGGGTCAGCCTCCAGCGTTGTTGCTAACATAGAAAAAGGCGCGTCAATTTGACAACGCGTGCCATTGCAGTCTGGGGCGGGGACGTGGTCTATTATCAATTGGAATAATGGTGTCAGGTCTTTGTGTTCGTCGTCCAGGTTACGCACGGCCCAACCATCGCGGCCGCATGCGTACAGGTACGGGAAATCCAATTGCGAATCGGTTGCACCCAATTTATCAAATAAATCAAATGTTTCGGTTAAAACTTCGTCTGGGCGGGCGTCAGACCGGTCGATTTTGTTAATGCATACAATCGGACGCAGCCCCAGTTTTAATGCCTTGCTTAATACAAATTTGGTCTGGGGCAGGGGCCCTTCGGCCGCATCGACCAACAATACCACGCCATCAACCATGGATAAAATACGTTCAACCTCGCCACCAAAGTCCGCGTGGCCGGGGGTATCAACAATGTTGATTTTATAATCGTTCCATTGGATAGATGTTGGTTTTGCGGAAATAGTAATCCCGCGTTCGCGTTCTATGTCGCCACTGTCCATTACGCGTTCGGCCACACGTTCGTTTTCACGGAATGTGCCCGATTGCTTTAACATATTATCAACCAGTGTAGTTTTACCATGATCAACGTGTGCAATTATTGCTATGTTGCGTATCTTCATAACCATTTAATTAACCCCGTATGCTTAAATTTTTCGTAATCATAAGATTATACTATAAATCAGCGTTTTCAACAAATATCTGTAAAAATCTTGACATTTTTGTGTTTTGTGCGATATAATTAATGTTTGACTGTAAAAGGAGTAGTAAAAGTATGAAATCGAAGATAGATTATGAAGCAAGTGTAAAAACTTTTTTTGAATCTGTGCGTTGGTTGTTGGTAACAAATGCAAGAAGGGTTAAACCAGATGCACGTGCAGAAATTATGAAAAATTTGGTTTGTGTAAAAGAAATTTCACGTTTGCCACACAGATATTCTGATTATCGTGTGCGGGAACGTTCAGGAAACAATCCGTCCAATGTCGGTTTCGTGCGTGGTCAGACAAATGTTTATGACGAATTTTTGACCGCGTTAAACGGTATTAACGTATATTGTAATTCTGATTTGCCGAACAAGGGCGAAGTGTTTAATAAAAGCATGGCAAAGTGGCATAATGCATTGTCTGGCAATCGTATAAAAACTGTTTTGGCGCGCGTTGCGGGTCAAAAGTTGGTTCGCGTAAGATAATTGTTTAACGAAAAATAAAAAAAGTCTGCACGGTTTTGTGCAGATTTTTTTTATCATAAATATTGACAATTTATAATTTTTGTCTATAATTTAATGTGTAATTAAAGTAACAGGAGATGAATTATGATGATTGATTATAATGCTACGTTACAGGTGTATTTTGCCGAGTGTATCAAGTTTTTGGAAAAACGCGCCAAGCGTGCCAAGGATGATGTCGAGTTGAATCAAATAAATGATGCAATCGCAATAGTTAAAAATACGGCCCAAAAGCCCACAAAGTATGCCGATTATGGTGTGCGTCTGAAATATGGATTAATCTTTGGTGAATTGCCATCTGATTTGTGGCAAAGTGGGGTATTGCACAAATATGAACGCGTGTTGAAGGTTGTGGAAAATCTGAACAGTCCGTACGAGTATGACCGTGCGGCCGCGCGTGATGTTTTGTTGGAATCGCTGAAAGATATTACGTGTAAAAACAACAAAAACGTATTCAAAGATTTGTATTATTCGCTTTCTTTGCCGACAAAATTTGCGGTAAAGGTAAATCAAAAACAAAGATAATAAAAAACCGGCATTAGCCGGTTTTTTAGTGTTTCCCACCAATTTTTGTGCGACCACCCATCAAAGGCTGCAATTTTTTGGGAATATTCACACTGCCGTCGGCGTTTTGATGTGTTTCCAATAATGGAACCAACGCGCGTGGGACGGCGATGCCTGTGTTATTCAATGTCGCACAGAATTTTACCGCGTTCGTTCCGTTTTCACGATAACGGGTGTTTGTGCGCCGCGCCTGGAAAGTGCCGATGGACGAACAACTGCCCAGTTCTTTATACGCGTTTTCCGATGGAACCCATGCCTCGACATCGTTCATTTTAACTTTGTTAAATCCCATATCGCCCGTCGAATTTGCAATCACACGATATGGCAATTCCAAATCAGCCACAACATCACACAAATTGTTCAATAACAATTCGTGCATTTCGTCCGATTGTTCAGGCGTGCAAAATACATATTGTTCAACTTTGTTAAATTGATGGAATCGCGCCAGACCACGCGTGTCGCGGCCTGCGGCGCCGGCTTCTTTGCGGAAACACGGCGAAAATCCGGCGTATTTAATGGGCAGTGCGCTTTCGGGTAAAATTTCACCGCTGTGCAGCGAATTCAATACGATTTCAGCCGTGCCCGCCAGGCATCTGTCTGTGCCCGCCAACATAAACACGTCGTTGTTCATAACCGATAAATCTGCGCCCATAAAGTGACCTGCATCAAATATTGTTTGAGGTTTGGTAATCGATGGGCATTCTATGAAAGTAAATCCGCGCGAAATTAATTTCTGGATAACGTATGTTTCAATCGCCAATTGCAATTCAGCGGCTTCGCCAATTAAACAGTATGTGCGTGTGCCGCAAATTTGTGCGATTTTTTCAGGCATCCACCATCCGTTCATATCCAATAAATCCCACTGCGCGCGCGGGGTGAAATCAAAATTCCGCGGGGTGCCGACACGTTTTACTTCGGTATTATACGAATCGTCGGGACCAACGGGTGCCGATGCGTCTGGTATTTGTGGTACGCGGTGCAGCAAGTCATTTAACTTTTCTTCTTTTTCCGCCAACTCAGCCAAATCAGCCGCAATCTCGGCACCAATTTGTTTGGATTTTTCAATCAATGGCGCTTTGTCTGTGGCGGTCGGGATTTCGCGTGTGATTTTATTTTTTTCGGCCGTCATGTTTTGCGTTACTGTTTTCAGTTCGCGTACGCGCGCATCCAGTGCCAAAATTTCATCAACATGGTCATCAAAGCCTTTGACCCGGCATGCGTTTTTTACAATATCTGGGTTTTCACGAATAAATTTTATATCCAACATAGTTGTATTCCTTTGATAAAAGATATTATTAATAAAATGATTATATTATATATGTATTATATTATGAACAGTTAAAAGCGCACCCCAAACGGGGATGATGACAAATAAAAAGATACAAATACATATTTCATAACATCCGCTATTATATTGCTATCCGATGAAAAAATCAACGTTTTTATCCAGGTGTGAATTTATTTGCGCACACATTCGCATTATGTTATCCTGAGACCGATAAAAAAACAGGAGTTCAAATAATGAATGAAGTCATTATGCATGATGTTATTATCTTGGGTTCTGGTCCGGCGGGATTAACCGCTGCATTATATTGCGGGCGCGCGGGCAAAGATACATTGGTATTGGGGGGCGATACTTTGGGCGGTCAGATGGCCGGTATCGCAACGTTGGAAAATTATCCCGGTTGGGCGGGCAGTGGCCTGGCATTGGCGGAATTTATGAAACAGCAGGCAGAAACATTCGGTGCCAAAATAAAATTTGTTTCTGCAAAGACAATCGCCGGTGATGCCGAAAGTGGCTTTAACATTTTGGGCGATGATGGCAATCGTTATGTCGGAAAATCTGTCATCATTGCAACCGGCGCATCACCGCGTAAATTACAAATCGAAGGCGCGCGCGAATTATTCGGTAAAGGCGTATCTTACTGCGCAACATGCGATGGATTCTTTTATTCAGAAAAAGATGTAATCGTGATGGGTGGCGGTAATTCCGCACTGAATGACGCGTTGTATTTGGCCGACATTGCCAAAAATGTAAAAATCGTATATCGCAAAAGCGCATTCACCCGGGCCGAGGCCGTCCTGCGTAACCGTGTTGCCGAACGTGAAAATATAGAATGCTTGTTCAATACCGATTTGAAAAAAATTGCCAAACGTGACGATGATAAACTGGTTGTCACCACCACCGATAACAAAGAAATTATCTGTGACGGTTTATTTGTTGCCATCGGTCACGAGGCCAACACCGATTATCTGACCGAAGATATCGCACGTGACAACATGGGGCGTCTGGCCCCCGATGCCTTGCCCCGTGGTATTTTTGTTGCCGGTGATGTTCAATCCGAATTAAAAATGCAAATTGCAACGGCGGTCGGGACGGGGTGTAGTGCGGCCATGGACGCCATCAACTACCTAAATCAATTATAACCACGCATCTGCTTGTGGTTGGCTTTGGTCACGTAACTTCTGTACGCTCCCGACGCCAACCACATCGCATCTGCATGGTTCTAATTGATTTATGATTCGGATTTTATTTTTTCCCGAAATGTTTTTTCAGCACATTATATGCGTCTGTAATTTTTGTAAATTGTTTGGCGGCCGCGTCTTTATCGCCCGTTGTTGTATCTGGGTGGTGACGTTTTGCCAATGCGCGATATTTTGCGGATATTTCACGCCACGATGCAGTTATCGGTAACCCAAATACGGCCAATGCAGTTGTTACGCGGCTGGATGCACGCGGGCGGGGTGGGGCTTTGTCAAACGTATCGCGGCCCGATATAAAATCGTTCAAAAATTTTATGTAATCGCGCTGATCCGATTCGACCTGATTCTTGTCACGCAATGGCGCGCCGAATGTTTGGCGTTCCCAATCTTCTTCGACTTCTTCGGGTGTCATGCCTGCGTAATAATTCCAATTTTTATTATACTCGGCCGCATGTTCGCGACAAAACCACCAATATTCACGTAAATCACGCGATTTCGGCGCGCGGCAAGTGCCGGCTTTGGTACAGCCTGGATGATCACATTTTTTTATCATTGATTATTTTCCCCCGTATGTCCCAATGGGTGATGCGACACAACTGTTTCGCGCAATTTGTCCGGTAAAACATGTGTGTAAATCTGGGTTGTTGATATGTCTTCGTGTCCCAACATTGTTTGTATCGCGCGCAGGTTTGCACCACCAGCCAGCAAGTGTGACGCAAACGAATGGCGCAAAACATGCGGACTGACACGATGTGGGTCAATACCCGCCAGTACAGCGCATTTTTTTAATAATTTGAAAAATCCATCGCGTGTTATGTGGCCTGATTTACCAGTGCCTGGAAAAACATATTTTGATTTATCGTCGCCACGCAATTCCATCCATTTTGCCAATGCGTTCTGGGCGCGTTCGTGCATAGGTACCATGCGTTCTTTGGCACCTTTGCCATGAATTAATAATTTATCGCCCAAAATCGCGGTTGTTGGTAATTCGCACAATTCAGATACACGCAGGCCGGATGCATACACCAATTCCAGCATTGCGCGCAATCGCGCCGAATTTCGAACATCCCCCGCGGATGATATTAATAATTCTATTTCCTTTATCGATAAAAATTTCGGCAGTGCGCGTCTGCGTTTTGGTAATTCCAAATTCGCGGTTGGATTTTCTGATATTATTTTTTCCAGCATTAAAAATTTATAATATCCGCGCAGTGCGCTGGCGTGGCGGGCAATTGATGTCGCACGTTCAGGCAATTTGGATAAATAATTTTGTACATCCGATGCCGTTGCACCCAATAATCCATTTGGCATATTTTCATCCGCGTGACGCAAATCAGATGCGTAACTTTCAATTGTGCGCTGGCTGCGGCCACGTTCTGCGGCCAAAGATTCCAAAAAGACATCGATGTAATTCATTATTGATACAAAACGACTTCGGTTATGTTTTGTGTGGCTGGGAATGATACAATCATTAATATCACCAGTATCGCAATTAATATCCATATTATAATGGTGTTTCGTTTAGTGTTTTTCTTTCGTAAAGGCATATTTTCCCCGTTTGGTTGGTTTGTATTATTATATAGTATCAAAACTTGTTATGAAAACGCCCGATGCCGCAATTATTATCAATGGCGGGGCGATTGTGGCAAGTAAAGCGGGCACGACCCCCGTAGATCCCAGCGCATTAAACATATTAATTAAAAAATACACCGCAAAGCATGTTAATATGCCCAATCCGAATTTAATTCCAAAACTGTAATTACGGCGTTGGCGTGTTTGTGAAAAAGCAACGCCCAATGTCGCCATGGCAACCATGGTCAGTGGTAAAAACAACAGCGTCCAAAACTGGACCAAATGCGCACGCACAGGAACACCAATCGCACGCATTTTTGTTATGAATTCAGGTAATTGCCAAAATGAAATTTGATCGGGCTGTAAATATCTGTCCAGAACAGTTTGTGGATTCAGCAATGTTTTTATTTGCCAATTTGTGTGTGTTGGTATTCCGCGTGAATCCCATGATGTAGCGTTGGATGCAGACATACCAGTGTCAGACAGTGCGACTGTATCAGCCTGGACACGTTGGGTTAATTTGAATTGTGGATTTTGAATGTATATTGTTGCGTTATCAAATAACAAAATGTTTCCTGATTTATGCATATTTTTTGCGTTCATAGTAACAAATCCATTGTCGGATGATTCACGCAGCCAAATTTCGTTATCGATTAATACCAAATGATCGGGTGTTATGTTTTCTGAATTCAGATTTACAGAATAAGGATTAATCAATGTAGTTGCCACAACACCAATCAATGCCGCGCCAACCAAAAATGGGCGCGCCATTTGGTACGGTGACAAACCCGCGCTGGAAATAATAATGCTTTCACTGGATTTTGTTAAATTATATGATGCAAATAATGTGCCCATAAATATTGCCATGGGCAAAAACAGCGGCACATATTCCAACAATCTGCGCCAAGTATCAGCCATTGCAGCAATCGCAGTCGGATTTGACGGCAATCTTTCCACAAATGTTACCGCCATGATAATTCCGCACACAATCAGCATAACCAGACCAACGCCATAGAAAAAACGGCGTATCAGGAATCTGGTCAAAATTTTTGGTCTGAACATCATATCTGAAAAAGTATAAACCGTTCATTTGACAATTGCAAAATTAAAATGAATGCTTATAATTTCAACAAAAACAACCAGGACAGGATAAAATGGATAAAAAACCGATTTCGCGGGCTGGGTTTGACGGCCTGATAAAAGAATTAAAAGACTTAAAAGAAGTACAAAGACCCGAAATATTAAAGGTTGTGCAATGGGCGCGATCGCTGGGGGATTTGTCTGAAAATGCCGATTACAGTGCGGCCAAGGAAAAGCAACGTCAAATTGACAAACGCATTCAATATATCGAAGATTTTATTAATAACGCCGATATCATAGATGTAGATAGTTTGTCTGGCGACCGTGTGGTGTTTGGTGCGCGCGTTGTTGCCGAAGACGAAGATGGTAATCGTATGCAGTGCCGTATATTGTCTGATGTTGAATCGGACGGCAAGCATGTTATTTCATGTACGTCGCCGATGGGGCGTGCGTTAATTGGGCGATGTGTTGGCGATACTTGTGTCGTAAAATTGCCGGCCGGTGAAAAAGAATATGAAATATTGGAAGTAAAATTCAAGGAATAGTGTTCTTAGATGCCGATTCGTGTTTTGCCCGATTTTTTAATTAATCAAATTGCCGCAGGCGAGGTTGTTGAACGTCCCGCCAGTGTGGTTAAAGAATTGGTGGAAAATGCGCTGGATGCGGGTGCTGACCAGATTGTTGTTGATGTGGTTGATGGTGGTCGCACTATGATTTCTGTTATTGATAATGGATGCGGGATGTCGCGCGATGATTTGACGCACAGTATTCAAAGGCATGCTACATCTAAATTACCAACAGACGATTTATTGAATATAAATTTTATGGGCTTCCGGGGCGAGGCTTTGCCATCAATTGCATCTGTGTCGGATATGACGATTGATACAAATAATGGCGCAGATGGTAACGGTTGGGTGTTGGATTGCAATACTGGTGAAATTCGGCCGTCTGCGTGGGATGCGGGTACGCGTATTCGCGTGAAGAATTTGTTTGCGCGCACGCCTGCGCGGTTAAAGTTTTTGCGCGGGGATCGGGCTGAAATGATGTCCGTTTTGGATGTTATCAAGCGTTTGGCAATGGCGCGCGCCGATGTTGGATTTACATTAAATAACAAATGGCGTTTCCCAAAAAATCAGGATATGTCTGAACGGTTGGCCGCGGTTATGGGCGATGATATTCGCGGGCGAATGTTGGCGGTTGATGCGTCGTCCGCATCAAATTCAAATATGCGATTGCGCGGATATATATCTGAACCAACATTGCGTCGCGCAACATCTGTTGATCAATTTTTGTTTGTGAATAATCGCCCCGTTCGGGACAAGGTTTTAATTGGTGCGTTGCGGGCCGCTTATATGGATGTGATGCATGCACGTGAATTTCCGTTGTGTGCGTTGTATCTGGATTTGGATCCGCGCAGTGTTGATGTGAATGTGTCGCCTGCCAAGACTGATGTGCATTTTTTGGAACCATCACATGTGCGTGCGTTTATTATTAAATCTTTACGTGATGCTTTGGCGAAAACATTGAATGACAGGATTGTTGCCGTTGCATCGCCACAGGTTGCGCAACCCGCCGCGGCACATCCGCAATCAATGAATTTTAATATGTCGCGCACATTTGTTGCGTCGCCACGTCACAGTGGGCCTGATTCTGCATTTATGTTTGGGGCGGGGCGGGTGACGATGCCTGAAAAAAACGATGTGGCGCACGATGTGGCATGTGATGCGGCAACCGATGAAACGCGGCCATTGGGGCGGGTTATTGGTCAGATTGCAAACAAATATATTTTGGCGCAAAGTGGGGAAAATTTGGTAATAATTGACCAGCATGCCGCGCACGAACGTATAACATACGAACGACTGCGTCGCGGGGCTATGAAATCCCAGCCATTATTGACGCCGATTGTCGTTCATCTGCGGGATGAAGATGCGACCGCTGTGTTATCCATCGCGGACCAGATGCGTGCGTCGGGGTTACATATTGATTCTTTTGGGGATGATGCGGTTGCGATTTTTGAAAAGCCCGCAGACTGGGATTTGAATTGGGCTGAATTATTTCAATCCATCGCGGACGAGGTGCGGTCCAATGGCGCATCGTCCCAGTTGGATGAAAGACTGCATTTGAAATTGGCAAACTATGCGTGTCACCACAGTGTGCGTGCAGGGCAGAAATTGGATATGGCGCAAATGGACGCGTTGCTGCGTGATATTGAAAATACCACGCGGGGCGGTGAATGCAATCATGGGCGACCTGTGTATAAAATCATTCCGATAACCGAAATCGATGGTTGGTTTGAACGTGTATAAATGTAACTATTTTCCTTTACATATCGGGCTTTTTTTACTAATCTGAATCCATAATAATTATCAGTTGAAGGAGAAAATCATGAATGATACAACCGCAATTAACGATGTCGCCCAGGTTGCAGATGCCACCGCAGATGCAGTAACGGGTGCCGCCACTCAGACGACTGATTGGTGGGGTCTGTTGTTATATTGTGTAATTATTTTTGCAATTATTTATTTGTTTATGGTGCGGCCAAATAAAAAACGTATGGATGAATATCAAAAAATGCTGGATTCGTTACAGGTTGGTAATCGGGTTTTGGCCGCTGGTATTTATGGCACGATTAAAAAAATAAATGAAAAAACAGTCGAGTTGGAAATTGCAGATGGCGTGGTTATAGAAGTGGCCAAGGGCGCAATCGCAAATGTAGAGTAAAGAAAGGGTTATGTTATGTTTAAAAAATTGGCAATAATTTTTGTCGCTGTGTTCGGCGTGTTGTTGGCTGTGCCGACGATGTTTCCAAATCTGGCGCCTTATTTCCCGTCGTGGATTCAACCAATTCAATTGGGATTGGATTTAAAGGGCGGGGCGCAACTGCTGTTAGAGGTGGATACAAACACCATGATGCAGGACAAGGCAATCCAATTATATGAAGAAGCACGCAGTGCGTTAATTGATCGTGACAAAGGCGTTATTCGTTTTTCAAATTTACGCAATATCGATGGCGTTGTGTCTTTTGTGGTGCGTGAAGAAGACGATGTGTCACGTGCGCGTGGCCGTTTGCGCAGCGAATTTGGCGATACAGTTGATATCGAGGTTGATGGTCGTAATGTTTCTTTGTCTTATTCGGTGCGTGCGCGTGATGAAATGTTGCAAGACGCTTTGTCGCGCAGTATCGAGATTGTACGCCGTCGTATCGATGCACTGGGGACAAAAGAACCATCCATTCAATCCCAGGGCGGTAAATATATTTTGGTGCAATTGCCGGGGGTTGATAATCCTGAACGCATCAAAGAATTAATCGGTCAGACCGCCAAAATGACTTTCCATTTGGTGAATGAAGATATTACAGCCGAACAATTGGCATCTGGGCATGCGCCAAAGGGTACGGAATTTTTGCCGTTGATGGATGCGCCAGATCAATTGATTCCTGTGTATAGTCATGTAGAGGTATCGGGCGAATCGTTGAAAGATTCCCAGGCTGATTTTGACCAAAATCGTATGCCTGTGGTGACGACTGTGTTTGATGCGGCGGGTGCGCGCAAGTTCGCAAGATTGACGACCGAACATGTTAATGAACGTTTCGCAATCGTCTTGGATGGCGAGGTTTTATCCGCTCCGACAATTCGCGAACCAATACCCGGGGGGCGCGGTCAGATTTCAGGTGGATTTACATTACAGGGCGCAAAAGATTTGGCCGTTTTGTTACGCAGTGGTGCGTTGCCTGCGCCGTTACAGGTTATCGAAGAACGTACCGTTGGTGCGGGTTTGGGTGCCGATACAATTGCGGCCGGAAAAATTGCGTCTGTGGTTGGCGTTATATTCATTATGATATTCATGATTGTATGCTATCGCGGGTTCGGTGTTATCGCCAGTTTCGTGTTGCTGATTAATTTGGCCATGATTATTGGTATTACTGCGGTTTTGGGCGGTGTATTAACGCTGCCTGGGATTGCGGGTATCGTATTAACGCTGGGGATGGCGGTGGATGCGAATATTTTGCCGTTCGAACGAATACGTGATGAAATACGGGCGGGATCGACACCGCTGCGCGCGGTCGAGGCCGGGTTCCATCGTTCTATGAAGGCTGTGTTGGACGGTAATTTGACGAACTTGATTTGCTCGTTGGTGTTGTTCCAATTTGGTGCAGGTCCGATTCGTGGATTTGCGGTAACGTTGTCGGTCGGTGTGCTGACCACATTATTTACGTGCGTGTCGCTGTCCAAGGTTATCATCGATTGGTACATGAACGGCAAAAATAAAAAAATTAGTTATGTGAAATCTAAATAAAAGGTTTGGGTTATGAAATTAAAATTTATGAAATATCGCAAATTATCGTACTGGATTGCGGGTGCGTTTATTTTGCTGTCTGTGGTGTCTTTGTTGTTCCGTGGGCTGAATTACGGAATTGATTTCGCAGGTGGTATTTCGATGGAGGTTACCCCCGTTTCGGCCGATTATACAATTGATAAAATGCGTACTGCGTTGGATGAATTTAATCCCGAGTTGCAATCTGTTGGTGACAGTGGTGCTGTTTTGGTGCGTGTCGGTTTGCCGCGTGGCGCAACTGATGCACAGCAAAATGAACGTGTGACCGAAATTAAAAATATTTTGGGTGATAATGTCGAATATTCCCAGGTGCAAATCGTCGGACCAAAAATTGGTGGCGAATTGGTGCGTGGCGGTATTTTGGCAATATTGTTTTCGTTCATATTAATGTCTGTGTATGTTTGGGTGCGATATCGTGGTGGTTATGCAATTGGATCGTTTATATCACTGTGTTTGGACTTTGTGATTATGTTTGGATTCTTTTCCATCACAGGATTGGAATTTAATCAAACCGCAATCGCAGTTATTTTGATGGGTGTTGGATATTCTATTAATGATAAAGTCGTAAATTACGATCGTATCGAAGAAAATATTAAAAAATATCACAAAATGCCCATGGATGATTTGATTGATTTGTCCGTTAATGAAATGATGCGGCGTACCATTATGACGGGGCTTTCTACGATTTTGGCAATGGTTGCGTTGTTTATATTCGGCGGGCCGGCGTTGCGTGATTTTTCAATCGCAATGACGTTCGCAGTTGTTATGGGAACTTTTACCAGTATTTATATTTCAAACGTTATTCTGTATCACTTTAATTTGCGTGATGACACAATATCGAATGGGAAATAATATACTTTATAAAATACCAGGGGGGATAATATGAAAATATTAAAAATTATAACATGCGTGTTATTCGCCCTGGGGACTGTGCCGTGCGCTTGTGCCGCCGAGAGTTTGTTTTTCGAAGACGAACCCGTCCAAGATGGATTAAATGTTTTCGAAATGTCTGATACTTTTGCAGATATTTATGAAAAATTAGACGGTGTTAAATGGGGCGGTAAAAATATTAACATCGCGATTGAAAGTTTGGAAAATCTGAATTCAAATGCACATATCGCTGCGACTGATGAACGGGTTGTGTTGGTGTGGGGTGATGCAATTATTGCGAATTATCCACGGCCAAAGCCCGGTGATTGGAATGGTTTTGGTGAAATCACAACTGCATTGGTGTTGAAGTTGCGCGCGAATGATGCGGTGTTGCATGCTGCGTCGGAAAGCGAAACGTATCAATTGGTTGTGGATAGTTTGATGTGCGGCATAGACGAAAATGGGCGTTATATATATTCGCGTGCGGCCGAGGTTAATGAAGATGGTCGAATATTAACCAGTGTAGGATTAGAAGGCGCACGTGATGCGCGTGGAAATTGGCGCGTGATGGGAATTTACAAAGATTCACCGGCCGATACCGCCGGCATACGAGAAGGGGATTTGATTACCGCCATCAATGGGCAAGATGTATCAAATATGTCCGATGCTGATTTGGCGGCGGCGATGTCTGGGTTTAATTCAGGTACATCGAAAATCAAGTTATTAACGCCGTCGGGCAATAAAGATGTTGTTTTACGTCGCGCCACAATTATCTTGGCAGATACCGACGTTATTCATCGCAGCGATGAACAGACGGGCGGTATTTTAGAGATTGTTGTTCATAAAATATCTGATAATTCTGCGATGATTATAAACGAGGCTTTGGCAAAATATCCGGACGTTTCAGGCATTATATTGGATTTACGTGCGGCAACCGGCGATGATGAACGGGCGGCGGCAAAGTTGGCGGGGCTGTTTATTGGTGCGCAGCCTGTTATGAGAATAGTCGAGACCGCCCGTGACGAGGTTGAAGTTGTGCCTGGGGGGGGTGCTGTCACAGATGTGCCGGTTGTGGTTGTTATTTCAAATATGACACGGGGAACGGCGGAATCCGTCGCCGGCGCGTTTTATGAATATGGGCGCGGGGTTTTGATTGGAACGCCAACCGCGGGCAGTGCGCGTATAGCGTCGCGTATAAATCTGGATAATGGCGGCGCGTTGGAATTATTGAATAAGACAATAAAAACAGGCACAGGGCGTGTAATTGACGGACGTGGTATTTTCCCGATTGTGTGTTTATCCAACATCAGGTCTATTAATCAGCAAAATGCGTTTTTCTTGAATGTGATAAACAATGATTTTAATGCCAAGGATTTTAATAAAGACACATCCACCGATGTTGCGGCGTTGCGGCGCGGTTGTCCGGTTATTACAAGTGGTGCAGATGAAGATGCGGTTGCCGCGGCGGTTGCTGCAAAGATATTGACCGATTCAAAGGTTTATAATAAACTGGTATCAGAATAAAATTACAGCGGGGTTACAAATGTTTTTGACAACCGACAATAAAATCAAGTGGAATTGGATGGCGTGGGGCACGGTAATTACGAGCGTGCTGGTTTTGATGGGGATTGCGTGGTTTGACAAGCCGATTTATTTATTCCTGCGTAATTTTGATTGTATGTTGTTCCGTTTGTTCGACAGATTGTTTGATGCAAAAATGTGGATTGTCGTATCTGCGGTTGTGTTGCTGGTGTTTTATTTAAGAAAAGCATGGCAGGTGGGCGTACGATACAGAAATTCCCAAAACAAGCCTTGCTTTAATACATTTTGTCGTGATTTTTATTCCAAGGTTCATAACAGTTATGCGTTCTTTGTTTTGTGTTCTGTATTGGCGGCCAGTGTTGTTGGAAAGGCATTGAAAATTTTAATCGGACGTATGCGTCCCGTGTTTTTCGAGGCGTTGGATAAAACTGGATTTGTGCCTTTTTCAACCGATTGGGCGTTTAATTCCATGCCGTCGGGGCATTCGTTTGCGTCTTTTGCGGGACTGGTTATGTTGGGTTTGTTGGCGCCAAAAATTAAATGGGCCACGTGGAGTTTGGCAATCTTAATCGGATTTTCACGGGTGTGCGTTGGCGCACATTGGCCGTCTGATGTGATATTTGGCGCGTTTATTGGTATGGTTGCCGCCGATTTGGTTAAAGCATGGTTAAAGCGTTATGGGGCGGAAATCGCGCGATAGGCTTTTTTATCCAAAATCCTAACATTTTTGTGTTTTTTGTGATATAATGCCACGTATGGCAAAGTCTTCGAAATCTAATTTTTTTCCAGAAAGTGTTTCCAGTGCGTTAAAGGTGCTGGGCAAACGTGTGTGTGGCGGGCTGATGCTGGGGCTGGCACTGTGGGCGTGTGGCGCGATGGTACTTTTTGACCCGTTTTTGGATGGGTTCGCGGTTGTAAGTACGTTTGGTAATCAATCCGTAATGGGGGCTGTGATTGGATTTTTATATTATTTTATCGGGGTTGTACCGACGTTGTTTGTGGTGCTGTGTGTGGCGCGTTGGGGATTGGCTTGGTTGGCGAATTGGTCGGATGATTCTTCGCCTGAATATAATTTTTTGCGTTTTTTTGTGGCGTTGTGCGTTGGGGCGGCGGGTCTTGGTTTAATCATGCCGGCGCATACGTGGGGCGGAATGTTCGGCGCGATTGCAGCGCATGATTTGTATTCGATAATGGGAAATTGGTGCATTGCCGTTGGTGTGGCGGCGGTGTTGGTGTTTGCGGCATTGGCGTCTGTATTGCTGCATATAAAATGGGTTCATATCAAGAATGCGTGTCATATTGTGTGGCGGGCGGTGCGTTGGTTGCTGTCTGTGTTCCATTTGATGCCTGTGCAGTATTCGGAAGATGAAGAATATGCCGCGGATGAATATGAAGAAGATTTCGCAGAAGAAGAAACAACCGCACCAAAGGTAACAAAACGTCGGGCGGCGCGTAAAACGGCGCGTGGTGGCGCGGCGCGGGCGACGCGTGTGGTTGGCGCACATGAATATGAATTGCCGGATCCTGCATTTTTGGAAGATTCTCATTTTTCAAAAAATGTTGTGACGCCCGAATTAAAGCGTAACGCCAGTGCGATGGAAATTCATTTTTCAGAATATGGTGTTGATGGCAAAGTTGTTGGCATTCGACCCGGGCCAATTGTTACGCTGTACGAGTTTTTGCCAAACATGGGCGTGCGTATGGCGGACATTAAAAAAACAGTAACTGATATGACACGCGCGATGGCGGCCGAGAATATTCGTATTGCGCATATCCCCAGTACCCAATTAATCGGGGTTGAAATGGCAAACCTGAAACCCCAGGTTGTGCGTTTCAGGTCGTTGGTTGAAAATGACACTTTTGCAAATTCAAAGTACAAGATTCCTTTGGCTTTGGGGGTCAGTATTGGTGGCGACCCGATGTATTATGATTTGGCAAAAATGCCGCACATGTTAATTGCAGGGCGTACGGGGTCTGGGAAATCTGTGTTTGTGCAATCTATTATTACATCGATTGTTTATCATTTTACGCCTGATAAATGCAAATTGATGATTATTGACCCAAAGGGTGTTGATTTTGGATGCTGGGATGATATTCCGCATTTAATTACACCGATTGTGAAACTGGATCCGAATGCGGCCATTAATGCACTGAAATGGGCCGTGAATGAGATGGAAAATCGGTACAAGCAATTGCAAAAATTACAGGCGCGAAATATTGAATCTTATAATGAAATCGCCGCGCAAAAGCGCGAAAGTGGCGAAAAGGTTACCGAACAAATTGCCGTTGGTACGGATGAAGAAACCGGCGAATTATTATTCGAAACGCAAGAAGTTGATTTATCCGATATGCCTTATATCGTTATAATTGTTGATGAGGTTGCTGACCTGATGAATGTTGCCCGTAAAGAGGTCGAGGCCTGTATCCAACGTATTGCGCAAAAGGCGCGCGCGGCCGGTATTCATCTGGTTATGGCGACCCAGCGTCCCGATGCAACGATTATCACGGGTGTTATCAAGGCGAATTTCCCGACGCGTGTGTCTTTCCAGGCGCGCAGTGGAATTGATTCTATGACCACGTTGGGTGAAAAGGGCGCGGAACAATTATTGTCGCGTGGTGATATGTTGTTCAGCGAAGCAGGGCGTGTGCCTGTGCGTATTCATGGTGCATTAATAGATGACAGTGAATTAAAGCGGATTGGCGATTTCCTGCGTTCCCAGGGCGAACCTGAATATGCAGATGGTGTGACCGATGGCGATGGTGGTGGCGACGCAATGGCCGGAATACCAGGGGCTGTGCCGACCAAGGCTGACAAGGATGCCGATTTATACACCCAGGCCAAAGAGATTGTTGTTCGTGATAAAAAGCCGACTATATCTTATATCCAACGTCGTTTGGGTGTCGGATACAACAAGGCAGCCGGTTTTATGGAACGGATGGAGGCCGAGGGTATTGTCAGTGCGCCCGATGCAAATAACAAGCGACATATTTTATAGGAAAATCCGCCATGGGGCGGATTTCTGCTTTTATGCTTTGTTATGTCGTTTTTTTATGATATAATTTTTACCAAAAGGAGATTTTGTAATGAAAGTAAAAGGTTCTTTGATTGGGATGATGGCTGCGTTGTTCGTAATGCCGGCGATGGCTGCGACAAATTTTGGCGCGTCTGCGGCATCCAGTGCCGATTTAAGTGGTATGCCGGCTGTGCGCGAACGTACCCAGGTGAATTATGAAAAATATGAAACGCGTACTTCGCAAAAAACATACGATGCAAACGATGGACGCAATATGTATTATACCCAGCCCGCGAATCGCAGTGCGCTGTACAAGCAATATGCAGGGGCAGATTCAAATACAAATGTTCGCACGTCGCGTGCGGAAACTTATCGGTCCGAATTAAAGCGCAAATATTATCTGGCGCATCCGTTTTTCCAACCCACCAAGGGCAAGTTTGGTTCGGTGACTGATTTGGCATATAATATGAATTCATACGATGTGTCTTTGGTACCTTTGCCGACCACAGATTGGATGAGTGATAATGCCTTTGCATGGGATATGGGGCAATTTTCCATTAAAGAAGATTTAAGTTTTGGTATCACCGATACAGTGGCCATTTTGGCGACGGCACGTTTTGATGTGTCTGATTATAAAGCCGATTGGAAAAATCCAGAAACCCCAGATGACAAAATGGATGACAGTGATTTCAGTTTGTTGGGATTGGGTGCCCAGTGGCGTTTTGTTGATACGGCCGATTGGATTGCGACTGCATCCGCGTATTATCAGTATCAACCCGATTCATCCAACAATTTCGTTTTGGATTTAAAGGCTGGGTATAAAGTCAGCACTTCGACCATATATGGATTGGTTCGTGGTTGGTATCTGAATTTCGATGGAAATTCATACGGTAATGCCATTGTCGGTAAAAATACCGATGGTGTTGAAGATATGGCGTATTTGGTATATAACGACGATGCCAAAAATGTATTCTTTGTCGAAGGCGGATTGGGTGTGTTCAGTGTGTTGGACGAAGATTGGACACTGAATGTAGAGGCCGTATTCGGTAACTATGATTGGCATAATCAATTCAGTGCCAAGGCCGCAATCGGTTGGCAGCCGAATGAATGGTTCGCATTGAATCTGTACGGCAAGATGGCGTTGTGGGATTCTGCGGATGGTGATGAATTTATGTTCTGGCAAACGAATTCACGTAACAACACGTTCGTACCGTCGGCAACCGCAACAATCGACAATTATTCCGAAGCATCGGTTGGTGTCCAGGCGATATTTATGTTCTGATGCGGGGAATGTGATTCTTCGGGTTCTGGGGTAACAGAACCCGAGTTTGTGTTTGTATAAAAAAAGAGAGAGAGATGCGTAAATTTTTATTTGCCTTGGTTGCGGCGGTTATTGGCGTTATGCCCGTTGTTGGTGCGCACGCAAATGGATTGGAATTTGATACGTCTGATCCGCTGTTTATGTTAAAGACAAATGATGTGTTGTCTGAAACGCAATTAACATATTGGGATAACATATTACGTTTGCAAGAAACATTGTCGTACGGTATTAACGACAGATTGTCTGTTGGTATAAATGCAAATTTTCAACAAGATTTTGATGGCCCCCAGGATGGATTCGGTGCCGTTGATTTGGGTGGCGCGTATCGTGTTGGGACTGCAAATGGAAACAGTGCGCATATTATTTCTGATGTTTTGTTCGGGTTAAAGTTTGGTGGATCGTCCCGCGTGCGTACGCCTGATTATGCGGATTCCACTTATTATGTTGGATATCGTTTTGGACGTCAATGGACGGGTGTGACTTTGGCTGCGACAATTAAGTCCAGTTGGATTTTTGATGATGTGCCATTGGGGATGGCTTATATCGATTTCACGCCCGAGGCTTATTTTCGTATATCCGAAGATTGGCGTATGGGTGCGCAATTTACATTGCGCAAGGCAACCAATCCGCATTATAACCAAGAATGGTTGGGTGGAAAAATTCTGCGTCAATATGGACGCACCCAGTATGCAGGACATTTGGATTATGAATTCGAAAGTGATAATTTGCAGGTTGGATTGGCTGTAAATATTTTGTTCTGAGATTTATAAAATCCCGCAGATGCGGGATTTTTATTTTTTGTCGCCATTTAATTTTTTACGCAACGCGTCCCAGTAATCCAACCGTTTTTTTATTTCGCGTTCAAATCCGCGCTCTATCGGATAATAAAATTTTTGTCGCGACATTGATTCAGGAAAACAATTTTGTCCTGAAAATCCAGATTCTGTGTTGGGTTCATAAATGTATCCTGCGCCGTATCCCATGTCGCGCATCATGCGCGTTGGGGCATTCAGAATGTTTTTCGGGGGCATTAAACTGCCCGTTTCGCGGGCGGTACGATATGCCGCAGTTTGTGCGCGATAATTTGCCGTGCTTTTTGGTGCAGTGCCCAAGTATATTACAAGTTCGGTTAATGCCAGGTCGCCTTCGGGGCTGCCCATGCGTTCATAAACCTGCCAGGCGGCCAGGGCAATTTGCATCGCGTTCGGATCTGCCAGACCAATATCCTCCATCGCGAAACGTGTCAGACGTCGGAACAAATACATCGGATCTTGGCCCGATGTCATCATACGCGCGGTCCAATACAGCGCGGCGTCTGTATCGCTGGCGCGCAGGGATTTATGTACCGCAGATATTAAATTATAATGTTCATCGCCCGTTTTATCCGACAAAGGCGCGCGTTTCTGTATCGCGCGGTCCAATGCGTCCGGCGTTAATGTTTTTTTGAAATTCGCATTCGACAGGTATTCAATCGTGTTTAATAAAAATCTTGCGTCGCCGTCCGCCATCTGGGCCAGATGCAATCGTGCGTCTGAATCCAATGGTAATTTTTTATCCAAAAATTTTTCAGCGCGTGTTATCAGCGTCATTAAATCTTCGGTGGATAATGGTTGCAGCACGCCAACGTGGCAACGCGACAGCAAAGCGTTGTTCAAATTAAAACTGGGGTTTTCAGTTGTTGCGCCCATAAATACGACGGTGCCATCCTCTAAATAAGGCAATAATGTATCTTGCTGGGTTTTATTAAATCTGTGAATTTCGTCGATGAACAGCAAAGTTCCGCGGCCGATTTCACGGCTCATACGCGCGGCCTCCATCGCTTTTTTTATATCGGCGGTGCCCGAAAATACTGCGGACATAGGTACGAAATCCATATCGACTGATTTTGCCAGTGCGCGTGCGATGGTTGTTTTTCCGCATCCCGGCGGGCCCCATAAAATCAAATTTGATAATTTATGATTATCAACCATTCGACGAACCAAACCGTTTTCGCCCAATAATTGCGGCTGACCCACGATTTCATCGATTGTCGTGGGACGCATTAAATCTGCAAGGGGTCTGTTTTCAGATTGCATATTTGTTCGTTTTACTTTGGTTTTATTTGACCTTTATTTGTGATATAATGGATTTTAGTAAATAAGATGGGGATTTTCAATTGGTAAGTGTGAATAAAGAATCGTCTGAATTTGCGTTGGCGGTGTCAAATTTGGCGGCTGCGGCGATGGCTGCAAATCCCGCGCTGTCCATGCAGGATGCCGTGCGGGCAGCACGTGAAAGTCTGCGCGGGGCATCCGTTACGCCGGCACAAATTGCGGCATCTGTTACGCCCGATAAAATTCAATGTTTGGAAGATGGTACGTGGCATGTTATGTTGCGTCGGTATGTGTGGCGGAAATTTAATCTGACGCCCGCCCAGTATCGTGCAAAGTGGGGGCTGCCAATGGATTATCCGTTTGTTGCGCCGAATTATTCGTTACGTCGTTCGAAAATCGCCAAGAAAACCGGACTGGGCAAGAAAAGGGGAAAATAATGGCTGAAAAATTTCAAAAAATTGTCGCAACGCCGGAACAAGCGGCCGCGAAATTGCGAAAGGTGATTGAAAGAATACGCCCGGCAAATTATGTTCGTGCGCGACGCGCAGAGCGGGATTTAGAGGGACTTAGTGGGCGACACGCAAAAATAAATGATGCCGCCGCAACCTTTGGGTTAAATACAGCAAAATGGACGGCTTGGTTGGCGGCGGGTGGCGCGCAATTTTTATTGACTTTGGCGCGATGGATGACGATGGACAATGTGTTCCTGAGAAAGATGGAAAATCATTTTGCCGTGCAAAACGTTGGAAAAAACAAGCGCGGACGTCCCAAGATGATGTCAAGTTTTGCAAAAAAATATCCGAATTTTTCGGCGCATATACTGTGGTTGTTGGGGTTGGCCGCGGTCGCAGGTGGCGGTTATGTCGGGGGTGAAATTGTGCCCGAAAAAATTGCCCAGGTTAAAGAAAGGCAGGATGCGCGTGATGCAGAACGCCAGGCCGAACAAGAAGCCCAGGGTACATATCGTGCGTTTTTGAATAAAATGCGTCCGATTACACCGTTTATGATTGCTGATTTGATTGCCAAAGAAGGTGTGCATTTGGATGAACATGGGCTGCATAAACCATACCTGGATTCCGGGGGCGTGCCAACAATAGGATTTGGATCAACTGTGTTAAAAGACGGCAGTCGGGTTACAATGGATACTGCGCCAATCACCACCGAAGAAGCATACGAATTGGCACGGTGGCATTTGGAAGAGGGTGAAACTTATTTCGTTCTGTATTGTTATGACATTGGATTACAGAATGTTGATGTTAATACCACCAGTGAAGCGTTTGGTATGAGTTCGATTATATACAATGCGTATGCTGATATGATTGAAAAGCCAAACGATAAAAATTATCAAAACAGATTTGGCGAATTAAGGAAACTGTTGGATGAATATGGGTATGCTGTGTCTGATGAACAAGTGCGACATGTGTTTGATAAATATCCTGTTACAAATTTAACCAGTTTTGGGGATGCGTGGATAAGTGATTCTGATGCAAATATGATGGCTGATAAATTGGGTGAATTTTTGGCCGGGGGGCGCGGTCTGCAATGGCGGCGGTGGTTAGAGGCTGGATTACTGACCGGAAAGATAACGCCCCAGATGATGTTGGAATGTCCTGCGAATGGAATGTATGAATTTTACAAATATATGGGCAAAAAGAAGTCTGCATTTTTTACCGGTGCGGTTAATTCGCGCCAGGTTAATTTGGATACGTACGAAATATTCCAACAGTGGTTAAAAAATCCTGTGGATGAAAAGGGGCATTCACTGACAAAGTGGAACAAAGTTGGCGATTACATGCCGGGCGATATATTGGCGTATTGTCAAAGTGGCGAATGCAAATTTGACAATAAAGATTTTAATAAGCATATCGATAAACGTAAAAAAGTAGAAGTGGAAACTTATACTTTGGGATATGATGCGCAGTATAAAAACGCAATCGCACAGTATAATGCGGGCGAATATGCGGGTGCGGCGCAATCTTTCCAAGATATGATAAAAAAATACCCGAACAATGCGCTGCTGCATAATGATTTGGCCGCGACTTATAACAAACTGGGGCAATATAATGATGCGGTACAACAGGCACGTGAAATACTGCATCGCATTGGGGATAAAAGCCAATATGCCGCGGCGCAATATAACGCAGGCGTCGCGTACGAGCAACTTGGCGATTATGACAGGGCGTTAATGAATTATAAATTATCCGTAAAAAATGGTAATTCGCGTGTGGCAAATGATGTGGTGCGTGTGCAAAAAATGATAAGGGGCAAAACCATCGCGTTCCATGATGCGGCGGATAAATTAAATATGAATGATAAAACGTCTGGGGTCGATATAAATCAAGTCGTTAAACAATCTGGGCAAAAACGGGTATAGCAAAATGAAAGTATATGTAAATTATGATGATGCGCGTTGGCGCAAATATAAAATAGATTTTGAACGTATCGCAAATGCGGCCGCTTTACGGTGTGCGCCCGATGCCGAGGTATCGATTATTTTAACCAATGATAAAAATATTCATAAATTAAATCGCGAATATCGCGGAATTGATCGGCCAACCAATGTATTATCGTTTGAATTGGGCGATGATATTTTGCTGGGGGATATTTATATATCTTTTGATACCGTCCAGCGCGAGGCGGCTGATGAAAAGATTTCAATTGCGGAACATACGGCGCACATGGTTGTGCATGGCGTATTACATTTACAGGGGTATGACCATATAAAAAATCGTGATGCAAAAAAAATGGAAAAGGCCGAGGTTGAAATCTTAAAAACTTTGGGAATAAAAAATCCCTATGCGCCGGAATCATGCGCATACGCGTGTCCTGGGGGTGAAATTTTATCGTTTTTTTATCGCATAAAAATTCGTCCGAATGGTGTTGCGCAATACTTAATTATGGCTTTGTTGGGGGCGGTATCTGCGCTGGGGTTTGCACCGTTTAATTTATGGTGGGTAACCGTTATTGCGATTGGATTGGCGTATTGGTTAATTGTGCGCGCCGCACCACGTAATGTATGGCGGGCATTTTTGCAAATTTTACCATTCAGTGCGGTATATGCGGTGGCTATGTTTTGGTGGGTGACAAATTCGATATATGTTGTGCCTGAATTGGCGGCGCAATTTGCAATTTGGACGGTGCCTGCGTTAATCGGTATTGGAATTTTGGGTGGTATCATTTTTGCAATTCCGTTTGTCGTGGCATCGCGTATATGCACGTTTCCGGCGCACAGGGCGATTTTGTTCGCTGCATCTTGGACAATTGTTTTGTGGTTGCGCGAATGGTTGCTGACCGGTTTTCCGTGGAATCCGATTGCAAATATCACCATGACAATGCCGATTGTTGCGAACGCTATGTCGCTGTGGGGGGCGTTGGGCGCAACGTTTGTAATTATCGGTTTGATTGCGTCCGTGGTTGAATTATTAACAAATCGTCGTGACAGACATGTTTTGGGCGTTTTTATTGTTTTTTGTATCTTGATGTGTGTTGGGCTGATATACGGATATAAAAATATTCACATGTCCCATCGCGCAAATAATGCAAGTCCGGTTATTCGTATTGTGCAACCCGCGCGCAGTGCAGTGCAAAAGGCAACGCATTCACGGGCGGATGCAGTGCGTAATGCAAATGAAAATGTGCGTATAATGGCCAAAATTGCGAATGCACCGGGGAATCCAGATATTATCGTTTTCCCCGAGACTTCATATCCATTTGTGATTGTTGATGGCGATAATATGCCGTTGGGACAAATATTGGGACGCGATGTTATCGTTGGCGTTAATTCTTTTTCAGATGGTAAATTATATAACTCGATGGTGGTGGCGTCGCCCAATGGCGCGATTGATACCATATACAGCAAATCGCACCTTGTGCCGTTTGGTGAATATCGACCGTTTGGTGACATTATTCCAACGCCCGGCCAGTTATCGCGTGGTGCGGGGCCAACAATTATAAGCGTTGGTGATTTTTCGTTTGCGCCCGCGATATGTTACGAAATTATATTTTCAGATTCTTTGGTGCCGCGCGATGCAATGCCGGATGCAATTATAAATATCACAAATGATACTTGGTTTGGTGCGACGCCTGGTACGTATCAACATTTGGATATGGTGCGGCGGTATGCGATTGAATCAGGTTTGCCAATCGTGCGCGCCAATTATTCGGGCATAAGTGCATTTGTTGCGCCCGATGGGGCGGTGTCCGGCGAAATCGGAATTGGGGACGCGGGGTATTCAGATGGCGTTGTGATGGGCGCACATATTACGCCATATCGCGCAATTGGGCGTGATGGGTGGATGATTATTATATTGCTGTTTTCGTGTATATGCACGTTTGTGCCGGGGGCGACGAAAAAACGTAAATAAAAAATCGCCACATTATGTGGCGATTTTTTATTTGTTGCCGCGCATATCAGAACATATAACGCGCGCCCAATTTTACTTCGTGTGCATAGACGAATTCGCCGCCAACTGTTGCTGAATTAAAGCGGTATCCCAAATCCAGCACCCAATCTTCGTCAAAGTTGTATGCAACACCGGCGCTGACCTGCCATTCAAAGCGGTACAATGTATCATCGGCAACTGTCATTTCGCGTTCAAATTGTTGCACCATAGGCAGCATATGTTGTCCTATAGGCTGATTTAAAGCCAAGAATTTTTCTTCTTCTATGTCTATATCAACAATTGCCTTTTGGTGATATACGCCCAATCCGATACCTGCACCGACGTATGGTGTCCAACGTGTGCCAAAGTCAAAATCATAGAACATATTGAACAGGTATGAATTATGACGCACTGTTGTTGCTGTTTCGATTTCAAGTGGAAGTACGATTTGATCAAACAGGTCACCTTGGATGTTGATATTTCCATCGAAAATATTATAGTCGTCTTCGGATGCGCTGCGGATAGCGACTTCTGCTTCCAGTCTGACGTTGTCAATTTTTACACCTGCGGTAATTTCACCCGCGAACGCCATATCAAAATCCATATTACTGCCTGCGTTCGGCAAAAATGCAGATCCCATAGCAGTTTGAATGTTGTCCATGGTCAAGTTGTTCAGATTGCTTCTGTCAAAAGCAACGCGTTTTGCGGATGTGTTGGCCTTATCAACGACGATGCCCAATCCAACGTATGGTGTGATTTCATACGCAAATGCAGATGGCGCAAACATCAACGCCGCCATAAATAATGCGATTTTTGTTGTTTTCATTGTGTATTCCTTTTGTTATTTTGGATGTTAATACCTATGAAAACTATCCCATCTGGGCGAATAAGTCAATAAAAAAACAAGAGTTTTTAACTGTTGTACGGGTTAATTACGTTTGTATTGCTGTAAAATCCAAACGCGAATTGCGGCGGATAAATTTGTGCCTGGGGTGCGGTTGTTGTCAATGTGTTCAATAATCGACGCAATCGATTTATTTTGCGCGCGTGCCAATTCATGCAATGCGTCGATAAATTCCGGTTCCAGCGAAATACTGGTTTGATGTCCCGATAAAGATACTGATATTTTTTTCATGTTTATAATTTTCCCGCAACCAAGCAATCTGTCATTGCGCGATATGCATCATCATACTGGCGCAGGCAATTCAAATTTGTGTTGTCCAACATAAAGCAATTGCCAAACGCATCAAATGCAAACCAAAATAAATCATTACGACCAAATACCGTTTTGCCGCGCAATTTTGGAAATCCAGTCAGGCCCGCGTTTATTTCAACCAATGAAGGCATTGGGTATTTTGTGCCGCGTTTAACCTGGGTCGGGCCGAATATGTATCCAGATCCCAAATTCATCGCGCTGCATTGTGTATAAAAATCAATCATAAATTTTGGCAATGTTGCAACACGCATATTTTGCAATGTTGAATTTGCAATTGCGATTGCACGCGGGTCTGCGCCCGGTGCAAGCATTGCGCCGTGTGATTTCATTTGTAATATAAATTCGTCACAGTTCATTTATTGCCCCATTGAACGCGCCGCAACAATTTGCGCGGCAATTTGACTTAATCGGTCGGATGTGGCGTTGCCGCCGTCTGCGCCCGCGATGTTGTGGCCGGGTACGTATATCTTGCGCGACGGGTTGGGTAACCATACGGTTTGTGCGTCGCTTTGTGCGATTATGAATTCATCCAGACGTTGGGAATTTGGAAACGTATTGCACATAAATAAATTATCCAATTCCAGTTTCCCACCCCATGTTAATGGCACGCGGAATCGTATGGATAAATTTTGTGGTACTGAATTGCCCATAATCAGGCCCATAAATTCGTCGGTCGTTAAATTCATTAACGCCAATTCATCGACTGAATCAGTCAAAGATTGTGTAAATTCATGGCACAGTTTTTTATATTTTGTAAACCAGTCTGACGTGACCACCGTGGGGGTGGGGTGCAATTCCATCACCGGCATATCGCCCATATTAAAATCATGCAAACGTTGTTCAGCAGATTCACGTGTTAATTGCATTAAATTTTGCCTATGTGGTTAATTACTGCATCTATGTATTCTGAAAACGCGTCGAACATGCCATCGTCATCGTCAGGCAATGGCGGGTTCGGGTTTTCATTTATATATTCGCGCAGCGCGGCCGGTGTGTCAAACATTAATATGTCTGTGAATTCAGATGTCGCCGCATCGGGCGCAGCAATTGCAAATCCGTGTATGTCAATTTCCGTTTCGTCCAATGTGTCGGTAAAAATTTGATTAAATTTGTCGATTATTGCGCGAACCGCGGTTGTTGCAACGCCGACGCAGCCAATCCACATGACTTCGTTCGTGCCGATTGCCACCAGTGCAGTTTGAACACCATTTACACGTGGGGTGGGTTTGATTGTGTATCCCGCGCTTTTAAATATTTCACGTAATTCGGGCCAATCGGACGATGGTGCGCTTTGCGGTGTGGGCGAAGGTTGTGGTGCCGTTTGGGTCGGGGTGGGCGACGGCGGCATTACCGGATGTGATGGAATTGGTATATTCAATCGCGGTGGTCGCGCAGTGGCCGATGGCGCGGGATTCCCAGGCGCAGGTTTCATGGTTGCAGGCTGCATTTCGGCCGGTAAAATGTCAATCGTCGATGCCGCATTGTTTTGTTGAAAAGCGATATTTTGTGGCGTGGTTGCAGTCTGGGCGACAGGCAATTTGATACGGCGACGGCGTGGGCGGACAATTAAATACAAACCAAATATTGTTATAAATATTACCGCCGCAACAGATATATAGAATGCGGGTTTAATCGGGTTTTGGGATGCCTGCATTGACGCGACATATCCCCAATGTGTGGATGAAAATATGTCAAAACCAAATGCGATATTAAACCAAAAACAAGTCCCCAGTGTTACCACCAGTAACCATAAAAACGATAATAATATATTGTCAAAACGTATTCTCATTTGGCTTTTATTATATCATATTTGTGATAAAGTATAAAGGGTAATGATAAATCTGGAAAATCTTGTTTTTGAAAATTATGATGCCGCCATTTGGTGTGGTGCGGAAATGGATGCGACCGAATTGGCGCGGGCCGCATCGGTTGCAATAGAAAATAAATTATCGACGGTGTCTGTCACGCCGGCGGGTGTGGGGGTTATTTGGCCATGGGTTGAAAATCGCGGTATTGAAATTTTATCGCGATTTTATGTAAATGATGCGTCCGAGGCGACTGTATCAGTCGTGACCCAAAATATAAATTCAGCATTCAAAAATGGTGCCGATGGCGCCCAGGTCTTTGTTGCGCCCGATGATGTGGATGCGTTTGTATCCCAGGTGTATGTTATTCGTGATGATTTGTTTTTTAATAAAAAGTTATTTATTGGGATGGATATTGGTAAAATAAATCCGCTGGATTGGGATGGGGTGTTTGGCGCGATTAAAAAAATTCGTGCAGATGGCGTAACGTTGGTGTTGGCGCATGATGCGGGGGACAAGTCTGATTTTGTTGGTCGGGTGTATGCGGCGGCAAATGCGTGGGATATGAAAAATATGTCGCTGCAATTTGTTGTTGGAAATTTGCCAAAACGAATCGAACAGGCGTCCCGATTATTTAATTCTGTATTGGGGGATGCCGCGCCAAAGTTAAAGTTTTTTATTAATATTTAATTTTTTATAACCAGATATTTTGGCATGGCGGTGCCGGCCATATTTTTTGCCTGATAACGTGTATGAATCGTATGTAAGTCAGGCGTACGTGCATCCAGCGCGGTTTTTGATATTTCGTTTTTTATCCAATCAAAGTACTCCCAATGGTCTGTGCCGATTATAATTTCGCCGTTTTGTGCCAGATGTGTGGCCAGCATATTTAAAAAATCAGCGTGTAATAAACGGCGTTTTTCATGTCGTGCCTTGGGCCAGGGGTCGGGATGCAGTATCCATATTTGTTCAAATTGCGAATCGGTGTTGCGTAAAAAATCACGTACATCATCGGCAAAAATTCTGATATTTTTATATTCGTCGCGAACAGTATTCGATTCGTTTGTAATTGCCGATAGTAATGATGCAACGCCATTCATAAATGGTTCTGCGCCGATTATGATTTTACCCGGGTTTTGCCGGGCAATTTCACGCAAATGTTCGCCCGCACCAAAACCAATTTCCAGTATTTTACCGGTATTTGCCGGCAAATTTGTTGGTGAAATTGTCGGTAAAACCCGGTCAATCAGCATAGTTTGACGGGCCGATAATTTTTTGCCGTGTCTGCGGCCAAATGTTCTTATTTCTTGTTTTTCCATATATTTAGTATAAAATTCAAAAGTTGATAAAACAAGGATTTATAAAATGACCGATTTTCCAAAAACAATAGACTGTGGTGATTTTCGTTTGGAAAAAGTTGCGCCAACGTTCGATACGGCGCGTTATCTGTTTGAATTGGTGGATTCCCAACGTGAGTATATGGCCCAGTGGTTGAGATGGGTGGATAAGTCAAATTGCCCAGAAGATATGTATCCGCATTTGTTGAGTGTATCTAAGATAGAGTATCCTGGATATTACATTACTGTGGATGGTAAAATTGTCGGTTCGATTGACTTTGTAAGAATTTCTGAAAGCCATAAAACGGCCGAGATTGGGTATTGGTTATCGCGCGATTATAATGGGCGCGGAATTGTGACGCGTGCGGTGCGTGCGATGGAAAAATTGGCATTTGATATGTTGGAAATGCGCCGGGTGGAAATTCGTGCGGATGTGCGTAATAAAAAATCATGTGCGGTGGCTGAACGTGCCGGATACGTGTATGAAGGCGTTTTGCGTGGTGCGTATATTTTGCGTGGAGTGTCGACTGATATCGCTGTGCGTTCAAAATTAAAATCAGAATGGGAAAAGGAAAATAAAAATGCGTAAAGGTTTATCGGCTGATTTAATCGCACGTGTGTTGGGCGGCGCGCCAAAATATACTTTGGCGGAATTGGAAGAAAAATTCCCGCCGCGTAATTTGCCGGATGGTGCGTTTGTAACGCGCTTTTCGCCCAGCCCCACGGGATATATGCATATTGGTGGTTTGTACATGTCTTTGATAGATTATAAATTGGCAAAGCAAACCGATGGCCTGTTTATATTGCGTATAGAAGATACTGATACAAAGCGCGAGGTAAAAGATGCTGCGAAAATAATCATAGATTCTATGAACCGATTCGGTTTTGAATATAATAATGACGAAGTTTATGGACCTTATTACCAGTCCCAGCGGCGCGATATTTATCACAGTGTGGCGGCCGATTTATTGGCGCGTGGTTTGGCGTATCCATGCTTTTTAACCGCGGCCGAGATGGACCGCATTCGCGAAAATCAAAAGGCTGCGGGATTTGCAACCGGGATTTACGGCGAATTTGCGCGCGACCGTGATATTACTGATGATGAAATAATTCGTCGTTTGGACGCCGGCGAAGTGCCATCTGTTCGTTTGTATTCAACTGGTAACCCCGAACAACGTATTTTCTGTAAAGATGCCGTTCGTGGTTCAATCGGGTTCCCAGAAAATAACGAAGATATTGTTTTAATTAAATCAAATGACGGTTTGCCAACGTATCATTTTGCGCACCTGTGCGATGACCATTTTATGCGTATAACGCATGTTGTGCGTGGGGCAGAATGGCTGCCGTCATTTCCGTTGCATATTCAATTATTTCGCATGATGGGGTGGGTGCCGCCATTATATATTCATACCTCAACCATAGATAAAATTGACCCGGATACAGGCAAACAAAGAAAATTATCCAAGCGTCATGACCCCGAGGCGAATGTTGCATTCTTTCTGGCCGATGGTTGGCCGGTCGAGGCTGTGTTGGAATATTTATTCAATATTGCGGCATCTGGATATGAAGAGGCAAAAAACAAAGGCCAGGTTAAAAATATTTGGGAATACCAATTGCGGCCCAAAAAAATACCTATGTCGGGCGCGTTGTTTGATATGAAAAAACTGGAATGGTGGGCGCGTGAATTTATCGGGACGTTGCCGGTTGATGAATTGGTGCGCCGCGTTCGTGATTGGGCAAATGAATATGACCCGGTGTGGGCGGCGCGAATCGGTGACAATCCAGAATATCTGAAAAATATCTTGGCAATTGAACGCGATAATCCAAAACGTATTCGTAAAGATTTTATTACATGGAAACAGACTTTGGACGAAGTGTCTTATTTTTGGGACGATTTGTTCGCGCCGAATACCGAATATGCGTTTAATCTTGATTTGTTGCGCGCGTTTTTGGATGGGTTTGACATTTGCGATGATAAAGATACGTGGTGGAATAAAATTGTTGCGATTGCGGCGGCCGCGGGTGTTAAAAATGGCGATGTTGCGATGAATCTGCGTGTGGCGGTAACGGGGCGCACAAATACCCCGGATTTGTATTCGATTATGCAGGTTATGGGTGCCGAACGTGTTGTGGCAAGAATAGGGGACTTAATCAAATGACAAAAACAAAACGCGCACAATTAAAACAGGTTAAATCCGATTCGCGTGCGAATCGTTTGTTGCGGATTTTGCGGGCGACGGGGCTGTTTCGTTGGGAACGCCCCAGCACCCATGCAGAAGAGGTTTTGAACATTTTAACCCATGGTATTGGCGTTGGGTTGGCAATTGCAGGATTGACTTTGTTGGTTGTGTTTGCGGCATTGGCGCATAATCCGTGGGCGGTTGTATCGTGCGCGATTTTTGGCGCGACGATGATAACATTATATTTTGGTTCCACAATGTGCCATGCGACAATCGGGCGACGGGGCGAAAGTTTTTTTGAAGTATGGGACAGCGTTGCCATCTATGCCTTGATTGCGGGCACATACACGCCGTTTTTGTTGGTGAATTTGCGCGGTGGATTGGGATGGACTGTGTTCGGCATTTTGTGGGCCATTGTGATTTTTGGGGCAATTATGAAAATTCGCAGTCCAAAGCAGCAACCAAAATGGATTGTTGCGTTGTATCTGGTTATGGGATGGACGTTATTGTTCATATTGCCGGCAATGTTGCATAATATTCCGCCGCGTGGATTGTGGTTCATTTTGGCGGGTGGATTGTCGTATTCGTTGGGGGTAATATTTTACCTGTGGCGGAAAATGAAGTTTTCACATGCGATTTGGCATCTGTTTGTAATCGGGGGCAGTGTGTGTTTCTTTTTCGCGGTTTTATTCGGATGCATAATTGATTTTTAGCATATTGACATTTATATAAATTGGTACTATTATTCGTTTTGTTATGAAAAAATATTTTATTTTCTTTGTCACAACAACAACTACAACCCCCACGGGGGTGTAAGATTCTGTTTGCGGTTTTTACCGCGTAATGCAATAATTTAATCAATTCGAAATTTAACAAAATAACTGACAAAGGAATTTATTATGTCATATCCAATTGAAACTGTACGACATTCGCTGGCGCATGTTATGGCGGCGGCGGTGAAAAAATTATATCCAGATGTAAAGTTCGCGGGTGGCCCAGCCATCGAAAATGGTTTTTATTACGATTTTGATACTGAACACCGTTTTTCCGAGGAGGATTTTGAAAAAATCGAACGTGAAATGCGCGATTTAATCAAATCAAATGGTCGGTTTGAACAGCGTAATGTATCACTGGACGAGGCCAAGGAAATATTCGCATCCCAGCCATATAAAATGGAATGGCTGAACGAATATGATGCCGCTGGCGAGGATTTGTCGATATATACTTTCCGCGATTTTGTGGATTTGTGTCGTGGGCCGCATGTTGAAAGTTCCAAAGATTTACCGCGTGATGCGTTCAAAATTCGCACTGTTGCCGGCGCGTATTGGAAGGGCGACGCAAAAAATAAAATGCTGCAACGTATTTATGTTGATGCGTTTGCAACCAAGGAAGAATTGGACGAATTTTTGAAAATGCAGGCCGAGGCCGCTGCGCGTGATAACCGCAAATTGGGCAAAGAAATGGATTTGTTCCATTTTGAACCAGATTATGCGCCGGGCGCGGTGTTTTGGCATGACAAGGGATATAAAATTTATCGCAAACTGATTGACTATATCCGTCATCGCCAGGAACGCGCCGGTTACCTGGAAATTTCCACGCCGTCGGTTATGGATCGGTCGCTGTGGGAACGCAGTGGGCATTGGGCCAAATATGGCGAACACAATTATTCCGGAAAAACCCAGGATGGTAAAATATTCTGTGTAAAGCCTATGTCATGTCCGGGTGGGATGTTGGTGTTTGGCCAGGGTATTAAATCGTACAAGGATTTGCCGATGTATTTGGCCGAATTTGGTAAAGTTAATCGGTACGAGGCCGCAGGCGGTCTGTCCGGCCTGATGCGTGTGCGCGAATTTACCCAGGATGATGCGCATATTTTCTGTACCGAAGAACAGTTGGAGGACGAGGTTGTAAAAATCCTGCGGTTTATCAAGGATGTTTATGCTAAATTCGGATTTACCAATATTTCCATGAAATTGGCCACGCGTAAAGATTCTGAATTCCGTATTGGATCGGATGAAATTTGGGACAAGGCCGAAGGCGCATTAAAACACGCGTTGGATGCAAATGGCATCGAATACGAAATCGAGCCGGGCGATGCCGCGTTTTATGGACCGAAAATCGATAACTATCTGAAAGATGCGCTGGGGCGTACGTGGCAATGTGGCACCGTGCAATTGGATATGAATTTGCCGGAACGCTTTGATTTGTCGTATATCGGCGAAGATGGCGAAAAACATCGTCCGATTATGTTGCATCGTGCTATGTTGGGTTCGATTGAACGGTTTATGGGTATATTGTTGGAATCAACGGGTGGGAATTTGCCGCTGTGGTTATCGCCTGAACCCGTGGTTGTGACCCCGATTTCGGAAAAATTCCGTGAATATGCCGTTGAAATCGCAGACCGTCTGCGCGACGCTGGTGTGTATGCACGCGCCGATTTGCGTGATGAAAAGGTTAATTATAAAATCCGCGAATTGTCGTTGGCAAAAACGCCAATCATCGCGATAGTAGGCGAAAAGGAAATGGAAAATAAATCTGTGACGCTGCGCCGTTTGGGTGTGGAAAAACAAGAAACCATTCCCGTCGATGAATTTGTCGCGCAAATGGTGGATGCGGTCAAAATGCCTGCATAAACGTAAAAAAATATGGCGCGGCGTGTCCGCGCCATTATAATATGTGTATAAGCAAAGGAATGGAATTATGAAAAAAGTATTTTTATTGTTGGCAATATTGGTTGCGCCAATCGTTTTGACGGCATGTGCCGGTTCATGCGAAACGGAACCAATAGTCGAAGAAAATCATAAGTTAATTGTGCCACCAAATTTTGGGCAAATGCCGAAATAATTTATGTTACATAGTCTTTGGAATATACTGTTTTTTATGATATAATATATGGGACAGAACAATATTAAGGGGGCGCGTGATGAATAACGACGACAACTTGGATTTATTGGATTTGAATGACGATGATGTTGATGCCGGCGATAATTTGCCGGATGCGGCACCACTGACCGCACCACGCGCGAAAAAGCCTTGGTTGTTGTTGGGTGTTGGTGTTTTGATTATTATTTTGGCGACATACGTCATTATTCGTATTGTTGGTGGGGATTCTTCTTCGACCATGACGGTTGATTTGGATGCGCCGGCGGTTATCGTCGATGGGGCGGATCCAAATGCACCATTGGTTGTGCCGACCCCCGCGCCGCAGCCTGCAAATGTTGCGCCGGCACCGGTCCCGGCACCACAGCCTGCGGTAAAACCCGCGCCTGCGGCGCAGCCGGCTGTACAAAATGCCACACCGGGCGTGCCTGTTCGCGTTATCGAAGACAGACGTGATGTCACATTTAATCCAGATGCAAAACCCGCGCCAACACCGGCGGCAAAGCCCGTGGCAAAACCGGCCGCAAAACCTGCGGCAAAGCCCGCGCGTAGTGCAAATAACAATGCACCACGTGCGTATGCATGGTATGCGCAGATTGGTTCATACAGCACCCGCGCATCGGCTGAAAATGGACAACGTCAATTAAGCGCGTCGCATGCGAATTTATTTGGTGGGCACCAGTTTGTAATTTTGGCGGCCCAGTTGCCGAATGGTAATACTGCGTACAGATTGCGCGTTGGGTTCAATTCTGCGGCGGATGCAAATAATTTCTGTCGTAATGCCAAGGCCGATGGTCTGGAATGCTATGTAACAAAATAATTGTGGGGGATAAAAATGTTTGGGCGATTTGGTTGGGCCGAAATACTGGTCATAGTTGTATTGGTGTTGATTCTGTTCGGGCATAATAAAATTCCGGGCATGATGAAGAATTTGGCCGATGGAATAAATACGTTCAAAAAAGAAATAAAAAACAAGTCACAAAAAGACCCGAAAAAGCCGGTAAAAGCCGGGGCGCGCCCGACAAAAAAATCCGCCAAAAAAAGTGGCGATAAAAAATAAAAATCCGATTCGTTTTTTGATCAGTTGCGTGGCCAATGCCACGCATTTTTTGTATCCTTGCGCGGGATATAATGTTGTGTTAAAATACGTATGATATGGTGTGTTGCCATATTGAGGTGTCAAGACCTGTAACATAGCGTCGCGTTATGCGATGAAAAATCTCTCCAGCCGAAATTGGTTGGAGGGTTGTGAATAATGCGTTTGCGCAAAATAAGCACACTAATACTATGTTTTAGTCTTGAACCTCCAACCACTGAATTTTTCGGTGGTTTTTTGTTATGAACCGGGGGAGGGCGCGGTATGAGACGCTTGGTTTTTATATTGTGTGTGTTTTATTTGGTTATGCCGTGCTGGGCCAACGAGGCCGCGGATTTAATCGCACCAAATGATACAGAAAATTTAATATTTATGACCGACGATGCGTTGTTGGATGAATTAAAGCCAATCAAAGAAAGATTGGCCATGATTGATGCTGATTTTGCAAGTTATGTGGAATCTGAAACGCCAGCGCAACAGGTGCGTCTGATACGTGGATATTTGGCGCAAAAATCTTTTGAGTATTATGACGAAAAATATATGCAAATGCTGCGTGATGCATCGCAATCCACTGGACGGTCAATAGAGCATGAGGTGCATAATTTGAAAAATGGCCAAGTGTTGGAATACATATATCTGGATTACGGCGATTTATATGATTCAGACAAATGCCATAATTTATTGGCGCGACGTGCGTGCGATTGGCCAGAAAATTTTGAAGCGTTTTTTATCACCAAAAATACTGGGGGAAATATTCAAACACTGGATGTTAGTATGGATGATGTTGCGGCAAATATTCATTATGCAATCAGTATAAATTTAACCAACGAGAGTAATGATTATGAAACAGATGTTGGCGTTTATAAAGAATATCAAAGTTATGACAATATTATATTGAATCCAATGGTCGAGGAATTCGATTATGACGAGTGGTACAAGTGGCAAAATCAAGAAAAAGCAGATATTCGTGCTGGTAAATACATAGAAGTTGCGGACGCGTCTGAATCCGATGATTCAAATTCGCCATTTGGGCCAATTGGAATTGCCATGGACGAATCGCGTGAATGGGAATCAAATAAATTGCCTGGGGCGCATGCAAGTGGGCGTATGCGTAACTGGTCATCTGTGACAACGCGTTCGTTAGTCGAGTTAAATGAATAAGGTTAGTATTATTCTTTTACAAATGCTTTTATTGGCGCATAACGCATCTGCGTTTGCGCCGGTCAGGGATAATCTGTATGAAGGTATGTATAAGAATACAGAAAATCTGGAAATGTTGGTTATGTATGATGAAATATCTGTGCTGGAAGAACGGTACAATGCCGCTGTATCGCGCGAGCAGTCGTTGGCGAACCGTATATTGGGCGGTGTGGCGATTGGTGCGGGCGGTATTGGCGGGATGATGTTGGCGTCTGGATTGGCCGAGGCGTCCGCCGATGCGGCGGCTGAACGAGACATGGCGGCATATTTGGCGACTTTCAAATGTGATTATGGTGCGGGACGAAATATAACGGGCGGCACAACAAATGTACAATTACCGGGTGCAAATATATTATTGCCGTTAAGAAACGAATACATAGCGTTGGCGACCGATTTGCAACAAAGGAAAGAGCAACTTGGGCTTTTGCCCGGGATAGAATCCAATATACCAGAAGACGCATCCGGTTTATACGACAATGTAGCAGGTGGCATAACTGATGGTGCGTATGCGTCCGTATCACGTGCATTAACAAATCCCGAAGGTGCAGATGCGGCCGAATGGAATGCCCAGACCGGGGAAAGCGAAAACAAAGTAAAAACCGGCGGTGTGGTTGGTGGCGCGGGTGTCGTTGGTGGTGCAATTGGAAATGTATTAATTAACAAGGAATAAAAAAACGTGCGCGGGGCGCACGTTTTTTTATTTACGAATCACAATACTATTTACGTTTTTCGTATTCTTCTTGCTCATCCACAGTCATGGTTGCCAATGGACGCGCCATCATACGTGCCAGGCCAATTTCTTCACCAGAAACCACGCTGTAACCGTATGTACCATTTTCAATACGTTCCAATGCAGAATTTATTTTTTTCAATAAATTGTTGTCGCGTTCTGACATACGCAGGTTCATTGTGATTTCTTGTTCAAATGCGGCATTGTCCGATTCGTCGCCAACGCCGGCTGCATCTGTTTTATCCGCCATACGTACCGCGTTCAATGTTTCGGCCGAATCGTGCAATAATTCTTCTTTTTGTGCGGACAATAAATGATAAAAATACGCCAAATGTTGCGGACACATATATGGTTCCGATTTTTTCGGTGTGTATTTTGGCGGTAATTCAATTTTTTTATAATCTTGTTTTGCTGGCATATTAGGATCCTTTTAGTTCACGTATCCAATCCGTCAATGTTTCTTCGTCCATAAGGCCGGTTCGAGCCTCGACCAATTCGCCGGCACGAAATGCCAAAACGCTTGGAATACTGCGAATTCCATATTTGGCCGGTGTGCGGCGATTCGATTCATCGATTTCAAATTTGATAAATTTTACGTCTGGCATTTTTTCTGATACTGATTCAAAGATAGGCCCAAACATACGGCATGGTCCGCACCATGGTGCCCAAAAATCAACCAGCGTCACCCCAGAACCCATCAAAGATTCAATTGTCGCGTCGGTCGCGTGTTCAATAGCCATCTTTTGCTCCTTCCTTGTTGATATTTCACACGAGTGTATTATAATCCCCACAAAATGCAAGAGAAAACATTAAATGAATAAAGTCATATACTTGGATTCAGCCGCCAGTGCGTTAAAGCCCGAATCTGTGATACGGGCGGAAATGGATTTTTTGCAGAATGCCTATGCCAATGCAGGGCGGGGGATTTGTGGCCGTGCCGCCGCGGTGGATGATATGATTGCGACCGCGCGTGCCGATGTGGCGCGGTTTATAAATGCGGCCCCAGATCAGATTGTTTTTACGTCCGGTACAACCGATGGTATGAACAGAATTGTTCATATAATAAATGATTGTGTGTGCGGTGCGGGGATAAAAAATAAAACTGTTATGGTGTCTGATTTGGATCATCACAGTGCGCGCCTGCCATTTGAATTGTTATATGATTCTGATTTGTGCAAAATTGTTTTGTGTCCAATGGATGAAAAATACAATCTGGTGTGTCCAGATTTACCACGCGCGGACGTTTTTGTTATAACCGCGATGTCAAATGTGATGGGAATGCCCCAGGATGTTGGCGCGATTGTTCGCGCGGCGCGCAAAAAAAATCCAGATGTTATAACCGTTGTGGATGCCGCGCAATATGTTGTGCATAACAAAATCGATGTTCAAAAATGGGATTGTGATTTTATGTGTTTTTCGGCGCATAAAATTGGGGCCGATACGGGTTTGGGAATTATGTATATAAAGAATCCTGACCGATGGATAAGTCCTGATAAATTTGGCGGCGGAATGATTTCAAAAATAACAGGCAGCGCGGTTGAACATAATGTTACTTTTCAATGGGAAAGTGCGCCGGCCAAATTTGAAGCGGGTACGTTACCATTGACGCAAATTATTGGATTGCCGGCGGCAGTGGATTATTTGTCTGCGAATCGGCCCAATCTGGATTTAATAAAATATTTATATGACAGATTGTCTGAAAATCCGCGGATAAAAATTATTACCCCGCGTGATTCGACTTTATTTACTTTTTATGTTGATGGTATGCATATACTGGATTTTGGGGCGTCTGTGGGCGCGCGCGGCGTGTGTTTGCGCGTTGGTAATATGTGCGCCAGTTGGATTCATAAAGTATTGGGTGTGGCTGGTACGGCACGTATTTCTGTGGGGTCGATGAATGTGATGGATGATGTGGTGCGCGCGGCCGATATAATCGAAAGTGTGGTGAAATAAATGGAACAATTACGTGGGCAAATTATAGATGCGTTAAAGTCTGTCTATGACCCTGAAATCCCGGTTAATATTTGGGATTTGGGGCTGATATATGATATTGCGATTGCCGATAAAGATGTAAATATTAAAATGACTTTCACAAGTCCTACATGCCCCATGATGGAGGATTTATTACAACAAATTCACGCATCTGTTGCGGCAGTCGCAGGTGGGCGTGATGTGCATATAGATTTGGTTTGGGATCCGCCATGGGATTTGTCGCGTATGTCTGATGCGGCGCGGTTGGAACTGGATTTGACCGAGCAAGGATGGTAACGCCATGAATTATGGTCAGATGAAAAATATTTTACTGGCTTTGGACAATCCTGTTGATCGATTGGATGCGGTTATGGAATTTGGTGCCCAAATGTTGGATGTGCCGGATTCTGCCGTGTGCAGCGAAATTATTGGATGTGCGTCGCGTGCGGAAATTTGCCGTGATGGAAATCGTTTTTATGGTCGTGCCGATTCGGCATTGGTGCGCGGGATTGTCGCAATTATTACCGCAATGGTTGATGGGAAAAGTGCGGATGAAATTAAAAAAATGGATTTGTCGGGCGAATTCGCATCGCTGGGGTTGCAATTGGGAACTGGGCGATTGGGTGGCGTGAATTCTATGATTCGTTTTTTGCAGAATTTATGATAACATTATGTTGAGTATGTGGGGGTGTTAATGGGCGAGGCAAAAAAAATGTGGTACATAGGATTATGGTCAGTATGTTTGATGCTGATGCTGTCTGCTGTATTGCAGGTTTGTTATCGCACGCAAAATAAAATGCGCAATCGCGTCAGAAATGAAATTGTCCAAACACAACAGGATATTGCCGCGGCCCAGGCTGATTTTTCATCGTACGTTCGACCGGAAATTTTACGCAATATGGTTGTCAGTATTTTCCCACGTACCGAGGTTGTAAGTTTTCATAAATACGTTTCAATTTCTGATTTGCCGGATAAAGAACCAGAACAGCAGCAATAAATGTTTGAAATAGGACGGGATATTTTTAAGCATGGTTTTTACAGTGCGTCACAAAATCGTGATGGGCATCGTCGTATGCGCTGGGTTTATTATGTGTTTGTGGCGGCGTTTGTTGTGTTTATTGGGCGTACTTTGGCGTTGGGGATTCAGGGAACTGATCGCGCACGACGTGGGGCGGCCGATGGTGAATGGATGGCGCAACGCGCCGATATTATCGACAGAAACGGTGATATATTGGCAAAAAACATTATGTCTGGACGTATAATTTTGCGCCCCGGTGCCGTTAAAGATCCCGATGCTGTGGCGCAAACGATTCATCAAATATTGCCATACGAATATACCATGGCCCAGGCGTTGGATTTGGTGAATTCATCGCGCAAATATATTCCTGTGAAGGGAAAAGCGTATGCGTCCGAAGATGAAATTGCGGCGGTCGAAATGGCGCGTTTGCCCGGATTGGAAGTCGAGGTTAAACAATGGCGACGTTATCCAAAGCGCAGATTGTTTGCACATGCCGTCGGATTTGTTGGTGATGATGGATATGGACTTGAAGGTGCAGAACGGGTTTATGAAGATTATTTGTCTGAAAATTCCGACCCGTTGCAATTATCGCTGGATGCACGAATTCAGGCGGTTTTTTATGATCAATTGACAATTGCTATGCAAAAATACCGGGCGCGTGCCGCCATGGGGTTGTTGATGAATTCGCAAACCGGTGAAATGATTGCGATGGTGTCTTTGCCGGATTTTGATCCGGAAAACAGAAATTTGGATCCTGCATCGAATCGCATGTTTATGCCGATGCGCGGTGTTTTTGAAATGGGGTCTATTTTCAAAATATTTAATACCGCAATGGCCATGGAAAATGGCATAGACAAAGAATATTACATCGCAGAACCATTTGTTATACGCGATAAATTTGATCGTGTCGCAGCAAGAATTTCAGACCTGCGCAGTTTCAAACCGCCACGTCCGAATTTAACCGTTGAAGAAATAATGATGTATTCTTGCAACGTCGGCAGTGCCCAGATTGCGCTGGATCTGCCCGATGACACACAACAAGAATTTTTCCGCAGGTTACATTTTGACGAGCCTTTGAAATTAGAATTCGGCACGACTGAACATCCGCTGTGGCCGAAAAAATGGGGTCCAGTGGAACGTGCAACAATGTCTTTTGGACACGGAATTTCAGTCACCCCAATGCATTTATTGTTGGGTGTGAATGCAATGACAAATGGTGGAATTTATATATATCCAACTTTGTTAAAACGTGGTGTTGGACCAATCCAGGGCCAACGCGTGTTGTCCGATGATATCTCTGCGCGCCTGCGCGAGGTTATGTTCCATGTCGCCGAAGAAACCAGTGGGAAACAGGCACGTGTTGCGGGTATTCAAATCGGTGGAAAGACCGCAACCGCCGAAAAATATGAAAATGGACGCGTCAGTCATAAAAAGAATTTAACTGCTTTTGTGGGTATCTTTCCCGTTTCTGCACCGCAATATACCATATTGGTGATACTGGATGAACCGATGGGAACGGCTGAATCTTTTGGTTTGCGGACCGCTGCGTTTAATGCTGTGCCAACCACCGGGAAAATTTTAGACAGCATACTGCCGTTGCTATTTGAATAAATTTCGATTATAATCACGTTGATAATAAAAAAGAGTAGAACGTGAGAACAGTGGTTGATAAGTCCATGCTGGGCCAGGTATGGACGGTGGCGACGTATCCAGGTGAAGAAAGCAGTATAAGTCGGCCAGATAATTTGTTGCAAAAAATTTTAATGTCCCGCGGCATAACTGATATGGCCGCCATGGAGCAATTTTTAAACCCCAGTATTCGGGAATATATGCCAAACCCCAGCGTGCTGTGTGATATGGATGCGGCTGCAAAAATAATCGCAGACAGTATTTTGGCGGGTGAAAAAATTGCCATATATGGTGATTATGATGTTGATGGGATTACATCAACCGCTGTATTGGTTAAATATCTGCGGGCGTTGGATGTGGATGTAACATGGCATTTGCCCACACGGGAAGGCGAAGGTTATGGATTAAACATCGGCGCAATTGATGAAATTGCGCGCAGTGGTGCAAAATTAATTATTACAGTCGATTGCGGTATCAGTGGCGTGGCCGAGGTCGCACACGCGAAATCTTTGGGTATGCGCGTCGTTGTGACAGATCATCATTCGCCCGATTCGGTTTTGCCGGCGGCTGATGCGGTTGTTAATCCAAAGCGTGCAGATGATACATCGGGGTTGGCTTATTTGGCGGGCGTTGGTGTTGCGTTTTTAACTTTGGTTGCCGTGCGGCGTGAATTACGATCGCGCGATTTGCCGGATGCGTTGGCGCATCAGGTTGCGGCGACCGATCCGATGAATTATATGGACTTGGTCGCGTTGGGTACGATATGCGATACTATGCCGTTAATCGGATTAAATCGCGCATTTGTTGCAACGGGGTTAAAGGTATTAAATCTGCGGCAAAATTTGGGACTGCGTACGTTGATGGACGTGGCCGGGATAAAGCGCGCGTCTGTGTATGCGGCGGGATTTGCCATCGGGCCGCGATTGAATGCGGCGGGGCGGTTGGATTCTGCGGCGCCTGCTTTGGAATTATTATTGACGGATAATCCGTTGATTGCGAATGATTTGGCGCAAAAATTACATACCATGAACCAAGAACGCATAGATATTCAAAATGCGATTATGATAAGTGCGTCTGAATTGGCGCAAAAATGTTGTGATGCGGGACGTTGCAGTTTGTTTGTGTGTGGCGATAATTGGCACGGTGGGGTTATGGGGATTATCGCCGGCAGGTTAAAGGATAAATATAATTTGCCGTCGTGTGTGGCTACGCGTTCAGATGGCGTTATTAATGGGTCTGGTCGATCAATTCATGGTGTTGATTTGGGAAAAATTATTCATGATGCATTGGCGGCTGGAATTGTATCCGAAGGCGGTGGGCATGCCGCGGCGGCTGGGTTTTCTTTAAGTGTGGAAAACGAATCGCAATTTTGTGAATTTTTGGAAAAATCTGTGCGCGAACAATTAAATGGCGTAATGCCAAACAAAGAAATTATTGCAGATGCTGAAATGGATGCTGGGGGCGCAACGTTGCAATTGATAAATAAATTAAGCGCACTGGAACCATTTGGCCAGGGTAATCCTGAACCGACACTGATTTTGGATGGCGCGACTTTGCGATTTGCCACAACAATGGGGCATGGGGTGCATTTGCGTGGATCTGTTATGACCAGCGCCGGGACGCAATTGGCGTTCGTTGGTTTTAATTTAGTGGGAACACCGGTTGGTGATTTTTTGCTGGACGATGCGAATACAAACACTAAAATAAAAATGTTGGGCAAGTTAAAAGAAAACGAATATAACGGTCGCGTCAGCGCCCAGTTTGTAATAGATGATATTGCCGTATAGTGCCGATGAAAAAAAATGATTTGGAAATTTTATGCGAAAAAATAAAGTCTGCAAAGCGGATATTGATTGCTGGGCATAAAAACCCAGATGGCGATGCGTTGTGTTCTGGGTTGGCGTTGGCGCAATTAATTCGGTTGAATTTCGGGCGTGATGCCGTATGCGTGTATGAGGGCAATGTTTCAAATATGCTGGATAACGTGCCGATGCGAAAACAAATGCATTTTCACGGTCATGTTGATTTATCAGATGCATTTGATTTGGTGTTCGTTTTGGATTATGGTGCGAAAAAAAATCTGGAATGGATTATGCCCGTTGTGAATGGCGCGAAATTCGTTGTTGCAATCGATCATCATAAAAATCCTGATGATGTCGGTGATATGAATTTTAATAATGATTCGGCCGCTGCAACCGCGCAAATCATATTTGATATTGCAAAAAAATTAAAATGGGCGCGTGATGCGGATGTTAATAATCTGATTGCTGTGGCGATTTTGACCGATACTGGATTTTTTAAGTATGCACGGCGCGGCGATGTGTTGCGCGTGATGGCGCAATTGGTTGATGATGGCGTTAATATAGAATATTTGTCGAATTTGTTGAATAATATGTCGCGAAAAACAATTTTGACAGAATCTGCCGTTGCGTCGCGGGCTGAATTTTTCTTTAACGGGCGGTTGGCATTGGCCACGGTTGATTCACGTGATTACAAAAGATTGGATGGCCGGGGCGAGACTGTTTTGTCTTTATTGGGACAAATCAAAGGCGTTGAATACATTGTTTTGTTGAAACAACAAAAAGAAAAGCAGACGGGTGTATCCATTCGCAGCAGAAGCAAGCCCATCAATGAAATTGCGGTCGCATTTGGGGGGGGCGGACACGCGTATGCGGCGGGCGCGGTCGTAAATGATACTTTGGAAAATGTTCGGGCCCAGGTGTTGGAAATTTTCAGGGGGATAAAATGAGAAAATTGTTTTTCGCATTTATGGGGATAATTATGTGCGCGCATGCGTATGCAGATGTGGATTCTGGACTGGTTGGCGCGGCGGAAAGTTATTTGAATTCCATTACTGGATTATCTGGCGATTTTGTCCAGGTCGCCAATGGAAAGCAAGAAAAAGGCGTGTTTTCTATGCTGCGGCCGGGGCGTGTGCGTTTGGATTATGATAATATGCCTGTGCAATTAATTGCAGATGGTCGCGATTTGTATTTCTTTGATAAATCTTTGGATCAAATTACAACTGTGCCATTGACCAGTACGCCGGCCGGAATTTTAATTCGCGAAAATATAGATTTGCGTAATGCAGATATTAATGTCGTTGAAACGGCTGATTTGGATGATAAATTTTCGTTGAAATTAAATCTGCGCGGCCAAGAAGGTTTGGGAAATATGACCGTGGTATTTAATAAAAATCCGGTGTTGTTGGATTCTTGGGCCGTTATTGATGCGACTGGTGCAAGAACTGATGTCGCGTTTTATGATTTGAAAACAAAAACAAATTTTGCGTCTGATTATTTTCAAATCCAAAGACACAGAACAGTCAGCACCAGTGGCGGTGACGATTTTTACGATTAAAAATGTTTGGAATCAGTTGGCCTGAATTTTTAGTGATTTTGTTGGTTGCAGTGTTGGTGATACCTGCACGGATGTGGCCTGATGTGGCGCGTTTTTTGGCAAATATTGTAACGTTTGTGCGTAAAATGATTTGGAAAATAACGGATGTGTCCGAACAAATAAAACAGCAAATAGATTTGGAAAAACCAATCGATGATTTAATTCGTACCACGACTGCTGATGTGTTGGATGGAATATCAGAACCGATAAAAAATATCAAAAAACGTTCAAAGAAGAATTCTGTTGCACGCAAAAAAACGGGGGTGGGGCGCAAATGAAACAAAATCCCCGTATGACTTTGGGACAACATTTCGCAGAATTGCGACGTCGTATTTTGTGGGTTGCGTTGGTGTTTGTTGTGGCATTGATTGGTGGGTGGTATTTGTCGCCATACGTGCAGCAATTATTAACCGCGCCATTGTTAGATATTTGGCCGGATGGCGCGTTGCTTTATACTGGTTTGGCCGATGGATTAATGATCAGGTTTTCGTTGTCTGTGTTGTTCGGTTTATTTGTTACCGCACCGTTTGCGTTGTGGCAAACATGGGAATACGTTGCGCCGGGGTTAAAGAAAGCAGAACGTAAAATAATTTGGCCGATTTTAATTGCATCACCCATATTGTTTGTATTGGGGGCTGCGTTCGCGTTTTACGTGCTGTTTCCGTTTGTGTTTGGTTTCTTTCTGGAATTAAATCAATCGTCGCCTGTGCCGTCTGTGTTGTTGCCGGCGGCGACTGATTATTTGGCGTTTGCAATTGGAATGCTGAAAGTATTTGGCGTGGCCTTTCAATTGCCGTTGGTGTTGGTGATATTAAATCGTGTCGGTATTTTGTCTCGTACCACGGCGGTGAAAATGCGCCGGTATATTATCGTGCTGATTGTCGTTGTGGCGGCTGTTTTGACGCCGCCTGATGTTGTTTCGCAAATCTTGCTGGCGTTGCCGATGTGGGGATTGTTCGAGGCCAGTTTGCTGTTCATGCGGGACGCACAAAAATAAGTCAAGATTTATTTTATTTTTTGTGATATAATTTGGGCATGAAAAAATTCAGCATTTATATTTTTGGAATTTGTGCGCTGGCGTTTGCCGCGTGTGATTTACAGCCCAAGATTTTGGCGTTGCCTGATACGGTTGGGGAATTTATTTCTGCGCGGTATCCTGCGTTGTTGGCCGATCCCGAGACCCAGCCTGAAATTTATAATGCCGCATCAATTGACTATGGCGTTTATGCGTCGCCAAATCTTTATGGTTCGGTTGATGATGCCGATTATGTCGAATATGCCAGTGTTAATGATTATATCGTGCCGCCGTCCGCGACAAGCATGTATGGCGACACACCGCGCGATATTGATGCGGGCGCGCCAATTGTAACGGCGGATGCGGGCGATGCTGATTATCTGCGTGTGCCGATGTATGGCGGTGTTACAATGGTGCAATCCGTGGCCGAGATAACTGTTGCGCCCGGTGATACGCTTTATTCTTTGGCGCAAATGTATGGGACAACGGTTGATGCGTTGGCGCGGGAAAATAATTTAAGCGTGCCGTATGCGCTGTCTGTTGGACAAAAATTAAAAGTGCCGGTTGAAAAAGAATCTGGGGCGGTGCAAACGGTTGCTGTGCCGGCGGATGCAAATACGACCACGCGTGTGGAGTTGTCCGAGATAACAGTGGCGGCCGGCGATACATTGTATTCTTTGTCGCGCCGGTATTCTGTGCCGGTGAATGATTTGGCGGTGATGAATAATTTAAGCGCGCCGTTCGCGCTGTCGGTGGGGCAAAAATTAAAGGTGCCTGATTTAAGTTCTGCACCTGTGCGCAGCGTTGCAACCACCAAGGTTGATTCTGCGACTGTGCCGGTGGCAAAGCCAAAGGAAAAAATTTCGTCTGATCCGACGCAGAAATTGCCAACAATCGGCGCGCGTTCTTCGTCAAAGTTTTCTTGGCCGGTGCGGGGCAGGGTGTTGTCTGCATATGGGGCAAAGGGCGATGGGTTATTTAACGATGGAATTAATATCGCGGCCGCACGTGGAACAACGGTGGGCGCCGCCGAAAATGGCGTTGTTGCATACGCAGGTAACGAAGTGAAGGGCATGGGAAATCTGATTATTATTCAACATTCCGGCGGATGGATGACAGTGTATGCGCATCTGGATTCTATGACGGTGCGGCGTGGGAATAAAGTTTCTGTGGGGCAGAAGATAGGCACAGTCGGTGAAACGGGCAAGGTTGATGAACCGCAGTTACATTTTGAAATTCGTAAGGGAACAAAAGCGTATAATCCATCGACTTATTTGAAATAATAAAATGGCTGTATGTGCATAAAATCCTGCATATACAGCCGTTTGTTTTGTGTAATAAAAAGCCACACGGTGCGTCGGGCTTTGTGTGGAAATCTTTGCAGTGTGGCGGTAATGAAAAAGCCACACTTCGCGCAAGGCTTCGTGTGGCACTAAAATTTCTTAAACTCACTGCGTTCGTTAACGAAATTTTGTGGTGGGCGCACAGGGACTCGAACCCTGGACCCACTGATTAAGAGTCAGTTGCTCTACCAGCTGAGCTATGCACCCGGGTCCATAATAAACGTGTCGTTTGTTACCATCGACTGGGGCAATTATAGACTTTTTTTCAATAAATGCAAGGGCTTTGTGTTCATATCGCACAAAATACATTGGGCATCCATACCTATGCAAAGTTTGTTTTTTGTCTGATACAATGACAGTGTTGGCATGAAAGAAAACTTTATAACAACAAAATAAAAAGGAGAGAGAAAATGAAAAAAATAGTTATATCAACACTGGCGGTGTTGGTTGCGTGTCCTGCTTTTGCGGCCGGACGTAATCCATACGACAGCAGTTGGCAATTGTTCGGATTGGATCCGTATATCGGTTTGCATGGTGGCGTCGGTTATAATATGCTGCGTGAAAATTATAACGACCACAAAGAAACTATGTCTGATATCAGTTTCCAAGGGCGTGTGGCCATGGGTTTGGAAATTTGTGACACCGTGCGCAGTGAAATTGAATGGTCTATATTCAGCAAATCCAAGGACAGTGCAAAATTTGGTGGCAATGAAGAAATAGAAATTTCATCGAAAATGCAGACGTTGATGTGGAATACGTATTGGGAATTCGGTGGTTATCATATCGTTCGTCCGTTCTTTGGATTGGGCGCCGGTGTTGCATTTACCGATATTGAACGCAATGTCCCAAGTGTCGGTTCGCACAGCGACAGCAAGACTCGTTTCTCGGCAATGGGAACATTGGGTATAACATTCGATATGGAACGTTTCGCTGTTGATATTGCGGCACGTTATAACTATGTCGATGTTAATTCCGGTTTGCATAATATCGGGGGCGATATTGGTATCAGATTTATGTTTTAACAAAAACGCGCTGTATGCCAGAAACGTGCATATAGCGCGATATTTATAATATAAAATAAATGGAGAAAAATTATGAAAAATTTAATTAAAAAGATGTTAGTTTTGTCATCACTTTTGGGTGCCGTTGTGTTATTGTCGGGTTGCGCGGGTTGTGGCCACAGCAAGCCAAAACCGCAACCCAAACCGGCACCACAGCCAACCGAAACGGTTGTGTTTTATCAGACATACGAAGAATCGGATGTAAGCCGCGTGCATGCCAAAATGTACACCCACAGCAGTCGTGGCGGCGAATCCAGAATGGGCGAAATCAAGTTCGTTGAAACTGATGCCGGCTTAAAGATGGAGGTCGATGTTAAAGACCTGCGTCCGGGCAAGGTTTATACCGTGCGTATCCATCAATGCAGCAGTTGCAATAATAACAGCCTGTGCTGTGACAAAGAACCGATGTCTGTTAATTTGCCGACTTTAAGTTCGAATAAATCCGGTGGGCATCTGAAAGAATCGTTTATTATTCGTGGCCTGACCGCGGAACAATTGAATAACGCCAAAATATTCTTGGAACGTGACGGCGGGTATAAAGCCGGCTGGGGCACGTTGGAAAAAGGTTGGTTATAATAATTTGTCCGGCATGATAAATCCTGGGGTGCCCCAGGATTTTATTTTATATGTTTTTGGAATTTTTTCCTGTATGATATTATTTCGATATGCGTATTGGATATGGATGTTTTGTAACTTTTCTGTGCGCTGCATTCGGTGTAAATGCGGCATGTGGTTATGATGTTATTCGCGTCGAAGCGGGCCGGACAGTTGATGTCAGCAATTTGGTTATTGATGAATCTGTTGTGATAGAAAATTATGGAACTTTGACCGGTACATTGAATGTGGGTGATGCGTTTGATGTTTATATCCAAAATTTTGGTAATGCAGATGAATTCTATTCAAATGCAATTCAATTAATTACGTGTGATGATAACCTGCGGCCTGTGGGTGGTGTGGATAATATAATTGTATATAATGCAGATAAAATTTCTTTGGCTGATTTGGCGCGGGCATCAAATGGCGCACAAACAATAATAATCAAGAATTCTGGGGTTATATTGGATGGCGACCAATCAGAACTGCAAAACGTTACGTTGCAGGAAGATGTGGTTTTGTATATAGAAGACATATCTGATTTACCAGATGGCGCGATTATGTCCAATGTAACAGTAAACGGGACCGTACGTTTGAATGTTGCAAATGTAAATCCGCTGTATCGATTTGGTTCGCGTATAGAGGCTGGAAATTTATATATCGATTTTGTGCGCGATACAGATTATTCGAAAATACTGGGTGATAAGTTGGGCGGATTTTTGGACGAATTGCGCATCAAAAATTCAGATGATAAATTGTTGGCTGCGTTGGATGGCGCGGCAAGCGTTGATGAAATTCATTCCATTATGTCACGTTCCGCGCGTATTGCGCCGATGCAGTTAATGGATATTGTTCGTGTGATGAATGTAAATGAAATGTCACGCGTGCGGGTGCGCGGCGATTCTTTGTCTTTAATCCCGATGGCGATGTTTGCAGATAATGCCAGTGCCATGGGTGGCGCAATTGACAGAAATTATGGTGTTGGATCAAAAATAACTGTGGGTATTTCTGGATACGCATACGCAATGTCGTATGGTGATGGTTTCGATGAATATGAATCCGTGCTGTACGGCGGAAACGTGCATATAGCGTATTTTGATGATGTTATTTTTGCACGTGCGTTGGCGGGCGTGTCGGTTGCAAATTTTTACACCGGGGCTGTATTTAATGGCGCGGATATTGTTGAAAATCCAATGGGATTTTCTGGGTATGGGGCGGCGGATTTTGGTGTGGCGTTTGATGTTGCGCGTAATGTGAATTTGATGCCGTTTGTGCGGGGCGGGGTGGATTATGCAAATATTGCAAATTTGTCTGATACTGAATTTATTGCGGCCATTGGTGCAAATTTGTTAATCGATTCGGTTGGGTATGATTTGAAATACCAATATGGTGTTGGGGTAAATGCCGATATCCGTGGCATATTTAATGCAGACGCGCAAATGTATATTTCTTCGCCACATGATAATTTCAGCGCTGTGTTAAGTGTTGGCGCGATATATGATGAATCCACAGGATTTGGGTTCAAGTTGGGATTAAATCTGGGCGTAAAATTTTAAGTTGTTATTCAACAATTTCGCCGCGCAGAGATGCTTTGTTCGCCGCGGTTATTTTTATTTTTGCGATTTGTGGTGCTGTATCCGCGGGGATATTTACGATGCATTGTTGCATATATGGGGTGCGATAAATTGTGTGTTGGCCCGTTTTGTCGGCGCCTTCGCACAGGCATTCCAATTCGCGGTCGATGCATGATTCATTGAATTCGCGCTGGATTTCATTTAATAAAGCATCCAGTTTATATAAGCGTTGGGATTTGATTTTTTCGGGTATCTGGTTCGGCATTACGGCCGCCGCAGTATGCGGGCGGGGCGAATATTTGAATGAAAAAGAATTTATGTATTTTATGCGGTTTGCAATTTCCAATGTTTGTTCAAAATCGTCGTCTGATTCGCCGGGGAATCCAACAATAAAGTCGCTGGATATTTGAACATCTGGACGGGCGGATTTTAATTTGTCAACAATATCTATATATAGATCCAGCGTGTATGGACGGTTCATCTTTGTCAATACATTTTGCGACCCGCTTTGTATAGGTATATTCAAGAAGGGCAGCAGTTTAGGTTCTGTGCGGAACATGTCGATTAAATCATCGGTCATTTCTGTTGGATAACTGGATGTAAAACGAATACGTTTAACAGCGTCCAATTTGGCGGTGGAACGAATTAAATCAGATAAACGATATATTTTCCCGTCTTCGTCCGTGTATTTATATCCATTTACGTTTTGACCCAAAAAGCATATTTCAATCGCGCCTGTGTTGGCGGCATGAATGGTGTCGCGCACCACGTCGTCATAGGGGCGTGATATTTCGCGTCCGCGTGTATATGGCACGATACAGTATGTACAGCAATGATTGCAGCCTTCTTGGATTGGTATATATGCAACCGTGGGGGACGCGTCCATTTGTGGCATTTCATCAAATTTTTCCAATCCGCCTAAATCGATATTAAACAGTCTGGTATCTGGATTTTCCAAAATTTCCGGTAATTTATGATAACTTTGCGGCCCCAAAACAAAATTTAATTCAGGCACACGACGAAACGCATCCGCGCCCGATTCGCGCGCAACGCATCCAACAATGCCCATAATCGCATCAGGCTTTTTTTCAGTGCGCATACGCCCCAGTGCACTGAATACCTTGTCCGTTGCCTTGGCGCGTACGGCGCATGTATTTAATATAATTATGTCTGCATCGGTGTAATCGTCGGTCTGGGTGTATCCACGGCCACGCAGCATGGATGCAATGCGTTGCCCGTCATATACGTTCATTTGACAACCGAATGTATGAATGAAAAATTTTTTCATTTTTATTTTTGCTTTTGTTTTTCGGCGCGCATGCGTTTTGATTTTATCGCCTGTAAGTGTTTTTGATATACGTCGATTTCACTGGGGTGCAGCGTTCTGTATGGAACGCGAACTGTGCCGTATTCAACACCAGTAATTGGATCGTCTTTGACGATTGTTACAATGGAAAAAGTTTGTTCGTCTGACATTTTTTATTCACCATTATTTTTATGATAATTTTTTACGCAGTATTTCATTTACAACGGCCGGATTCGCTTTGCCACCGGTTGATTTCATAACCGCACCAACAAAGAACCCCAGCAGTCCAGTTTTGCCGGATTTATATTGTTCAACCTGGGGTGCGTTTTTGGTGATTACATCATCAACAACCGATTCGATTGCGGCGGTATCGGTAATTTGCTGCATACCGAATTTTTCGGCAATTGCGCGCGGGGTGCCTGTTTCGCCATCCAACATTTTGATAAATATTTCCTTGGCCTGTTTTCCGTTGATTGCGTTTTCGGCAATCATATCGACCAATTCGGCCAAATCAGACGGTGTGATAATCCGCGCTGTGCCGCGCTCAGATGTATCCACAGCGTTTTTTGCGTCCCAATTTTCGGGGTGTGCGAACAATTCAGAAATCATCCAATTTGCGATGGATTTCGCGCGTTTTGGGTTGTTTCCAACCGCCGCATCAAACCATTTTGATATGTCCGTCGTTTCAGTCAGACGCGCGGCATCATATTCAGACAGCCCGAAATCATGCACATAGCGCGCGCGGGTCGCCGCCGGCAATTCGGGCATATTGCTGCGAATACGTTCAATTGTTTCTTCGCTGATTTCCAGTGGCAACAGGTCCGGGTCAGGGAAGTAGCGGTAATCCAGTGCGTTTTCTTTGCTGCGCATTACCGATGTTGTGCCGTCGGCCTGGGAATAGCGCATTGTATCCTGGGACACTGTGCCACCATTTTCATATATTTCGATTTGACGGCGAGCCTCGTATTCAATGGCGGATTTAATAAATTTGAACGACACCATATTTTTGGTTTCTGTACGCGTGCGGAATTCTTTTGAACCAACGGGACGCACAGACACATTAACGTCGGCGCGCATGGATCCTTCCTCCATATTTGCCTTGGACACGCCCAGGGCGCGCGCAATTTCACGAATTTCACGCAGGTAGCGTTCGGCCTCGTCTGGGGAAGTGATATACGAATTATTTTCAGGGTTCTTTGTATCCAGGAACGTTACGATTTCCAGCAAGGCAACGCCCGTACGATTATAGTCCGCAAAAGATTTTGTTGGATGTACGTCGTGTTTTAATTTTCCTGCGTCTTGTTCCAGGTGTGCGCGTTCGATTAAAATCTTTTTTGGATTGCCATCATCGCCCATAATTTCAACCCAGCCGCGGCCAACAATTGGTGGTTCTTCGACCGGTTGGGAAATCTGATATCCCTGGGGCAGGTCAGGGTAAAAATATTGTTTGCGGGCAAATTTACTGCGGCGGGATATTTCCGCATTCAGACCCAGTCCCATTTTTATTGCCTGCTCAACACAGTATTCATTTAATACCGGCAACATGCCCGGCATTGCGACATCAACCATTGAAACCTGGGTATTTGGGGAAATCGACGGGTTATAGTCCGCGGATGCACCACTGAACAGTTTGCTGTTGGACAGAACCTCGATATGAGTTTCAAGTCCGATAACCAATTCCCAATCTGTTGTTTTGCCCTTTATCGTAAACATTTTTATTTTTCCTTGCTTTTTATCATTTGATACTTTATTATTCGTTTCACATTGGCCAGATAGCTCAGTTGGTAGAGCAAGGGACTGAAAATCCCTGTGTCAGTGGTTCGATTCCACTTCTGGCCACCATTTTTTATTTCCCCATTATTTTTGTTGGACGATTATCAACGCCGGCGAATTGCTCGATATGCTTTGCCAATTGCATTACGCGCATATCATCGAATTTGCGGCCAACCGTTTGCATACCCAGTGGCAGACCGTTTTCTGCCAACCCCGCGGGTACGCTGCATGCAGGAATGCCGGCCAGGTTCATTGCAACCGTGAATAAATCCAACGCATAATATTCCAGGGGCGATAAATCAGAATCCAACGGTAATGCTGTGCCTGCACCGGCCGGGCATACGATTAAATCGCATTGTTCAAATGCGCGGTCAAATGCGTCGGCAATTAATCTGCGGACGCGTGCAGCCTGCATAAAATACACCTCGTACGATTCGCTGGATAAAACGGCCGTGCCGATAATGATACGGCGTTGGACTTCGGTTCCAAATCCCGCGGCGCGCGTCTTTTTATATGTGTCGATTAAATCTGCGCCATCCACACGCAGGCCATAACGCATGCCGTCATAACGCGCCAGGTTGGATGAAGCCTCGGCCGGGGCAATGATATAATATGCCGCCAAAGCGTCCAAAATATTTGGGATGGATACTTCGATAATATCTGCGCCCAATGATTTCAGGTCTGCGATGCGCGCGTCAAATATGCGTTTCATATCGGGCGAAATTTCAACATTTGAAAATTCTTTTATCACGCCGATACGTAATTTTTTGCCGTCGCCCAAAATTGGTGACAGCGGTGTATGTGCATGAAATCCGGCATCCGCACTGGTTGAATCCTTTGGGTCATGACCCGCCATTGCGCTTAATAACAATGCCGCATCATCAACCGTGCGTGCCACAGGACCCGGTGTATCCAGACTGGATGCGAATGCAACGCATCCCCAACGGCTGCACAGGCCGTATGTTGGTTTCATACCAACCAACCCCGTTATGGATGCAGGAAAACGAATCGAACCGCCCGTGTCCGTTCCCGTGCCACCCATGGCCAATCCGGATGCAACCGCACTGGTTGTGCCGCCGGATGAACCGCCCGCGGTTAATTTGCGTTCCAATTGCCACGGGTTAATCGGTGCGCCAAAGTAACTGGTTTTGCTGAATGTTCCCATGGCGAATTCGTCCAGGTTGGTTTTTCCCAATAATACCGTGCCGGCGTCTATGAATTTTTGCGAGACGGTTGATTCATATTGCGGGATAAAGTTTTCCAACATGTGTGACGCCGCAGTTGTGCGAATGTTACGCGTTGCAAATAAATCCTTCATCCCGATGGGGATACCGTCCAAGGGCAGGGGATTTCCCGCCGCATAACGCGCATCGGCCGCAGCCGCATCCGATAATGCGCGTTCGGGTGTTGTTGTGATATAGCAATTTAATTCCGCACCATATTTTTCAATACGATCCAAATGCGCGCGCGTCAGTTCAGTTGCGCTGATTTCGCGTGAGTTTAATTTTTTTAATGCTTCTGTTATTGTTAAATCTATCATCGTTATTCATCCATTACTTTTGGTACTGCAAAATATCCACGGGATACGCCGGCGGTGTCTGGGTCGTTTGCCAAAACTGCATCACGAATGTTGCCGTCGGTTACCACATCCGCGCGGCGGGGTAATTTATGCTCGGCCGGGTTTAACATCGGTTCAACACCGGTTGTATCGATTTTTTGCAATTTGTCCAACCATTCAATAACTGAATCTATGTTCATTTGTTCCAGTTTTTCATCAGTTATTTCAATGTGTATTAAATCTGCAAATTTTTGTAATTGTTGCTTGCTAAATGCCATATCGTATCCTATTCTGTTTATAATCTGTAAAGCATCAGGGGAAATTATACAATGATTTTGCCAAATTTCAACGATTTTCCGCGCGTGGGGCGCATATTGGGTGTTGATTGGGGCGCGCGTCGCACAGGGGTTGCTGTGTCTGATGCGTCGCGTGAATTTGTATTTGTGCGGCCGGCGATTTTATCGGGACGGGGCGGGGAATCCATTGCGCGAGAAATTGCAGATTTGGCATCTGCTGAAAACGTTGTTGGAATTGTGTTTGGATTGCCGTTGCATGCCGATGGTACGCCGTCTGATACAACTGATGCTGTTCGCGCGTGTGTGGCTGAATTGGCCACATACACCGATTTACCGATTGCGTTCATAGATGAAAGTTTAACCAGTCGTGCCGCCCAAGATGATATGGGGCGTGTGCGTGTTGCTGATATAAAACGCGGGTTGGATTCAGAATCTGCACGCGTTATTTTGGAAAACGCAATTGCAGTTGTTCGCCGTTTGAAATAATCAAAAAACGGCGGAAACAATGCACATAGCGGCGTTTTTATTCTTCACTTTTATCCGGTATTTTTCCATCCGCGGACAGCAGTATTGCAATCCAACGTGTGGAATCAAACTGGGCGGTGATGATAAATATTGCCACCAATAATGGCACGCTGAAAAACATGCCGGCAATGCCCCAAATCATTCCCCAAAACACCAAGTTTATCAGTATCGCCAATGTTGATAAATTCAACGTTTTGCCGGTTAATTTTGGCTCCAATATATTTCCGAATATAACCTGTAATGCAATCAGGCCGACTGCGGTTAATATCGGTTGTTGTAATGATGGTGCGGTTACCAACGAGTATAATATTGGCAATGCACATGCAACGATTGCGCCGATTGTTGGAATATAACTTGTGATAAATACTATAAACGCCCAGATGCCCGCAAATTCCACACCAATCATTTGCAACCAAAAATATGACAGTACGCCCGTGATGCCCGACAGTAATGTTTTCATAAATAAATATTTTTTCATATTGTCGTCGATACTATCCACGATAAAGCGTGCTTTTTTATATTCGCGTTTGTTTGGAATCAGTGCAGAAAATTTTTTGTTAAATGTGCTTTGTTCCACAAACAAGAATATCATATAAACCAATATCATGCCCGTTGATGTGACTATGCCGGCAACAGATGCACCAATGCCTGCCGCGATGTTTGCTATGTTTGGAATCATACCTGCGTCGAAATGCAATCCCAATGATTGCGACAGATAATTTCCAAACTGGACTATTTTATGTTGTAATTCAGGCAGTGCCGCCGCCAATTCGCGGAACATAGGCTGGATTTGTGTTGCAAAGAAATACAGCAATCCACACATGACCAAAACCGACAAAATATTCGACGTCCAATCAAATGCGCGTGCGGCAATGGGGCGCGCAACGCGCGCATCGTCATCATTGAATGGAAACAATTTTCGTACGTATGTTGCGGTCGCGTTTATCAAATACCATAAAAACGTCGCCACCAGCAGCGGAATCAATATCGACCGACCCAACCACAGGAACATTATTATCGCAACAAAAAGTATCAATCCATTCATTGTTAAATCCCCCAATGCCGCGCTGATGTGTATCCAGCGCGTTTTTATGTTACATATTTACAGGCGCGATATCTGTTATATTTATCGTCATCATGGTATTGTTTGTGGCAAGTGATATAAATCCGATAATTATTGCGATATTAACCACAATCGCAACATAGGAATACGTACGATTTTGTGCCTCACGGAATCCAGACAGACCCGCAATGCGCAGCCATATCGCAAATACAACCGCAGATGCCAATGTTAATAACGCCGCGTTAAATCCTGCAAAAAATCCTGAATAAATTACGATTAATGCAAATGCCAATGTTGTGTAAATTGGATTCGACATAATCCAATTCGTCAGTCTTTCATACCACCGTGCAGAAATTGTGACCGATGAATTGTTTTTATTCCCATCGTCCAGCAAATATCCTGGCGTCCAAAGCAGCCCAAAACCAAACGGCATCGACAGTATTATTTTCCATGGCGATATGCCCATTTCACGACAACGCTGGTATTTTGTGTAAAGGTTTGTAAGCGATACGCCAAACAGATACATATAAAACACACCCACCAATACAAAAATTGTAAAAAACATTCCGCTTTGCATTGTGGCCATCCACAGCAGTTTGTTTGTAATTTGTGCCTGGTATGTTGCGATAATTATGGCTGATGCCCAAAATATAGTTGTGGCGATTAATGTTTGTGCATTATTTAATGCGATAAAACCGCGTCTGTCCATATTGCCGCGCGGCATATACCAAAACGTAATGGCGGCTGCAATCACAACCGCAATTATTACGCCAAATGCAATCGGGCCGTCTGTTGATACGCCCATAGCATTCAATACAGCGGATATTAATACAATCAATCCAAACGCAATCAATGCAAATTTTAACGGATGCCACAACAGCCATGTTAATAAAGATTGTGATTTTTTACGCGCCATGTTGATTTTCTCCTTGGTTAAAAACTTTCTGTGATTATTCTATCACAATTTTACCGTTGGACAAAGTTGTTATATCAGTCGGATTAATTTGCTCGGTAAAATTTTTTTGGTGACTGATGAATAAAAATGTTGTGTCGGTCATTTTGCGAATTGTATCTGCAATCTGTTTTTGTGTTGTAGCGTCCGCCCCAGAATCAGGTTCGTCCAATATGGCCAATTTCGGTTTGGTTAAAACCAGGCGCAATAACATTAATCGTTTGCGTTCGCCACCTGAAAAACCGACGTTGATACCGCGATTCAGCCATTCTTTTGGTATATTCAATGCGTCGCGTGCAGATTCCAAATTTGTTAAAAATTCGCCCATGGATAAATCGCGACCTGTGTTAAAATGATGGTGTGCGGCCGCGCTGTGTTTCAAAAAAGACAAAACGGTCAGGCCCGGTATCTCGGGCACATTTTGCGCGCCAACAAATATCCCCAGTAATGCGCGTGTGGTTATGTTTTCGTTCGTTATGTCGCGTCCATCAAATATAATTTTGCCTGATGTTATTTTGTATTCTTCGGTGCCCATAATTGTTGATACCAACGTCGATTTCCCAGAACCGTTTTTACCCGCCAACAAGTGACGCGCACCGCATTTGACCGACATACTTATATCGTGCAACAAAGTTTTTTCGCCCAGTGCGACCGATAAGTTTTTTATTTCCAATATGTTATTTATTTTTTTCATTTTCTTTCCAATGCCATTTGAATTAACTGTTTTGATTCAACCAAAAATTCCATGGGTAACCGTGATATAACCGGTGCAGCGGTTGCGCCGATTATCAGCGCGGTGGCGGTATCCATATCCATACCAGATTGCATCAAAAATTGCAATTGCTGGGCGTCGATTGCGCCGGTTGAGGCCTCGTGACTTTGGGTGTTGTCCGCGTTTGCATGAATTATAGTCGGGATTGTGTTCGCAGTGGCGTCGTTGCCAATTATGCGTGTGTCGCATTTAGATGCGTTTTTCCCGCCATGTCCTGTAAAAGATACCAGACTGCGAAACGTTTGACGTGACGCGTCCAGCGCAACCCCGTATGACACGATGTTTGATACCGTGTTATTGCCGATATGAATCATTTTGGTGCCTGTGTCGGCCTGTTGATAATTGCGGGTGATTGCCAATGAATAAAAATCCGAAGCAGCGCCGTCGCCCGCCAAAATCGTTGATGGATATTTCCATGTCAGTGCTGCACCGATTTCAACCTGGGTCCAATCCAGACGTGCGTTTTTATCGCATCGGCCACGTTTTGTTACAAAATTTAATATCCCGCCTGATTGTTTTTTGTCGCCTGCATACCAATTTTGTACGGTTGCGTATTTGACAGTTGCGTCATCATGCGCGATGATTTCCACAACGCCGCTGTGCAATTGATGGTTGGGGCGGCGGGGGGCACTGCAACCCTCCATATAACTTAATTGGGCGCCGCGGTCTGCGATAATCAGGGTGCGTTCAAATTGTCCGATTTTGGCGGTTTCAATTCTGAAATAACTGGCCAAATCGATGGGGCATTTTGTGTTGGGCGGGACATATACGAATGTGCCGTCTGAAAATACCGCAGCGTTTAATGCCGCGAAAAAATTATCGGTCGTGGGCACAACCGTCCCCAGGTATTTTTTTACCAAATCTGGATATTGTTTAACAGCGTCTGAAAATGGTAAAAATATTATCCCAAGTTTATTTAATTCGTCTGTATATGATGTATGCACAGAACGACTGTCGATAACGGTGTCGGTCGCCATCCCCAGCAGGGCGCGTTGCTCGTTTTCAGGCAGCCCCATTTTTTCATAGGTTGCCCGCAGGTCTGAATTATCAATCGGTTTTTGTTCGTTGTAATAATTCAGCGCGTCATAGTCAATCGGTGCGTATTCCAATTCCGCCCAATGTGGTTCCTGCATTTGTTTCCAGGCGCGAAATGCCATCAGACGCCATTCGGTCAGCCATTCGGGTTCGGACCGAATGTGCGATATTTCACGAACAAGATTTTCAGATAATTTTGGCATCGCCGTTTTCTGTTGTTTGTGCGGCCAGTTGTTTTGCCTGGGCAAAGAATGTCAATGATTGCCCCAGCAGGCCGTCTGTAAATGTTGCGGCCAGTATGCCATCGGGGTCGGTTGTCGTCAAGTGTTGTAAAAACGCGTCTGCGCGGTTCATATAATTGTCGATGCTGCGCGATACCTCGGTATCAAGTTTTATGCATCTGCGTAATTTTTCCAATGTAAATGGATTTTTTGCGTATTCGTCCATAATCCCGCCCAGTGCGCGCCACAATGGATGTTCGGATGTCGTTCGTGGCATTACGTCAATTGCCGCCATAATGGGAATTAAGTTTTGCAACAAGTCTTGATAAATCATTTCTGCATTTTCGGCAACTGCGTTTGTGGCAGATTTATTTTTTAATACCGATTGAATTTTTACAATCACGTTGTACTGGTGCGTTAATGTTTTGGATATGTCGCGCATGCGCGTGTTTGATGAATAAACCAGGTAAATGATTATAATTTGAATCAATAAAATAACGCCAATCCCGGCAATAATCAGTATGTTCTGCATGAAAATCCCCAATAATTTTTTGTTATTAAATGTAAGTATAACATCTTTTGCCGATTCGCGCGATTTTATCTTTTGACGAGTTGCGTTTTAGTCTTGCACAGATTCGGTCAAGTTGTTATAATAATACATAATAAATATGATAACACATTCAGGAAAGGATGTTTTTATGTTCCGTAAATTCTTGATCGTCGCAATGTTGGCAACCGCGGCGGGATATTGTTTTGCATCTGAAACACCAATGCCCCAGGTCGTCACGAGTGAGGTTTATTATTCTGCCGAGCCTGTTGCAGAACAGGTCGAGGTTGCATCCGTTGCACAACCCGCCCAGGTTCCTGTGTGGCCGTTGGCTGGGTCGGATGCCGATGTTACAATCGGATTTAATCCCGGGAATGCGGCTGGTTCGAACAATGATGATAATATTCGCATAGTGTCAAAGATTGGTGCTGATTTGGTTGTGGAAAATAATTTTAATTTGGGTCGTGCAACCGATGGTGATTTTAACGGATGGTCGGGTGGCGCGAATATGCTGCACGGTTCCCAGGTGCCGGCCGGATTTTCTGATCCGTGTGATACGGGGGCGGAAATGCCTTTGTTAAGCAGCGAGATGTTGGAGGATGACGGTGGTACGGTTTTGGCCGTTTCGCGCAGTGGGCGCGTCGATTGCAACAATTATCGCGATGGGTACGAGGCGTTTATGGCAAAAATCGGTATGAGCAAATCTGAAATCGCGGCGGCAAATGCGGCTGAAAATGGTTTGTTCGTGGATGCAAATGGTAATGTGCCGGATTTGGTCAGTGATAAATACTATGTCGATGAAAATGGCAGTGTGGTAAGCAAAGAAACAGGTCAAATCGATATTGCGTTGTATGTCGATACAGATGGCAATGTGGTGGATAGAAACACCGGCAATATTGTTGATAAAACTGTTGCGAATATTGAATTGGCGGTGGATGTTGATGAATCTGCTGATGCTGAATCGCCAATGAATTTGACGGATCAAGTGCGGTCTTGGGTCGTGGCCAGTGGTCAAACACTGCGCGAGGTTTTGCAAGATTGGTGCAATAAAGAAGGCTGGGATTTGGTATGGGCGACTTCACGCGAATATCCAATCGAGGCCAGTGCTGTATTCAAAGGAAGATTTGTTGATGTGGCGTCTGCGCTGGTGCGTAATTTCGCACGCGCGACACCAATACCGTATGCCAGATTTTATAAGGGTAACCGTGTGTTGGTGGTATCGACAACCGAAGAATAATTTATCGCACAGGGGCAGGAGAATATAAAAATGACCAAACCGATTAAATTTTTGTTTTTATGCGGCGTGTTAAGCGTATTGGTTGCGGGGTGTGCCACCAAAGAATCTGCCAAGGTTGCCGCTTCGGTGGATCAGGATTTTATTAACGCACATGATGCGTTCGAAATGTCAAAAAATCCGCCCGCCAAGGTTGCCAGTGGTGATACAGTTTCTATGTCCGAAGGTGTTTGGTTGGGCGCGTCATCGACTTTGTTGGAACACAGAAATAATTTGCCGTCACAATTTGAATCCAGTACTGGGGTGACGATTTTATTAAATGAACCTGTGACGTTACAGGCATTGTCGAACAATATTACATCCATTACTGGAATCCCTGTGAAAATTGACAGCCAGGTGAATTCTGAAAAGTTAAAGAAAACAATTAATATCGCATATACGGGCAGTTTGTCGGGATTGCTGTCCCAGGTTGCCACTGATTTAGATTTATTGTGGTATTATGATAAAAATGCAATCGTGTTTTACGAAACGGAAACACGCACATTTACTTTATATGCGTTGGGCACAGATGTGTCGTATCAGACTGCGGTTGAAACCAGTGATGGTAATGCTGTATCTTTGGAATCCACATTAAAAGAATGGGATGAAATTGAAAACGCGCTGGATACGATAATAGGCCAGGTTGATAACGCGTCATTTACAGTGTCGCGCAGTTTGGGCACGATTACAGTTACTGCGCCGCCGTCTGTGTTGGCGCGTGTTGGTGATTATATTGAACGCCAGAACAAACGTTTGTCACAATTGATAACAATCGACGTCAAAGTGTTACAGGTATCGATTTCCAATGATTCTGCGTTTGGGTTGAATTTGGCGGCCGCGATTAATTCGGCATCGGGGTTGAATATTGTTGCAAATCCAAAAAATAACCTGACCAGTACCGAGGCCGGATCCATGAACATTGCCGTGTTGTCGAATACTGTGTCCGCTATGACGGGGGCCACGCATGAAGAGGGTGGCGATATAGTTTCTGGTGCATATACCCAGGATCAAATTCAAAATGGTTCTTTGTCCGGTTTGGCGGGCACAAATGCTTTGGTCCAGGCTTTGGCAAAGCAGGGCAAGGTATCTTTGGTTACGAACGTTGGTGTAACCACGCGTAATAATCGTGTTGCGCCGGTTAATAACACCCGTACGATGGGATATATCAAGCGGTTTGAATCGCGTAACTTTACAACTGTTGAATCCAGTACCGTTGATCAAGACGATTTGGAAACCGGATTTTCAATGCAGTTATTGCCGAACGTTTTGGAAAACGGCAAGATATTGTTGCTGTTCAGAATGTCTGTGCGCGAATTGTTGCGTATGTCGACCCAAACAATTGGCGAAGTTACACTGCAATTGCCCGAGGTTGAAGAACGCAGTTTCATGCAAGAGGTTATAATGGAATCCGGCCAGATGTTGGTTGTGTCTGGGTTCGAAAAGCAAGAAAACAATGATACGCGTTATGGGTTGGGTGATCCGGACTTTATGGCATTGTCTGGGTCGCGTGAAACATCGGCCACGCGTGATGTGTTGGTGGTTATATTAACGCCCCAGGTATTGGTAAGCCCGATGGATGCTGAGCGCACCATACAACAGCATTGGGGCGCGCCTTTGAATTAAGGAAAATCCCGCCGAACGGCGGGATTTTTTAGTTACTGGTTACTCGTAACTTGTGTCACCCTTCGCCAAGGCTTCGGGTGATACCCCCCCCCCCGGCGGTGGGGGTGGCGCGTTTCAGGCCAAATTTACATTGCCCGTTAATATGGATGGTGGCGCCGGTGGCAGTGGCACAACTGGAACAAGCGATGTCAGTTTTGTGCGTATTTACCGATTCGGATAGTCGTTTTATGATAAAAAACATTTTATTTACACTTGACTTTTCACATATCACATACTAGTATCAAATGTGAATCCCATGGGGAACTGTGGTGATTCAGGAATGTCACAATTCCTGCAACAGCGGTGCGAGGGCATCGTGAAGAAAATCTGAGTGGTGTTTTCGCACCTGATGAAAAAAATCCCTGATTATGGTCGGGGGGCTGGTGGTATATAAAAGACGGGCAACCGGAAAACCATCGGAGTCTTCTGTTGTAGATTTGTGAACCCCCTGACATCTTTCCCTTTTGGGTTTTGTAACCGTTCAAAAAACGAAAGGAGAAAATATGTCAAATTCCACAAAATTCCGCGGATTGATGTTTGGCGTATCTGTATTGCCGGCGTTGTTGGTCATGCCCGCATTGGCGGTAACGGAAGAAACCGTTCAGGTCACGGAAGATATGAATATAAATGAAATCGTTCCAGACGGCATAATTCATGTTACCAGTGGGCATGCAATCAATTCTATAAGTGGGTATACTGGGACACTTACCACAGAAAACATTTCTTTGATAACCACTGCTGAGGGTCAGAGACGCGCTATTCAAGCTGCGTACGCTGGTTCGGGGGTCGTTTTGGGTAATGAAAACACAAACAGTATATATATAGAATCAGAAAATGAGATTGCGGTTTTGGCTTTGGATAATTCAGATGTACAATTAACCGCCAAAGATATAGATATATCTGCGCATTCGTATGGTTTGACCGCGCAAAGTGGGGCTACATTAGTCGTTGACGGGTTCGATTTTTTAAGAGTTGAATCAAGTGCGGATTCTGCAATTCTGGCGTTGGCGGGTGGCGCAAAGTTGAATATTACTGGTAAAGATGTTGAGATAATATCGGATTCTGTTGGTTCCAGTGCAGTGCATGTTGGCAATAATACGACAAATGTTGAAAACAGTGATGATTTGGCCACGGTTAATATAGTTGCGGATAATGTTACTATTCAAGGAAATTCTGGTGGAATTTCTGCTATGAGTCAGGGAATAGTGAATATTTCTGGTAACTTGAAAATGCAAGCAGAGGACGCCATCGTTGCGCGTGGTGGTGCAAAAGTAAATATCAACACAGATGGCGCACACACAACGCAGATGGATGGTAATATTAACTTTAACTACGATGAAGATACTTCTGGTACACCTGTTGATGCGTATGTAAATGTTAATTTGACGGGTGCCGAATCTTACTGGAAGGGTAATACGTATGTGTCGTATGGTACAGGAACGCCGCCAGATGATTCGTATCTGATTGTTAAAGAATCATCGTTGGTTATGCGCGATGGTGCAACTTGGACTGCAACTGTTATCGAGGATGATATGTCCGGTGAAACAAGCGGTCATTCATATACTGCGCTGAATAATCTGAACATCGACAATGGCGTTGTAAATATCCAAGATACCGAACGCGGTATTACGGTTGATAATGCGATCGTCGCGGATGCAACATTTAACGGTGGCCCGTTGAACATCGGTACCAAATTGGATATCACAGGTGGTGAAAACTTGTTCGCCGGCGATATTTTGGGCGATGGTGCTTTGAATGTTGCCAGTGGCACAGTAATGAACATCGGGGATGCGATTGTTAATTTGTCGTCCATTACACTGGATGGTACGATGATTGCAAATCTGACAGAGGGTTCAGACACTGCAAAAATCACAGCGGATACATTTACAGGTGATGGTAATTTGTCTTTGATTCTGGACAAGGCTGGTGAATACAACATCTTTGGCAATGCGACGTTTGATAATGTCGAGATAGACAGTGTGTTGTATGGTATTAAATTTTCCGAAGATGGCAAGACATTTACCGCAACTGAAAAATCTGTGGCCCAGGTTGCGGCGGACAGTAACCTGACTGTGGATGCGGCGCAATCGGTTGTTAATTTGACAAAATCTTCATCTGATGCGTTGAATGATTTGGGTGTGCGTGCCCAAGAGGCTTTGGCAGTCAACGATTCTGCCGCGGTTGAGCATGCCACACGCGCGATAAATCCTGAAACTGCATCTGTGGCACAATCGGTTACAACGTCTGTGCAAAATACTGTGGCGAACTTGGTCGCAGGTCGTATGGCGTCCATCGCGCCGGTTGGTATGACCGGACGTGCCGGTGGCGATACGTCTTTGACGGCCGGCGGTGTTTGGGCCCAGGGATTGTTTAACAAATCTAAATCAAATGATTTGTTCGATGGCGAAACCATGGGTGTCGCGGCCGGTATCGACGGCACAATTGGACGCGATTTTTCAATCGGGGCAGGGTATTCGTTCGCTGCGTCTGATATAGATGCGTCCGCGCGTAATACCGATATCGACAGTCATACTGTGTTCGTGTATGGCCAATACAAGCCGTCACAATGGTATGCAAACGCGATGTTGAATTATACTATGTCCAGTTATACGGAATCTGGCGATGCGCTGGGCGTGTTAATCGATTCTGAATATGACATCGATTCGTTCGGTGGGCAAATCGCGACTGGATATGATTTCGCATCGGGTATCACACCCCAGATTGCCGTGCGTTACCTGCATATCGGCGGGGCTGATTATACAAACAGCCTGGGTGTGGCGAGTGAAATCGCGGATTCTGACTATCTGACCGGTGTATTGGGCGCGAAATATGCGTTCGATTATAACCCGTCTGAATCAGTCCGTATCCGTCCAGAAGTTCGCGCGGCGGTAAAGTATGATTTCTTGTCTGATAATGCAGTATCAACGGTAACTATGCCGGGGGTAAATGCCTATGTCATCAGCGGGGAACGTTTGAACCGTTTGGGTGGCGAATTCGGATTGGGTGTAACCATGACGTATGCGGGTGTTGATGTTTCGCTGAATTACGATATCGAAGTTCGCGAAGATTATACATCCCAGACTGGTATGGTTCGCGCAAGATACAACTTCTGATTTTTAGTTGTTGTATAAAACCCTGAAAAATCCCGCCGAACGGCGGGGTTTTTAGTTACTTGTTACTTGTGTTTTCCCCTTTGCCAAGGCTTCGGGTGACAATTCCCCACCCCCCGTCGCGCTTTGCGCGACACCCCCCGCCCGGATTCCACCCACGCAAACTTTGTTTGCGCGGGGCCCGGAATCCACCCACGCAAACTATGTTTGCGCGGGGCCCGGGGGTGGTGGGCATTGGTGCGTTCCCGTTACGGGTTGAGTAGATAGCCCCGGAGTATATGTGCAAAAAACACCACCCGATTCGGGTGGCGTTATTTATATCCAGAATTCAACTTACGCCATTTTCGCAACGCGTTTCGTCAAACGAGAAACTTTGCGTGCAGCACGCTTTTTCGGCATAACTTTGCCCGCGGATTTCATAATACGGCTTTCCGCATTACGCAAAGCGGTTGTTGCCGCGGCTTTGTCGCCAGATTCAACAGCAACCAAAACCTTTTTCGCGGCGGTCTTAACCGCGCTGCGACGTGAATTATTCACGGCGTTTTTCTTGGCCGTGACCAGAATTCTTTTTTTAGATGACTTGTGATTTGCCACTTTATTTTCCTTTTATTTGCTCACAGTTTTTGTTATTTTATAGAAAACAAACATAAAATCAAGGAAAAATAAAATGATAAGCGCATCTTTTGTTTTAATTATTGTGTTGGCTTTGTTGGGGGCTTATTTATTGGGCTCGATTCCAATGGGGCTGATTTTGGTCAAGTTAATGGGGCGGGGCGATTTACGCAAAATCGGCAGTGGTAATATCGGCGCAACAAATGTGCTGCGCGCGGCCGGATTGCGTGCTGCAATCTTTGCATGGATTTTGGATATGGCCAAGGTTATTGCGGCCGTCTTTATAGGTTGGGCGCTTTTTGATGTGGCGTTTGGTGCCTGGTGCGCGTTTGCGGCGATTGTGGGGCATTGTTATCCGATTTGGTTGCGTTTCCGTGGGGGCAAGGGCATTTCATCTTTGTTTGGGGTGTTGTTGGTGATAAATCCGGTTGCATTTATTGTTTGTGGCGTAGAGTGGTTAATTGTTGCGATTTCGTCGGGGTATTCGTCACTGGGGGCGATTTGCGCGATGGTTTTGGCACCAGTGTTAATGTTTGTGTATGATGTGAATCTGGGGTGGCCGTTCTTGGCGATTTCTGTGCTGTGTTTGTGGCGGCACAGGGGGAATATAGTGCGACTGATTAATGGCACTGAATCCAAAATAGAATGGAAATGGAAAAAATAGTTTTGCCGCCGTATGGCGGTTTTTTGTTATTTATTCTTTATTTTTTATGCAATTTGTGGTATAATTGTCCCAAATCAATATGGGGGAGATGGGGATGAGAAAGATTTTTCTGATTATGGCGATTTTGGGCGTAACTGGGCCTGCAATGGCTTTGACGGCGCGTTCTGGGACAAATGCAGACGGGCGGGTCGCAATGGGGCCACGTGCAGCGGGGACGGCTTCGACAAATCAGATTTCTGCCATGGCAAATGCGCAGCAGTCTGTCAGTGGCGCGACCGTTGATAAATCCAGCGTTCGGGTCGATGCTGATGACGTTGTCGCAAAGAATGATGGCGATACTGCGACCGGTGGTGGTGATACCGATGTTGATGATGGGCGCGATGATTTGTTGGCGCAAATCGAACATCAAAAGCAGGCTTGTTTGAATAACAATATCGGTTTTGGCAATACTTTTGTTTGGGCGTCGCGGTACAGTAATACTTCGAATTATGTGTCCATGGTCGAAGATGTTAATAATCCTGAAAATAATGTCTGCTTTGTATTGGTAGAGGTTAAGTCCAGCGATTCGCGCGTCGATACATCTGATGTCCAGGCCAAATATTTCCCAATGGGACAAGATATTACGTGCGGCAGTTGGACGGATGAGGATATGTTGCGCCAACGGATTTTGGATGCCAAAAAATCAGGGCGTACATGGGCGACCGTTGGCGGCGCGGTTGGTGGCGCGGGACTGGGCGTCGGTATTATGGAGTGGTTTGGTAACGAGTTAATCGGTGGCAGGGTAGAAGGTCAGGCCGGTTTGTCGGGCGATCGGCAGTTGTTGGCTCAGTTGCGCGCGCTGAAAGTTCAGGAACCCACGGAATTTAATCGTTTTATGACCGCGTTGGCTGAATTAAAAAGCGCATGTGAATCTTATCCCGCGGGTCAGGAAAAACCCGATGCGTGCAATAAATATGATTTTGCATATCTGGAACAGGCCAAAAATTAATGTGCGTTATTTACAAATTTACGCGCCGTGTTCGGCGCGTTTTTTGTTAAAAAGCACTTTTATTAATTGGTCTGAATTCTTATAGTAATGATATGATTGATTATAATGATTTGTTTAACAGGTTGTTAATTCTGCGCACGCCAAAAATTGGCGCGGTGAAATATAACGCATTGGTGCAGCAATTTGGGTCTGTGGCCGCGGCCGCGGGGGCGGTTGCGTCGGCGGATGTGCGCGATTCGGTTTTGCGCGAAATGGATGCCGCACAAAAATTGGGCATACATTATATATGTGATGATATGCCTGCGTATCCAGATAATTTGCGCGCGGTTAAAAATCATCCGCCTGTGATTACGGCGCGCGGCAATATTGATGCTTTGTCGCGTCCAATTGTTGGCATTGTTGGTACGCGTCATGCCACCGCCGCAGGGATGCGATTGGTTGCCGATATTGCGGACGCGTTTGCATCGCGCGGGTATGCCGTTGCGTCGGGTATGGCAATCGGTACAGATACCGCAGCGCATCGTGGCGCGTTGCGCGCAGATGGCGATGCGCAAACAATTGCCGTTCTGGCCGGTGGGGTTGATTATATTTGGCCAATCGAAAACGAATCGCTGTATTGGGATATTGTGGCGCGCGGCGTGGTTATCAGCGAAATGCCAATTGGGGCCGTGCCATTGGCGAATCATTTTGTCGTGCGAAATCGTTGGATCGCGGGCGTGTCGTCAAAATTAATATTGGGCGAGGCTGATTTAAAATCTGGCAGTATGACAACCGCGCGATTCGCAATCGATGCGGGACGTGAAATTTGGGCAATCCCGTCGCATCCGTCTGATTCGCGGGCGGCAGGGCCGAATTCTTTGATAAAATTGGGCGCGGCAAAATTATGCAGTGGGGTATCTGATTTTTTCGATTTGCAAAAAAATGACGATGAAAAAATAAAAAATGAAAAAAATTCCGATTCGGAAAATTCGATTTTGGACGCGATTGGAATAATTCCTGTGTCTGAATCTGTATTGTCAGAAATTGTCAAAAAAACAATTTCGGAAATAAAGGCCGAGTTGGTTGTGCTGGAATTGCAGGGTTTGGTGCGCAAAGTTGATGGTGGGTATGTACGTGTGTGAAAAAATACTTGTCTATACATTGTATATACAAAGCGCAGAAAACCGCCAAAAAAACGAATCGTTGTCAAAAAATAAATGTTCAAATTTTGTTCAAGAATTCGTTGCAAATGACAATTTATCATTTAACTTAACTGACGTATCCAAAACGATTGATAACAAATCAATCACCAAACAAAAGCGGGGCGATACAAAACATTGTTGGGTTGGCATCTTGTTGGCCGGGCAATGAAAAACATTGTGGAATGGGTTGAATAAAACTGCCGAATAACACAATGTGAAAATGTCGCAACGTAAATATAAAAAAAGCGAGAGAGGGGTTAAACCAGAGGGCATAACATAAACACTAAATTTTATATTGCGAACATAATTAAAAACAATCGCGGTAAAATTTGGTGTTTATGCGCAGGTGGATTTTATACTCTGACGCATGGATTCTTTGAAGGGAAGGAAAGGAGAAAAACATGATGCAGACAGTGGCGATGACAAAAATAACAGCCGATGTGGAACAAATCCTGGGGGCGGTCGCCGCGAAAATTGATTCTGCTGCATTTACATCCTGGATTCGCCCGCTGCAATTTGAAATTTGTGATGATGTGTTGGTGCTGACTGCACAAAATCAATTTTCGGCTGATTATGTTGGTGCGGTTTATTCAAATATTTTATCCGAAGTTGCACAATCTTTTGGTTTGAATGTTAAAATCGCAGTACGCGGTGCAACCGTTGTCGCACCGATTGCAAATGACAACAACGTTCAATCTTATGTACCGGCACCGGCCCAGACGACATGTGCGACCAAGTCCGATGCGTTTGATGCGTTCGTATGCTGTGAAGAAAACGATTTCGTGTTATCAGCATGTAAAAAAATAGCGGCGGGTTCAGTTTCATTCTCGCCGTTATTTATTTACGGTCCGGCGGGGTGTGGAAAATCTTTGTTGGCTGATGCGATTGCATCGGCATCTGCGGGGCGGGTTGTTAAAATGTCGGGCGGACAGTTCGTTTCTGAATTTGCGCGCAGTCTGCATGACAGAACTGTATTCGCGTTCAAAGATTATTGCCGTAATTGCGATACGTTTATTTTGGACGATGTGCAATCTTTGTCGGGCAAACGTGCAACATGCAATGAATTTGCAGAATTAATTATGGATTTGCGCGCAAATGGCAAAAATATCGTTTTAATATCCAATGTTGCGCCGGGTAACTTGAATGGATTTGACAGACATACCCAGTCTTTGTTGGCGTCTGGTTTGGTTGCGGATATGGTTGCGCCGAATAATATGGTGAAACGCACGATGTTGTTGCGCGCGGGTGTGGCGGCCGATGTGGCGGATGCAATTGCGTCGCGTATCGCGGGCGATGGTCATTTGGTTGGCGGCGTTGCGATGAAAATCAAAACATATTCCGAATTAATGGGCGAAACCGTTAATATGGATGTTGCGACACGTTTGTTGTCTGATACTTTGCAGAAATCCAAAACACCAATTGCGATGGTGAAATCTATGTGTGAAAAATTGGGTGTGTCATACGATGCGGTTTGTGGTCGCGGGCGCAGCCGTGCGTTGGTAATGGCGCGTCAGATTATGATGGCTGTATTAAAAAGCGCGACGAATATGTCTTTGTCTGAAATTGGTTGTGTTTGTGGCGATCGCGATCATGCAACAGTTGTTTATGCAATCGCACAAATTGAAAAGCAGAAAAAAACAGATTTGGTTTTGGCCGCCCAGATAAATCAATTAATTGCAGAATACAAATAAAAAAATGCCGCGAAATCGCGGCACTTTTGTTTTCCTCATCTGACTATTGGATACCGACGCGGAACTGGTCGCCCCATCCGGCAACAACTTGGCCACCGACGGTGCATTGCATATCTTCAAATCCATCCGATACTTGGCTTTTCTTGACAACGCTGCTGGTGATTAATCCGCCGGCTGTACCCAATACCACGCCCGCGATGGAATCAGACAATAAACGCGATGTGTTAAACTTTCCTTCTTCATTGCGCCACTTGTTCACACGCAACCCGTCCGTTATTGATTGCAATGTCGCAGATGCGGTGGTTATTTGTGCCGATAAAACGTTTATATCGACTGTGTCCGTATCCACGGATGCATCTGCCACCAGTGTTTGTAATGTAGCGTATAAGTTATTAACGGTTTCTATATTAATATTATCGCCGTTACACATATCGATAATATTTGTCACGATGCTGGTAATTTCCGTATTATCTGCATACTGCACCTGGTACTGGGTTACAATGCTTATCATATTTTCGTCACATGCTTCTGAGGCTGGTTTAGAAACGGCAACGTATTTGGTGTGTTCGTTTCCATAATCGCATTGCTTGCCGTTCCAATTCGCGGGCTGGCCGGAATTTTTTGCCTTGGCGCAATTCACAAACGCAGACGTAGTTTGGCAAAATGCACCACTTTGGGTTTGGTAATACAAACCGTTATCTGTATTTTCCAGGTCAGACACACGTGTGCCAGAAATTACATCATCTTGACTGCAATCATATATATCATATCCAACCCATCCATATACGTCACATTGGTAAATACGTTTAACTGCATAATTATTATTGGCGAATCCATGTCCTGGTCGTGCCAAAACAATGTGATCTTGGGGGCATTGCATGCCGGTTCCACACGCCCAAATACGATTATTAAAATCTGTATTCGGCTTTAATGGCGGGTGCCAGTTAATTATCTGGTCATAATCGGAATACGATTCGTATAATAAACTTTGGCTGCTGGCGGTTTGATACAGCAAATCGGGTGCTTGGAATCCATTAAGCCCGAATGCAGCCGCAGACAGATTTATACTGTGTCCGCCGCAATCCGCGGCAATCGCACCCGATGAAATAAAACCAGATATTAAGCATAATGAACAAAAATGTAAAAATTTTCCCATATCATCCCCCGTTTATGCCGAATTAAAAGGTTGGTTTTAATTCGGCA
>CALXXD010000006.1 GCA_944392595.1 uncultured Alphaproteobacteria bacterium
AAAAAACCGCCCGATGGGCGGTTTTTCTTAAAATCCGAAAACCATACGCTGCTTCGATTGACGTTTCTTTTCGTTACGTACGGCTTCTTCGCGCAAACGTTTGCGTTTAGTAGTAGGCTTCTCATAACGCTGACGTTCTTTCATTTCGCGATACAGACCCTCTTTCTGCGATTTACGTTTTGCAACGCGCAGTGCCTGTTCGACATTATTGTCGCGAACCAGAACTTTCACCATCGTATATTCACCCCCTTTTACGCATTTATTTTTGGTGGAGCTGATCAGACTCGAACTGACGACCCTCTGCTTGCAAAGCAGATGCTCTACCAACTGAGCTACAACCCCAAAACTCTTCGAAAGCCCTGTGATTTTATACACTTTTAACCATATTGTCAAATAAAAAATCGTACTTTCAATCTTTCACTGGACAGATTTTATTCTGTCACTTATAATCATTGTATTATGTGGAAAAAAATAAAGAAAAGTATAAAAAAACTGATTCACGGCGATAAAGACAACGCCCGAATCAAATGGTCTTTGTATGGTCGCGTATGGCGCGAAATCGGCAAACCACAGTGGAAATGGTTGCTGTTCGGCGTAATCACAACCGTTTGCGCCGCCGGGGCCGAGGCTTATACAATCACCCTGGTCCAGCAAGTTGTTGATAACGCGTTTATTCAAAAAAGTATGACGCATATTTACTTTTTCGGTCTGCAAATTATCGCGGCGTTTGGATTCAAAGGAATATTTAACTATGCCAAATCACTGATTATGGCCAAGGCCGGCCTGAACGCCAGCGCAGATTTACAAACAAAAATCTATAACCACATGGTTAAAATGAACATCGCGAAATTCTATGGCGATGGAATTGGCAAACACCTGAATTATTTTTCGGTCCAGGCGGGTGCGGTATTAAACCTGGTCACGGGCACGTTAATCAACACAGTTCAACAAATCGCCACATTGGCAATGACGTTGGGATTAATGGTGTATTACGCGCCGCAAATGTGCGCGGTTTTGATATTCTTGGTGCCGGCGATTATGATTCCGATGGTGTTGATTATGCGCAAACGTCGCAGATTATCACGCGAATCGTTTGGAATTGCGAATAATGTATCACAACACTTGAATCAAACACTGCACGGCATTAAAACCATCCAGGCATTTGCCAACGAAGATTCTGAAACAGAAAAATTCACACGCGTATTGAATTCATCTATGGTTAATTCGTACAAAAGCACCCAGGCATTCGCCCTGCAATCGCCATTACTGGAACTGATGATTTCGATTGGGTTATGTATGGCGTTGATTATCGGCGGTCATTTCATAGTAACGGGCGCGATTACAACCGGTGATTTCACGGCGTTCTTGTTGGCATTAACCGCGGCTTATAAACCGGCCAAGGCGATAACCGGCACGGGTAATACAGTGCAACACGGCTTGCTTGCAGCCGAGGTTTTGTTCAACTTCTTGGACAGCAAACCGGATATTATGGATGCACCGGGCGCGACTGAATTAAAGCCGGGTCCGATGTCGATTAAGTTCGACAATGTGTCTTTTGAATACATACCGGGCGAACCGATATTACGCAACATAGATTTGAACGTGCCGGCCGGAAAAGTATGCGCACTGGTTGGGCCATCGGGCGGCGGAAAAACGACTATGTTCAATTTGATTGAACGTTTTTACGAACCGCAACACGGAAAAATCGAAATTAACAACAAAGACATTAAAAAATTCACGCTGCATTCTCTGCGCAAAAATATTGCCGAGGTTTCCCAAGACGTGTTTTTATTCAACGGCACAATCGAAGACAACATAAAATACGGATGCCCCGACGCCACGACCGAACAAATCCAGGCCGCCGCGCGCGCCGCAAACGCACACGATTTTATTATGTCGTTCCCGCGCAAATATAAATCCAAAGTCGGCGAAGGCGGCGCATTGCTGTCCGGCGGTCAAAAACAGCGTATCGCCATCGCACGCGCAATATTAAAAGACGCCCCCATCCTGTTATTGGACGAGGCCACATCCGCACTGGACACGCAAAGTGAAAAACTGATTCAATCTGCGCTGAATAAACTGATGCGCGGACGCACAACGTTCGTAATCGCGCACAGATTATCAACCATTTTGGACGCAGACATTATATGCGTGGTCAAAGACGGTCAAATCGTAGAACGCGGAACCGATGCGGAATTGGTCGCATTGGACGGCGAATATAAAAAACTGCGCGATATCCAATTCAAAGAAAAAAAACAAAAATAACACGACAAAATCTGATTATGGGGCAAAACGCCCCATAAAAAATACCATTACAAAACTTGACAAAATACGTATTTTGTATTAACGTGTATTCACAATAATTACAATACAAGGATAAAGATATGTCCAAAAAAACAAATTCTGTACCGGAACAGTTTCTGGAACAATTGGCTGAAAAAATTTTAAGCGATGAAACTGTGGCGGCGGCTTTTCGTGATTTCCAGCGCACGGCTGCGAACTTGTCCGACGCAATCACAAAAAAAGTAACAATGAATTTTGTAATAAGTGCGTTAAACAAACTGCTACACAACGCATTAACACAACGCGACAGCGAATCGGCACACGCCAAAAGAAAAACGACCGAACCAGATTGGTCAAAATCATCAAACGAAAGCCTGCGTCACGCACAGATACGTCGCAAAAAAATGGGCATCAAAATCAGCGATGCGTTAACTGATGAATTGGTTAAACGTTTCCCAGGATACAGCCGCGAAACAGAAACATTTGGCAATACACCTTTGTCTAAATTGTCTGATTTCCGTCTGCGTCAAATTTATTGGCGAACAAAAAAATCAGGCGCCCCAATAGATGACGAATTAAGCACCGAATTGGCACGTCGTTTCCCCAGTTATAATCCCACAACACGAACATTCAAACGTGGTCGCATTGCGCAACCAGAAACAAAACAGCGCGCCGAACGATTCGCCCAAATGCGCGATACATCGCTGCGTACAATACTGGGACGTTACAAATCATCCGGCACAGAAATCCCGTCCGCATTGGATGCTGAATTGGCACGACGCTTTTCAAATTACGATACTGCGACACATTCGTTCCGTCGCGTGTCGCATAAAAAAAGCCCCCAGACCACCGCACCACATTGCGAAAAACCAACTGTTGTTCATTTGCCAATGTACTGCAAAGCAACAGAAAACGGAACGTTTAACTTATACACCGCCAATCAAAACAGTGGTTTTCCAATACTGACCGGTGCGGTCGCACCATACGATTTATGTTTGTTCGACAGCAAAACAAACTTCGCCATCGTACGCAAGAAAAAAGACGACAACATATTCAACCTGTATGTGATTGACATAACCAACCATACCGTTGTGCCATTTTCAAAATCGGGTCTGACATCCGTTGGATACGAACCACATTTGCACAAGATATATATGTCGCGCGCTTCGTCACGTAAATTTACCGCTATTTCAGACGGCGACATAACCGAACAAGTGTATTCTATGCCAATGAACACGCCCCAAATCAAGGCACGCACCACGCCAAGCAATACTGTTATTATAAACAAATCTGGCAATGAATTTCGATGCAATTTGATGCAAGTCGCAACACTCGATAACATAGCGCGCCAAAACAATTTATTGCATCATATTTTGCATAACGAGCCAGTTACCACCCCGGAAATTGTGCGCAAAAACGCCAATGCCATACAGTATCAAAACATAACCGTAACCATAAAGCCAATAAAAACCACACTGGATGGCACTTACAATGATATTTACATCAACGGTGTAAAATTTATTGGCAATCACGTTGATACACAAATCAAATTGCTGTGCAGTAACACGATTTTGGCAATACACGGAACAATTGTGAATAATCCAAAATATCCAGAAATTCCGACATGGATGGTGTATGACACAAATTTACGTTCGCGCATTCCTGAATACAAACAAAAGCATTCCCAGTACAATATTTATGCCAACGGAATAACAAATACATCGGACGGCACGGCAATATTGGAATTAAGCAATAATGCCAAAGTATATCTGGAAACGGAACGCATGAAAAAAATTGCACAAATGCGTCGATTTGTAATCGATAATCAAAAATAAAAACGGGGCAATGCCCCGTTTTTATTTGACAATTAAATCTTTGCCCTGGACATCGACAAAGACTGTACTGCCCTCGCCTATTTGCCCCGACAAAATCAAATCTGCGATTTTGTCTTCGACCGCGGACGTAATCAGTCTTTTCAATGGCCGCGCACCAAACACAGGATCGTATCCATTATCGCCCAACCATTTAATCGCCTTGTCAGACACATTCAGACTTATCCGACGTTCCGCCAAACGATTTTCCAGATTGCGCAACTGGATTTTAACGATACCCGCCATAACGTCTTTGCCCAACGGATTAAAGAATACAATTTCGTCAATACGATTTATAAACTCGGGACGGAATTGTTTTTTCACAGCATCCATATCAGGCAAATTACTGGTCATTATAATAATGGTATTCGTGAAATTCACAACGTGCCCCTGGCCATCGGTCAAACGCCCATCGTCCAGTATTTGCAAAAACACATTAAACACATCTGGATTTGCCTTTTCGATTTCGTCGAACAACAAAACCTGATACGGGCGACGGCGCACGCTTTCGGTCAAAACACCGCCCTGCTCGTAACCAACGTATCCCGGGGGACTGCCGATTAAACGCGACACAGAATGCGGTTCCATATACTCACTCATATCTATGCGCGTCATGGCCGTTTCATCATTGAACAAATATTCAGCCAACGCTTTGGCAACCTCGGTCTTGCCAACACCCGTCGGCCCCAAGAACATAAAACTGCCCGACGGACGATGCGGATCGGACAGCCCCGCCCGACTGCGACGAATCGCACGCGCCACAACGGATAACGCATGATCCTGGCCAACGACACGTTTGCGCAATTCGTCTTCGATGTTTAACAGTTTTGACTGCTCTTCCATGCTTAACTTATCGGCCGGCACACCAGTCCATTTACTGACCACGGCGGCAATATGTTCCGGCAATACAGTTTTATATTCGCGCGCATCCGCGTTCATTTGCTGTATTTTTTGTTCCAATTCTGGAATCTTGCCATATTGCAACGCAGACGCTTTTTCATAATCGCCATTGCGCATTGCGCTGGCAACTTCGGCCTTGGCGGCATCCAACGCAGCCATCGCATCGGACAGCCCGCGCATTTTTTCTTGCTCGGCGCGCCATTCAGCGGTCAATTTGGCCGATTCAACCTCGGTTTCCTTGATAACAGTTTCCAATTCTTTCAGCCGTTTTTTTGAATCTTCGTCTTTTTCTTTTTTCAACGCCTGCTGCTCGATTTTCAATTGCATCAAATGCCGATCGACTTCGTCCAATTTCTCGGGCTTTGACGCGACCTCGATACGCACGCGGGCGGCGGCCTCGTCAATCAAATCGATTGCTTTATCTGGCAAAAATCTGTCTGTGATATACCGATTCGATAACCGCACGGCGGACACCAATGCAGCATCAGAAATACGAACACCATGATGACCTTCGTACTTTTCCTTTAACCCACGCAGAATTGAAATCGTATCATCAACGGTTGGCTCATCGACATAAACGGGCTGGAACCTGCGCGCCAACGCAGGATCTTTTTCAATATATTGCCGATATTCGTCCAACGTGGTTGCCCCCAAACAGTGCAATTCGCCACGCGCCAACATTGGCTTTATTAAATTTCCCGCATCCATGCTGCCTTCACCTTTGCCGGCGCCAACCAACGTATGCAGTTCATCTATGAACAAAATGATTTGCCCATCGGAATCTTTGACAGCCTTTAATATCGCCTTGAATCGGCCCTCGAATTGACCGCGGAACATCGCGCCCGCCATCAACGCCCCCATATCCAGCGACAGCAATTTTTTATTCAATAAATTTTCGGGTACATCGCGCGAAACGATTCGTTCGGCCAAACCTTCTACTATTGCGGTTTTACCAACGCCCGGATTTCCAATCAACACAGGATTATTTTTTGTACGACGGGATAACACCTGGATGGTACGACGAATTTCTTCATCGCGCCCGATAACCGGGTCCAGTTTGCCATCCGCCGCCAATTTGGTAAAATCAGTCGTATATTTTGCAATCGCCTGATCTGGGGTTTCTTGCATTTCTTCTGGATTCATGTTTCAAAATCTCCTTTATTTTTCACTATATATAGTAGCATTTTGCCCGTTTTCAAGACACAGGAATCAAAACATTGATTTTTTTATCACATATTGCAATTTGAAAAAAACTGTGATATAATGCGCAAACTGCTGCGGCATAATAAAAAACAAAACAATTCTTGACTTTTTGAGAATTGTGGTATAAATTATGCCCCAGTTATCAAAGGATTATAATATGCCACGCGTATGTAAAGTAACAGGTAAGAAAACACAGGTTGGTATGAACGTATCGCACTCCGAACGTCATACAAAGCGTACATTTTTGCCAAATTTGCAAAAATTAAAATTTCACAGCGATATTTTGAATCGTGATTTTTCACTGCGTATTTCGACGGCTGGTCTGCGTACATTGACCAAACATGGCGGTCTGGATGCGTACGTGATGTCAAAATCACCGTCCCGTTTGACACCGGAAATGGCGGCGATTAAAAAGGCTATTAACAAAAAAATCGGGAAACCCGAAAAACCGGCAAAGAAACCGGCACACAAAGCGAATCGCAGTGCCCGTTTGGTGAAAAAGGTTGAATCCCGCAAAGCGGCAACAAAATAATTTGTTGCGTTGCCTTTTGGCCCCGTGGCGGAATTGGTAGACGCGCTTGACTCAAAATCAAGTTCTGCAAGGAGTGTCGGTTCGAGTCCGACCAGGGCCACCAGAAATATAAACCACCATTTTGGTGGTTTTATTTTTGGTCCTGTGTCGGACGAGAAGAGTCCGACCAGCATCGGGCCCCGCAAAATTGCAAAATTTTGTGGGTGATTTATCGGGCCCCACAAAAAAATATTTTTGTGGGTGATTTCGCCACCAGAAATAAAATACCCCGCGTTTGCGGGGTGTTTTATTTGGCCATGGGCGGACGACAGGTGACACGAGTAACCAGTAACAAAAACAGGGCATCCACCTGCACTTCCTTTGTCATTCCCGCGCAGGCGGGAATAGGGCTTGGGGTGTTATTAGTTATTTAATCTGTGGAATAATTCAGCGTTATATTTTTTATTCACCCGCAATCCGCAGCACAAATTTAATAGCCCCTATTCCCGCCTTAACCACCCCACAAATACATTCGTATTTGCGGGGACCCCGGGCGCGGGAATGACAAAGGGGACTAAGTGGATAATTCCGTACTCTCTAACCACCCCGCCCCAACCACCCACGAAAATTGCATTTTCGTGGGGCCCGGTATCGCGGCACCCCTCCAATGGAGGGGAACTTGGTACGTTCCCACCACGGTCTAATTTCCCCTTTACGACGGATGGGGCTGTTACTCCCATCCCGTCGCGGAATAAAGTTCTCCTCTATGGCAGAATATGGCTGCTACCTCTCGTCTTGTTGCGGTCTAAGTTCCCCTCTGCGTAGGGGTGGCACGAAGTGCCGGGGTGGTCTAATGCCACCGCCCAAGAGTGGAAAGAATTACAATAATTCGTCGCGTCGGTCGTATGAATGCCCACCGCCCCGGGTCCCGCGCGACGGGGGGGGAATTGTCACCCGAAGCCTTGGCAAAGGGTGGCACGAGTAACAAAAACGGGGCATTCGCCCCGTTTTTATGCAACCTTTTTCGCGTCGCGCAGTATCTCCACAGGCGGCTTTTTACCGGCGACAACGTCTTTGTCAATTACGATTTCGGCCAAATCTTCTTTCTCGGGCGCTTCGAACATAGGTTCCAGTAATATTTTTTCCAAAATACTGCGTAACCCGCGCGCACCTGTTTTACGTTCGACCGCACGTTTTGCAATCGCCCGCAACCCATCATCGGTTATTGTCAATTTCACGCCGTCCATTTCCAACATAGCCGCATATTGCTTAACAATTGCATTTTTCGGTTCAGTCAAAATTTTCACCAACGCATCTTCGTCCAAATCCTGCAAAGTCGTCACAATCGGCAAACGCCCAACCAATTCCGGTATAATGCCGAACTTCACCAAATCTTCGGGTTGAACATCGTCCAAATAGTTTTTAGATTCACGTTCCTTTTTGGATTGAACATTTGCCCCGAATCCGATGCCGGCGCGTTCATTGGTACGTGCGCCAATGATTTTATTTAATCCATCGAACGCCCCACCGCATATAAACAAAATCTTGGACGTATCCAGTTGCACAGTGGCCTCGCCCGGGTGCTTGCGCCCCGCCCCACCGGCCGGCACGTTGGCAACTGTGCCCTCGACCAATTTTAACAATGCCTGTTGGACACCTTCGCCGGAAACATCACGTGTCAGCGATGGATTTTCAGATTTGCGGGCGATTTTATCAATTTCGTCAATATAAATTATTCCACGCCCGGCACGTTCAACATCAAAATTTGCATTTTGCAACAACCGCGTCAAAACGCTTTCCACATCGTCGCCGACATATCCAGCCTCGGTCAAAGTGGTGGCGTCTGCGATTGCGAACGGCACATCCAAAATCCGTGCCAACGTTTGCGCAAACAGTGTTTTCCCGGTACCCGTTGGCCCAATCAATAACACGTTTGATTTTTGAATTTCGACCTTGGTATTTTGGGCCACGCTGTGACGTTTGTAATGATTATACACAGCAACCGACAACGTGCGTTTGGCGTTATCCTGACCCACGATATATTCGTTCAAGAAATTATAAATCTGGCGCGGGGTTGGCAATTTTTCGGTATCACGCCCGATTTCATCACGCATGTCATCGGCCATAATATCATTGCACAGGTTAATACATTCGTCACAAATACAAACATTTCGACCACTGACCAACTTTTTCACTTCATACACAGCCTTGCCACAGAAACTGCAAAACTGCGGTGGTGTATTCTCAGTCGTGTTCTTTGTTTCGCCCGATTTAATTTTATCGTCACTCATATTCCAAATCCCCCAGATACGAAAAAATTATTTACGTTTTAACACACCGTCAATCAGGCCGAAATCTTTGGCCTCGTCCGGGCTCATCCAATTGTCGCGTTCCATCGCGTCGAACAATTCTTTTTCTTTGCGCCCCGTAAATTCAGACATTTGTTTAATCAAAGTTTTTTTATTTTTCTGATATTGTGCCATACGGATTTCCATATCAGTAATTTGACCTTCTGCCCCAGCCAACGGTTGATGTATCATGATTTGAGTATTTGGCAAAACGAAACGCTTGCCCTTTTCACCCGCGGCCAACAGCACCGATCCCATTGACGCCACCAATCCCATACCAATGGTTGAAACAGGCGATTTAATATACTGCATAGTATCCATAATGGCCCACCCCGCAGAAACATCACCACCCGGCGAATTTATGTACAAAGAAATCTGGGCATTTGGATTTTCAGATTCCAAAAACAATAACTGGGCCACAACCGTATTTGCCATATTTGGTTCAATTTGCCCGTTAATCATAACAATTCGATCGCGCAACAGACGCGAAAAAATATCAAAAGAACGTTCCCCACGGGGCGATTCTTCGATTACAACAGGTATCAAAGCCATCTTTATAAATCCTTACTTTTTTTACACATAAAACTATATCACACAAAAACCCGATTCGCGAATTTATGATATATATAGCGCGCGCCACAAAAAATACAACCCACACGGTTACCCGCGCAAAACGGCGATACCCGGCAAATCAAGTCCCTCGATAAATTCCAAAAACGCGCCACCACCGGTGGAAACGTATGTAATATCGTCTTTGACACCACATGCCTGCAAAGCGGCAACTGTATCGCCACCGCCAACAACGCTTACCAATTTGCCGGCGCGCGTTTGTTCGGCGATTGCACGCGCAATTGCAAATGAACCGTATGACCAAGTCGGTTGCCATTCAGCCATTCCAACCGTCCCATTCCATATAACGGTCGCAGCATCACGAATTTCGGACACATCCCGTTCAGTCGTCGCAACGCCTGCGTCAATAATCACATCGTCGTCCATAATCTCGGTAAAATCTTTGTTGGTGCGCGCGGCGGCGGCTGTAAATTCTTTGGCCACACCTTTGTCCAGCGGCAACAACACCCTGCAATTATTTTGCTTGGCATATTCCAAAATATCCAGCGCATTTTGCTTTTGGTCGGCCTCGTACAACGAATTTCCAACGCGCCCACCAGTCGCATAATTAAACGTAGTCCCCAACGCGCCCCCAATAATCAACGTATCCGCCAATTTCGCCAACGCGCGCAGCACACCGATTTTTGTGGAAACTTTGCTGCCGCCGACAATCGCCAACAACGGCCGCGCTGGATTTTCCATAACGTTGGTTAAATTTTCAATTTCAGACGCCAACAACAACCCCGCATAGGACGGCAAAATTTTGGCAACGCCAACGGTACTGGCATGCGCGCGATGCGAAACCGCAAACGCATCATTTACAAAAACATCAAATCCATCGGCCAAACTGCGCGAAAAATCGGGGTCGTTTTTTTCTTCACCCGGATAAAAGCGCACATTTTCCAACAAAACCACATCACCGTCGTTCATGTTTTGCATGAAGTTTTTATCTAAGCAATCTGCAATCAGCGGAATTTTCATATATTCAGCCACTGGTGCCAAAGTATATTCCATATTACGCACACCCTTTGGCCGCCCCAGATGCGCACAAATCGCGATACGTGCCCCACCCGCCCGCAGCGCGTTAATTGTCGGCATACTTTGTTCAATTCTGAACACGTCGGTAATATGCCCATCCACAATTTGAACATTAAAATCATCACGCAGTAAAACATATTTCCCGCGTACATCCAGATTTTCAATCGTGCGTAAATTCATCTTTATTCATCCTTTCCTTGACCGGTTTGTAACTTTTACGATAATGTTCGTTTATACCATATTTTTCGATTGCACGCAAATGTTCAGCCGTCGGGTATCCCGCATTTTTATCCCACGCATACATCGGATACATCGCCGCCAAATCATCCATAATTTTATCACGTGTTTGCTTTGCAATAATGGACGCAGCCGCAATAGACAATGATTTCGCATCCCCACGAACCACGGCCGTGCCAATCAAATTCGGTGGCAACTTGTTCCCGTCAATCAAGCAAAACTGGGGTGTGCAACTTAACTTTTCAACTGCACGCGACATTGCCAACAAAGACGCATATAAAATGTTTAATTCGTCTATCTCGGCCGGGCTGCATTGCGCCACCGCCCAAATTGTGTTTTGCGTTATCCAATCATACGCCACCGCGCGCGCATGCGCAGTCATTTGTTTGGAATCACGAATTACAACAGGAATGTCAATATCGCGCCGCGGGAAAACAACCGCCGCCGCAACCACAGGCCCGCACAGGGGGCCACGGCCGGCCTCATCCACGCCGGCGACCATGTCAAATCCAGTCCCGTTTTCAATATCAAATGTGGGCATTGTTTTCATAGTGATAAAATCCACCAACTTGTATTTTTATTTATATACATCCCCAAGAAATTAAATAATATGATGTATCTCTGCCGTTATTCTAATAAAAACGGTATAAAAATAAATACAAAAGTTTCTGACAAAAAATATTTTTTGTAAAATCAATGGACTTTTTGTACAGATTATGGTATAATGGGGGCGAGTAAGGGATATAAAACTCTAAAAACTGCTGGTGATAAAATGCCAATTGTATTTAATAAAAATCCACAAAAAGCGATAGAAGCCGTTATTTGGATTATCAAAAACGGCGAATCCAATATGTATAATATTTGGAAAATATTGTTTGATGCGGAAAAATATCATTTGAATACATACGGACGCCCTATTACAGGTGACAAGTATATGGCCATGGAATTCGGAACTGTGCCCAGTTGGCTATATGATGCTGTTAAATTAAAAAAACAAGGGCTTGGCTTTTATAAAGATGGTAATTCATTAATAGCAGAGCGCGACCCTGTATTGGATTATTTATCTGCGTCAGATATTTTAGCATTAAAGCATGGTTTGAATGAATATGCGGGGCTGTCTTTCAGCGAAGTTATGAAAAAGAATCATAAAGAACCCGCATGGGAAAAAAATTATGCCAAACGTGGCGACAACGAATGCGCGCCAATCCCTTTTGAAGATATGATAGAAGAAGATTGGCTGCGTGAAGATTTGGCGATATTGGCAAAAGATATGGTATTGTAATGTTAGAAATCGCCGATATTTTTATTATGGACGTAGGAGGCCATATAGAACATCGGGACACGAAACATTGTGTATGTATCGCAGCAAGCCAAAATAAATTTTTTGTTATCAACACACAACATCGCACAATGTATGATGATTTTATGATTTCTGCCGCAGATTATGATTTTTTAAAAGGTCAAGACAGATTCGTGTGCTGTTCTGCTGTATACAAAATTCCAACAAATAAAATTATTAGAAAAGTTGGCAAGTTAAAATATGCAGATATGCTGAAATTGATAGATAAAATTCAAAACTCTGTCATTTTGGATAACACAGAAAAATCTGCGATTATTCCAGAATTAACAGAATGGCAGCTGGATAATTCATAAATATTATTTGACACTAAATCGCCATACGGTTGGCAATTTGTTGCTGGACATATTCGTCTTCGCTGTTATACAGCGGCCATTCGCCGTCCGCCAAATCCCGCATGGTCGTAAGCGGTTGATCCAATCGCGCCCGATACAGCCACATATTCGACATCACTCGTTTGATATACGCGCGCGTTTCATACGCTGGGAAACTTTCGATATACAGCAACGGGTCATACGTTTCGAACATATTTTCAAATTGCACCAGGCTGCCCATGCCGGCATTATACGCCGCCAACATCTTGATAATATTATTATTGATATTTGGATGCGCCAACAAATCCACGATATATTGTTGTCCCAAAAACATATTATGTTCAGGATTTAACATATCAATATCAGACATATTAACCTTGTTTTCGCGCGCGACACGTTTGGCGGTGCTGGGCATAATCTGCATCAAACCATTTGCCCCCGCCCCGGATTTAGCATTTGCACGGAACCCAGATTCTTGCTTTGTAATCGCCAACAACAACGCGCGATCAATCGACCACCCCCCCATGGGTTCCCAGTCAGGCAAAGGATATTGTGCGGAATAAATGATATTATCATCAATTTCCAAAATTCCACGATCTTGGATTAAACTGGATGCCTGGATGGACACGCGCGGCAACCCGTATGCAGTCGCGATAGAATTTATCGCATGCAAAGTGCGATCGGTTACCTTTGGCGTAATCAGATATTTCAAATACAACTCGGCCCGATCTTTTTCGCCAACCTGCAACAGCCCCAGCGCAATTTTCCCATACTTGGTTTCACGCAATGCATCAATATCTTCATCGGTACAATCTTGTTCGAAAAACTCGTACCGCGGCGTCCGCCCCAGCATAACGGACGACAATGCACCATAAAACGCCATGGGATGCGCAGCCGCAATTTTCCAATATTTTTTTGCAGTACTGCGTTCGCCGTTCGATTCGGCGGCACGCCCCGCCCAAAAAGCGGCCTCGGTCTTGCGTGCATTATTTATCTGGGGCAAATCCAAAATTGCACTGAAATATTTTTCACTTTCATCAAATTTTTCTTCTTTGAAATAAAGCAACCCCATCGTCCATAAACCATATTCAGATTTCGCATCAGACGCCACAAAGCCCCACTTTTTCGCCAATTCAAATTCGCCATTCGTATAATATATAAATGATAAACGACCCGCCAAACGCCCATAATCCGATTCGGTTAATTTGCGTTTTAACGTGTTATCTTCCAATATCAATCGGGCCGTTTTGGTTGCCCCGCTGCGAATCGCGCGCTTGAATTTGTTAATTTTGGTATTGGTATCACCGGTATATTTTTTTTCGGTCCATGTCTCGGACTGGGGCGTTTCAATGGATGCACCCCCACTGATTGTGCGGGGTATATACGCCTTGCGCACATTGGCCTGCTTTATTTTGGCCAGTTTCACCATACGATCCGCCCCGGGCATATCATAATATTTATTCATCCAATCAACGATTTCCCGACCGCGGGTACGATAAGTTTTTGAAAAGAAACGCTGATATAAAACCTCGTTTATCAACAAAGGATCGTTTAATTGTTTTTGTAATTTTTGGGCTGCGCTGATTTCTTCTTCTCGCTGTAACATAAATATTTGTGTATATAAACTTGCATCTGCATCGGTCAAAACGTCTATATCCGGCAAATCAGACGCCATCGCCGCAAACGGCAAGAATATTGCTATTAAAAAAGTGAATATTTTTTTCATGATTTTTATCTGCGTCAGAACAAAGTTGTTTTCGGCAACTGGCAAACCGCAGCGCCCTCGTCCGCCTCGGGTATTTGTTCTATGATTTTTTTAAAATCCGAAATGCGCGAAAACTTACGATACACAGATACAAAACGCACAAACGCAATCGGATCCAGATTCAACAAAGAATCTGACACCATTTGACCGACGGCGGCACTTGTCACCGTATCGTCGGCGGTTTCTGTTTCCAAACGCCGATGTATCGACGTTACCAGTTTTTCAATTTGCTCGTCCCCGACATCGCGATTACGGCACGCCAATTTAATACTGCGACGCAATTTTTCGCGGTCAAAAGGTTCCAATTTACCGCTGTTTTTGCGCACCATTAAATCGCGCATCTGCACGCGTTCGACGGTTGTGAATTTCGCGCCACATTGATTGCACACACGACGACGCCGAATAATTGCGTCTTCGGTATCTGGGCGTGAATCAGTCACCCGGCTGTCGGTTGAATTACAATACGGACATCTCATACCCATATACGGTAGCAATCAAATCCCCACCTGTAAAGCAGAATTTAATATCAGCCACGACCGGCAAAAAATACGTTTTTTATAAAAATCAAGAACTTTATTTTACCCCGTCCCACCCCGCCCGGCTTTTTTACAGCCCCGAAATATGATAAAATAGGTTTTGAAACCAGAGAGAGATGGAAAAATATCTGAACCAGATTTTGACCGGCGATTGTATAGAAGTTATGCGCGGTATTCCGGACGCATCTGTGGATGCTGTATTTGCAGACGCACCGTACAATCTGCAATTGGGCACAAAAACATTGTACCGCCCCGAAGATCAAACCGCGGCGCGCGCTGTTCGTGACGCGTGGGATGCGTTTGAAAGTCCGGCCGCATACGATGATTTCACGCGCGCCTGGTTGGCCGAGTGCAAACGCGTATTAAAACCAGACGGCGCAATGTGGGTAATCGGCAGTTATCATAACATTTTCCGCGTTGGCGCAATTTTACAGGATTTGGGATTTTGGATATTAAACGACATTGTATGGGTAAAAACAAACCCCATGCCGAATTTCCGTGGCACTCGATTTACAAACGCGCACGAAACACTGATTTGGGCGACGCCACGCAAGACGGGCAAATATACGTTTAATTACGAAACAATGAAAAAATTAAACGGCGGCAAACAAATGCGTTCGGATTGGGATATAAACATCTGCCTGGGCGAAGAACGCATCAAGGGCGCCGATGGCAAAAGCCTGCACAATACACAAAAACCACTGGATTTATTGCGTCGTGTTATTTTGGCATCAACAAATGCCGGCGATATTATTTTGGATCCATTTTTGGGCAGTGGCACAACCGCCGCCGCCGCACGCGAATTGGGTCGTAATTTTATCGGTATCGAACGCGAAGAATCCTATGTCGCGGCCGCACGCGAACGCGTGAATGCGGTAACCCCGATTGATTTATCGGATATAGAGGTTACAACACCCAAACGTGCTGAAATTCGCGTTGCTTTCCGTGAATTAATCGAAGCGGGTCTGTTATACGTTGGCCAAACATTGGTAAGTCCGCGCGGCGAACGTGTTATGATTACGCGCGACGGCCAATTAACACACACACTGCATGGCAAGGCGTCGATACATGTTATGGCGGCAAAACTGCAACATACCGCCAGTTTTAATGGTTGGGATTATTGGTCGGCCGAAAAGCGCGACGGTTCATTGGTTCCAATTGATGAATTAAGAAAATATATCCGTGGTCTGAAACGCGATATGAAAAAAGTTGCGTAATAAAAAACAATTTTAAAAAAATCGCCCAAACGGGCGATTTTTTTATTCTTCATCCAAAGCAGATTCAATCTGATCCGCTGGGATAGCGCCTGGGAATGCGCGTTCGCCGATAATCAAGAACGGCGTACCGCTGATTTCAAAACGCTGTGCCAAATCACGAACGTTTCTTAATTCGCGGGCAACGACATCACCCTTCATATCTTCTTTCAGTTTTTCTGTATCCAGGCCAACTTCTTTTGCCATTTTCATAACATTGGCTTCTACTTTTTCACCAATCTTGGACTGATCTTTCAAGTCATCCTGGGTATAGAATTCACGTGTCATCAACATGTCTGTCAATTCCGCAGCCTTTGCCGGATCTTGCAAATTCGCAGCAATCACAGCCTTGGCCGGTGCATCAGACAATGGTCCATGGATCGAGAAGTTTTTAACAACCACGCGAACATCGTCACGGTCAGCCAACACGCGATCCAATTCGCCATGAACACGACGGCAATATGGGCAAGAGAAGTCTGTCCATACATAAATAGTCTTTTTGGCGTTTTCGCGATTACCCAAAACCGGTGCATCACGCATCATTTTTTTGCCTTCGGAACGAACATATTTACGAATCTGTTTGTTCTTTTCAGCCTGTTGCTGTTCCTGCATGCCATTGACCATTTCCTGAACAATTGCCGGATTAACAGCAGTCAGATAGTACGGCATATACAGACGGCACATACTGCCTGAAATCAGGATAATTGCAATCAATGAAATACATTTTTTTGCAACGATTTTGCTGGCGGATGGTTTTCTTTCGTCACCCTTTGGCAGCAACATGCCACCGAACAGGAACAACAGAATACCAATGACCAGAATCAAGATTGTCCAAGTCATAATTTTTCTCCTTTTAGTCTGTTGAACGATTGTACAATACTGAAAAAAATACAGTTGTGCAAGGGAATATTTACCACGAACTTAAAATTTTTCGCGCGTATGGCAACTCGATACCTTGGGCCGCGCAGGCACGTTCCAAAAATGCGCCTGTGACATTTAAACTCAATGGCAACTTGTATAATTTATTGATATACGGCGCAGCACAATTTTCACACACCGCCCGCCCGGTCCGTGGCGACAAATACATCAAATTATCACGCGTCCCGCACCCTGAACAAAATGTCAAATCCAACGCATACCCCAATTCGCGCAGGAACGCAACCTCCCACCCCAGATACGCATCATGCGCATCAGATGCCGCCAAATTTTCCAACAATGAAATTGTTTCATTATATAATACTTGATATTGCTCGCGCTCGGGCAGCAATGCGCAAATCAATCCAAATGCAGAATTCATATATCCCAACGTTTCGTGCCTTGCCATCAACAAAGCAGCCATATTTTTATCAGATTCCCAATGAAACGCGCCCAACTGAGAATCCAAACGCGCATTCCACGATACTGCGCCGAATTGCCCCACCAAAGGTTTGTTTTTTCGTGCGACCTGGGCACCGCGCATAACGCCACACATAACGCCAAAATCAGCCGTAAATACACGCGCCACCGAATCGCGTTCGCCAATAGGTCGTAAATTTATCAAAACACCAACAGAATCCAATTTCATTTCCCACCGATTATATATCAATGAAAAACAAAAGTTTAATAAAAATTCCCGTTACGGAACAAAGTTCCGTATCTAGCGGTGGGGAACTTGGTACGTTCCAGTTGCGGTCTAAGTTCCCCTCCGCGGAGGGGTGCCGCGATACCGGGCCCCACGAAAATGCAATTTTCGTGGGTGGTTGCGGCGGGGTGGTGTCGCGCCCCGCGCGACGGGGGGTGGGGCTCGCCACCCGAAGCCTTGGCGAAGGGTGGTCTGTCACGAGTAACTAGTAACACTCTTGTCATCCCGTGGCGCGGGGTCCCCACAAGCACATTTGTGTTTGTGGGGTGCTGTTTGACCACGGGATCCAGGTCATTGATGTCTGCGGGCATTCGCCCGCATTTCCTTTGTCATTCCCGCGCCCGGGGTCCCCGCAAATACGAATGTATTTGTGGGGTGGATAAGGCGGGAATAGGGTCTATTAAATTTGTATCGCGGATTACAGATAAATAAAAAGAACACAACGCTGAATTATTCCCCAAATTAAATAACTAATAACAACCCAAGCCCTATTCCCGCCTTCGCGGGAATGACAATAGACTAAGTGGCTAATTTCGCACTCTCTTACCACCCCGTCCCAACCACCCACGCGACACGTCGCGCGGGGCCCGGGTATTGGGACACCCCTCCAACGGAGGGGAACTTAGCCCGCGACGGGAACACACTAATGCCCACCGCCCCCGGGCCCCGCGCAAACCCTGTTTGCGTGGGTGGAACCTGGGCGGGGGGTGTCGCGCCCCGCGCGACGGGGGGTGGGGACTTACCACCCGAAGCCTTGGCGAAAGGTGGTCTGTCACGAGTAACGAGTTACGAGTCACGAGTAACTAACAACCAATGCCCACCGCCCAAGAGTGGAGATAATAACAATAATTCATCGCATCGGTCGTATGAATGCCCACCGCCCCCGGGCCCCACGCAAACCCTGTTTGCGTGGGTGGAACCTGGGCGGGGGGTGTCGCGCCCCGCGCGACGGGGGGTGGGGCTCGCCACCCGAAGCCTTGGCGAAGGGTGGTCTGTCACGAGTAACGAGTTACGAGTAACCAGTAACTAAACGGGGCTTTCGCCCCGTTTTCTATCGATTTGTCAATTGTAACTCTATACGACGATTTTTCTGCAAACTCTGCTGGTCATTGCCCAAGGACACAGGATGCAAATCACCAAATCCACTGGGGACCAAACGCCGACGCGAAACACCCGCCGCCGCCAGTTCATTTGCAACCGCATTCGCACGCAGCAACGACAATTCCATATTATTGGAATATCCCCGCGTGCCACGCATAACTTGCTGCCGATCTGTATGCCCATCAACACGAATAATCCAATCTATATCCGTCGGGATTTTATTTTCCAAATCACGTATAACATTCGCAATCAGGCGCAATTGATTTTTTCCCTCGGGCGACAGGGTATAAGAACCACTGCCGAACAAAATATCACTGGAAATTATAAACCGGTCACCCTGGGTTTCGATAAACTTATCATCCCCCAACGCATCCTTGATTGCCTTGTAAAACACAGATTGATACTGTGCGACATCATTCAATTCAGCAACCTTGTCGGCCAAAGCCTTGTTCAAACGATTTGACATCTCGACATACTGGATATCTTTTTGATGCGATTCTTCTTCGGCCGCGTCCAAAGCCGCCTGCAATTTACTTAACTGGCCGGCTAATTCGGCACGCTGGGCATTCATTTCATCCTGTAACACGCGACGTTCTTGCTCTAATTCAGCGGTACGTTGCTTATCCAAAGTCGCCTGATTCAACTGCGACGTCAGATTTGCAATTTGTTTCTGCAAATCAGTACCCTGGGCCTGTAAAGCAGCAACCTGGGCCTCATAATCTGCAATCAATTCATCCATGCTGACATCAACCTGCTGTAACTCGGCCGCCAATTCATTATTATTCTCGGCCAGATTTTCCAACTCGGCGCGCGCCAGAACCAGCAAACGTTTGGCCTCTTCCTCGTCAGCGGTCATTTGAACAATACGTTCGGACTGCTCGGCATTAATTTTTTTCAAATCAGCCACAGTCTTTGCGCCTGAATCCCGATTAAACACATTGGTCGTGGTCCATAAAAACACGAACACAATCAGCAAGAATATCAATATTATCACCAGGTTCGAAAACAAATCGACGAACGCCGGCCATGTATTTGCTCTTTCACGAAATCTGATATTCATCATTTTTCTCTCTCTTTTTTACGGGCATTATTCTGTAAATGTGTCTTTTATTTCCCTGATATTATCGTTTATCTGTGGCAAAATTGTCGCAACGGTATCGGCCGTCACAACACTTGTGTGTGCAGACAGATAATCTTCAACCTCGCGGAAAATGGCATTTTGCGCCAACTGAACCTGTAACCCCAAAAATCCGATGGTCAAACTGCCCGCCAATCCCATCAGCGAACTGGTAAATGCCGTCGCCATACCCGACAAAGGCCGCGTCAGACCAGCCTGCATATTTTGCAAAACCGCCTCGTCTGAAAAATCCAGCGCGCCGATTAAATCTGAAAATCCGCCAACGGTCAAAATCAAACCCCAAAACGTCCCCAGCAGCCCCAAAAATATCAATGTATTGGTGATATATCGCACAGATTCCCGCGAATCTTCGAATCGATTCAAAATCATTTCCAACATACCGTTTAACGTCGTCGCAGATATACGCACCGGCCGCGCACGCAATATCAACGCCACAGGCCGCAACAGACGCGGTGGCAAAGCCGCATTTTTGCGTCCTGAAAAATACGCACGCGCCCATTTATATTCAGGCAATAACTTGAACATTTCGACGAAACACAGCCCAATACCGAAAATAGTTGTACCAATTATAATACCGTTCAAAAATACATTGGCCGCCGCCACGCGCAAAAATGGCCCATAAAACAAAATCAACCCAGCCAGCAAAAACGCCGTGAATAAAGCCATACGATTAAGCGCGCTGTGGAATTGCCGTGTCATAAATCTCTCTTCTTTTAATACCTTTACAAGAATGTTAGTAAATTTTTACAATTCAAGTCAAGCAGTTACATAATACATCAAAAATTATACGCAATAAAAAATCGCCCAGATGGGCGATTTTTTATTCTGCATCTGCCGCTTTTTCTTCGGCCGGCGCTTCTGCTGCACCCTGTTGTTCAGCCGGTTGTTCCGCCGCGGGTTCCGCTGTATTCTCGGCCCCCTCTTCTTCGGTCTTTTTATTACCGAATGTCAGAACTTTACCTGCAACCAAAGCCTCGATTTCATCTTGGGTTTGTGCAACATACACTTTAACTGGGACAATAACATCCGGATGCAAAGCGATTTGTGTATCGAACACACCAACTGATTTAATTGGCGCACCCAACATAACCTGGGCTGATTCAACGGCAACATTTGCGACCTCGCGCAATGTGCGTGCGATATCACGCGTAGAAACAGAACCGTACAATTGGCCTGTATCGCCAGCCTGACGGATCATATACAATTTTGCATTTTTAACTGCATCAACATTGGACTCAGCGGATTTACGCGCAGCATCCTGACGCGCCTGTAATTCAGCCTTTTTCGCTTCAAACAAAGCCACATTTTCACGCGACCAACGCATAGCCTTGCCCAATGGCAACAAATAATTGCGTGCGAAACCAGTTTTAACCTCGACCGTATCGCCGATATTGCCCAATTTAGTAATTTTTTCTGTCAAAATAACTTTCATTTTATCTGTCCTTTGTTTCAAGTTAGGGTAAAACCCAAATATTTTTCTGTACCTGATTCAGTTATGTGCGGGGATTGGCAGCGTTCACCCCACTCCCCACAAAATCAATCGTAACGTACCAGATGTGTCCGGTTGGGATTGCGTAGTGTATTTGACATACATGAGCAAGCCCAACCGCGCGCAGATGGTGCGCTATGATTGATTTTTATCCCAGATTGTTGCGAACGAATGGCAACAACCCCAAATGCCGTGCGCGCTTGATCGCTGTGGATAATTGACGCTGGTCTTTTTGGGATACGCCACTGATGCGCGCAGGAACGATTTTTCCGCGTTCTGTGATAAAGCGCGACAGTGTTTTGATGTCTTTGTAATCGATAACCTTGTCCTTTAACGGATTAGATTTTTTACGATAAATTGCTGCACGAACTGCCATTATTCAGCCTCCTCGGTATTCTTTTTCATCATGATTGACGGTGCATCGGATAACTTATCGACACGAACGTTCAAGAAACGAATAACGTCTTCATCGATACGCGCACGACGTTCAAATTCCGCCAACTTGTCGCCCGGCAATTCAATGTTCAACATAACATAGTGCGCCTTGCGATTTTTACGAATGATATAGGCCAGATTTTTCAATCCCCAAAACTCGGTGGATTTAACATCCCCGCCCAATTCGCGAACAATGTCAGTATATTTTTCCGCTTTTTCTTTGACCTGCGGCTCGGTCAGATCCTGGCGGAAAACCAGGACGCTTTCATAGTAAGCCATTCAAAGTTTCCTTTGGTTTATACAGCCGACAACCCCATGTCATCGGCAGGAATCCCACCAATTATGCCGAAATTTTTAATAAAATCAAGCGTTTTGTTAAAACACACAAAATAACATCACATCCCACAACGGGAATACGAGTCACGAGTAACTAGTAACTCCCCCTTGTCATTGCGAAGGAGCGCGAAACGTTGAAAACGTTGGCGTACGACTGTGGCAATCCAGTTATAATATGTCTGCGGGCATTCGCCCGCAGTGCTTCTTTATTTACTGGATCGCCACGGTCGTTTCACTCCCTCGCGATGACAAAGGGGACTAAGTGGATAATCACGCACTCTCTTACCACCCTGTCGGCAAGCCGCCACCTCTCCAATGGAGGGGAACTTGGTACGTTCCCGTCGCGGAACAGTTCCCCTCTGGCGGGGGGTGGCGGTCGTAAGACCGTCGGGGGGTGGTACGAGTAACTCGTAACTCTATTTCTCGGATTCTTTTACTGCTTCGCACGATTGGGCCAGGTATGTTATTACCACCTTGCGGCATTCCGCATCTTGGCCATTCGCAGATGTTGTATCGCACTCGGCAGATCCAACACCATACGAATAAACATTCGATGCTGGTACTTTCCCGTCTTTTACCAATGCATCACTGACCGATTTCGCTCGTTTTTCTGATAACGGGTTATTTATCGCATCATTACCTGATTTATCCGTATGACCAACTACCTTGATGCACCAATCGGTTATCTCGTTATTCTTCGTTATTAATTCTGCCGCGCCTACAAATTTCAGCAACTCTTCTTTGGCGTCTTCTCGTAATGTATAACTGTTCAATGCAAACAACTTGTCACTGCCCAAATTAACGCTGTTCGTTTCATCAACAACCATAGTCGCAGGAACCTTTATACACAATCCGTCGGCATTAACTTGCTTTGGCAATACACATTCGCATCCCGTCCCAGACGTGTTTGGTGTAAATCCATCAACACATACACAGTCTGTAATATTTACATGACCGCCGGTTAATTTGCACTCTCGCGCAATCGTTGTAGTCGGGGTATTGCATTTTGTGTTGTTTGTTTCATCTGGAACTTTGCCTCTTGGACACACGCACTGGGTCCCGTTTTCATCAGGAACCAAATCTCCTTCGCATGGGACACACGTATTCTCGCTGCTATAAACATTGTTTCCATTGCACTTGCACTTCGGATAGGTCCCAGTCGATCCAGTCGGACACTTGGCATCTTCGTCACTGGCCGGTAATTTATCCACGCTTTCTTTTAACGTCTTCATTGCGTCGTATTTAGCAATGATTTCTTTACTTTTGTTTTCAACTTTGTTTTTGCCAGTGTTAAATATCGCATTGCCCGCTATACCAACAACCGCACCAACCCCAGCCGTTATCGCACCGGTCTTTAATTGTTCGGACGTTTCGGATTTCTGGGCCGCCCAGGCCGCCGCATCCGCACCCTCGGGATTCATCAGCGCACGCGCAATCGATGCAAACGAACCACCAGTAACACCAGTCGATACATCGTCATACAACCCAGATGTCGCTGCATCCAGTATCTCGTTCGATTCTATCCCAGGTGTCATCCCCAACGCTTCTTTCCTGGTCTTTAAATCCGCAGCCAATGTTACGTATTCTGTATATATCGGCAATAATATATTTGCGCCGGGCAGTTCCACATTCATCGTTCCACCAGTTATGTTCATCCCAGCCCCATAATCGCATTTGAATGTCGCAAGGTATGCAGCCATATCCATTTCTGCATCTGAATCAGCGCTTTGTTCCGCCAACGCAGAACCAATCATCTGACCCCCAATCCCCATCGCACCCATGGCGGCACCACTGGCTAAACGATTACCCAAAGATTGCTCTTGCTCTCGTAATGCCTCGGCATTCGCCTCTAACTCGTCTATCTTTGCCTGCGATTGTTCCTCGGTCAATGTCGGCTCGGGCTCTGAGTCTTGGTTCTTTTTTGCTTCTTTTTCTGCTTTTAACGCATCTTCTGCAAGCGCTTCGTCTAACGCTTCTATATTCTCCAAGACTTGACCCTGGGCTGCAATAATTTCCTCTCGATCAATCTGTTTATCATATTTTTTCATCACTTCATTTGACGTATCCTGGTAAGCGGTTTTCAAATCATCGAACGTTTGTGCGTTTTCCAAACTGGATGTATCAACACCATCAGTCTTGGCGGCACCAAACGCAACCAACGGATACAGCAACATCAAAGTGGCAACCAATGGTCTTTTCATCATTTGTCATCCCCATCGCGTTTGGCATCACGTCGCAACTGGCGCACGCGTTTATTAAATGCACGTTCCAAGTCTTCCATTTCGTTCCAGAATGCGTTTAAGATTTTATTTGTTGCCCGCGCAGCCTTGCGTGCATCAACAGTTTCCTGGGTATCAACACAGACCCAAATACCAAGGAAATTTTTCTTGGCCGCCTTTGGTGGATTTTTAGATTCACATTCTAGCTGTTTTTGCAGTTCCTTATCGGATTCTGAATTTATTTCATCGACGGAATTTAACGCATCATCGATTGCAGCCTGTTCCATATCGGACTCGAACTTTTGGCGATTTAATTCGTCCGTCTGTTTTTCTGTACTTTCGTCAATATCGTTAAATTCCGTTTGAATATCCTTGTCCAACTGGCGCGAGTCAGCATTTACATCTTTTTTCAGTTCCTTATCGGATTCCTGTTCTAATTGTTTCACATCTTTGCTTATACTTTTATCCGCTTGACGTGCGACCTGGGCATTTAATCTCTCTAATTTTTCTGCATCATATTCTGGGATAGGTTCGGGCTTGACGATTCCTTTACAAACGCATCCGTCACCAGTTCCACTGCCGCTGCTGTATGTGCCCCCACCATCAGCACATTTGCCACGACACAGGGCGTAATAATATTCTTCCAATAAACTGTTGGGGCGCATACTTTCTGGTTTTATCGTATTGCAGGTAATTACTATGCCTGCCTGGTCAACAGTAACGTTGTTACCCGCGGTGGTCATACAGAATTTTCCCGTCAAATGATTGTCAAAGGCCTTGCGACCACCCGTGTTTAAATCAGCATTTACAAAATCCCAATCAGAAATCATACCAGTGTAACGAACAATACTGCCGACAACTGTATAATCCGCACCCCGCGCCAAACCAGGAACTATCACAATGACGGCAATAAAAATACTGCGAAATAACTTCATTCTCTCTGAAATCCTTGTACATTGCATTATGGCACATTTGCCGAAAATAATCCAACCTTTTTTTTCGGCATTTTTCAAAGATAAAAAAAGGCGGAATTCTGGTTCTTTTTCTTTTGGGCTTTATGCCGTTTGCAGTCCTTGGATTTTTTTGGCAAATATGCGATAATTCTGACAGACGGATTAACAGAGAGAATGAAAAATTTTCAATACATTTTTGCGATCTTGATCGCGTTTATGCCGTTAAGCGCATTTGCAGACTATACGGTTACCGGTGTTGTTAATATTGCCATTGCCTGATGCTGGTGTAGAGGTTGTTATGGGTGGCGACACATTAATGACAAATAATCGTGACTTTACCCCACAAACACGAATGTGTTTGTGGGGACCCAGGGCGCAGGAATGATAAGAGTGGTGTGTGCTTATCCACTTACTCCCCTTTGTCACCCCGTGGCTTGACCACGGGGCCCAGGTAAATAAAAAAGCACTGCGGGCGTTTGCCCGCAGACATATTGCACTGGATTGCCACAGTCGTACGCCAACGTTTTCAACGTTTCGCGCTCCTTCGCAATGACAGCGGTGGTGGCACAAGTACCGAATAACTAAAAAAAATCCCGCCATTGGCGGGATTTTTTACATCTTTTCAACGTAATCAACATCGATTTCTGTCTTGAACAGACCGGCATCAACCTCGCCATACAGTTTTACTGTATCAGACGGTGTTACAACCTGGCCGCGCCAATCGTCATCATCGATTTCAATGGTGATTGAATCTGTTGCATCTTCGAACAAATATTTTTCGCCACCCATACGCTGGACGATTTTACCCTGGACAATCACAGGCACATCATCGCGCATTTCTTTGACCTGCTTTACGGTGGAAATCATTTCTTCGCCACCGACAAAACCGCCACGCATATTGGCGTTCGGCTGAGGCGCATTTGGACGAAAATCAGCCATAGCAGCACCAGACACCAAAGCGACCGCAGCCGCCACAATTGATATTTTTTTCATTCATTACCCCTTTTGTTCTTGTACGTACATATAATATCACATTTATTTATAAAAATGTCTAGGAATTTTATTACGATAAAAAATCCCCCGTTTGGGGGATTTTTTACATCTGGATATCTTCGCATATTGGATCGGTTGTTTCCGTGCTGCAAGATGTATTCCGACTATTGTGGAACCAACTGCTGCTGCCCGTTGTTTTACAATTCTCGGTCGTAATTGTTGTACAGATGTGGCAGATTCTGGTTTCACGACTGAATATGGCCGTAACTTCTTTGGACGAACCGCCACCTTCAAAACTGGCACCGCCCAAATATCCACCATTGCTGAACTTGACGCCACCGGAACGTACAACGCCTGAACCGCCCTGGGTCAATTCATCAGCAGTCAAACCGACGCCAACCTCGTAACTGATGGAGTACGGCGGTGCCAAAGTTGTGCGGGTTTCCACGCCCACCGTGCTCGTGCCGCCATTCTCGGCCATTTTTTGGCACATGTATTGTGCGACGTCCAGGTCAGCGTCACGTGTTGCTTCTGCTATTGCAGTATTTAATTTCGCATTATAATTATCCTGGGCTTTGCGCAATGCGGATACAGCAATCTGCATCTTGACCTGGTTCAGCAAGTTCGGGAAACGAGCCTCGGTTCTGTCGTCGTCATTGCCGGTGATTTGTGATAAATCACGCCCACTTACACAGTACTGAATTTCAGGATCACTTTCGATTAAATCTATCGTTCGATTGATTGTACCTGCGATATTATTCAATTCTTCTTCAATTGTTTCTATGATCGCGTCACGTTCGGCCGCATTCAGCCCAGAATTATAACTTTCTTCTCTGATTTTTTCGATATAGTCGCCGACACCGATTTCACCCGGCCCCAATTTAACTGTGCCACCATTACCATCACTGACGGTTTCGCCATCCATATCGCCCATTTTGATACTGCCGAACGAAATCATACCAGTCACGCGATATACATCACCATCCTTTTGAGACCGGATAGACCCCGCGCCAATTGTATCATCGGCCGCGAAATAATTACAGTCGGTCGTGCTGCCGCAAATTTCGGCCATTTTTTTATCAACCAGATTTTGGCACTGTTCAACCAAAGCATTATCGATATTCAGATACAATCCCATCAACATATCGTCCAAATCATCCATGCTGAAACCCTCGTTATTCTGTTTGCAGACAACCAGCGTGTCAATCGGACACATATCATGGATATAATCATAATCCATACCGATACAGTTCTGGAAATTCGGGCCACATCGTGTATCCGCGGTAAAGCAATCTTTTACTTCTTGGGTACATGCATCAACGCGCATAGCCGCCAATTTATCTTGGACATAATCCCAAATCTGGGGTTCCATACGTTCGCAAGGATCGATTTCAACCTTGCAGAAACTGCGCGCCATATCGGGACGCGCCAAACACGCATCCATAGTCGCGACACCTTTGCCCGCAATATCATCACGGCACGCGGTTTGGATACAGTCTGAAATCTCGGTCAGGCACGATTGGCGGAATTTGGATTCCGCCATACTTTCCGCCACGCGGATTGTGGGGGCGGCCTCTTTCAAGAAACGCGGCCAAACCTCGTCCCGGACGGCAACACATTGTGCCAAAACACTTTCGCAAATCGGACGTTTTGAATTCAAAATTTCCATAGTTGCATCCGAGATATAAAAAGTATCAACGGATTCATAATCTGTACCAGCGGTACTGGTGCTTGCGGCCTGGGCATTTTCAGCGGCCACAACGCCAACGCAATTTTCCCAATCTTCGCCACATGCATCTTCGGTGCGCATACAATTTCTGAATTCAACCATACATTGCCCCAGGTCGTATTTATTTGCGCTATCCAAACTTTCCTGCAACGCAGTGCGCACGGCAGATTCCGCATCGGCCAATTCCAGTTCTGCATCCGCACGTTGTTTTGCCAAAGAATTTTTGAATCCCAAACAATCAGATGTAATTTGACGCGAATATAATTGCTGTAAAAACACAATGTCTTCGGCGCATTCGTCGGGAACCTGGTTCAGACACAATTCATTGGCGGCATTTTTTAATTGCGCGCCCTGCATTGTGGAAATATCAGCCATGGAACCGCCCCAGATATCATCATCTTCGTCTTCATAACTGGTGTTCCACATGGCCATCAGTTCCGCGCGTTCGCGTTCTTTTTGTTCAGCCTCGCTGTATTCGCCTTCGTCCAGAATATTGCCATCTTCGTCATATCGACGTTCGCCTGTAAATACGATGTCTGCATCGGCACCAGCCTTGACACGTTCAACTTCTTCTGTGCGGATACGATTGGCCTCATTTATCATCGCCTGGATTTCTTCCAACTCGGAATTATATCCGATAATATCGTCGCTGCATCCACACGCGCCACCACTGGCATTATCAGTAATACAAAATTGATCCATACATCCGAAATAAGCATCATAACACGCCTGGTCATATAAACCTGTGGCGGTTACTTTGGTACGAACAGTTGTTCCCTGCTGGATGGCAGATTGTTTTTTAGTGGTGGTCAAAGCAAAAGAATCAATCGCCACCGCCGCAACAGCCAAACCCAAAACAGATGTTAAAAATATTTTCGCTTTCATTGCATATTTCCTGTATGTACAAACAATGTAATTTGGGACATGCCCAAATTACATATTAATATCCTCGCACGTTTCAATTTGCTGACAGAATGTTTCTTCGTTACTGGCCGCGGCACCCATCAAACCGCCACCAACAGCGCCAACAACACCGCCGATTAACGTACCCCATCCGGCATTAACCATCGTACCCATTGACGCACCAGCCGACAAACCACCCGCAACACCCTGTAACGCGCCGGTCATCTTGTCTTGGCCGCCTTCTTCGCAAACCTGCTGCATACGACAAACGTGACAGTTACGCAAAGACGGTTCCCATGACACACTGCGGATATAACTGTAATTCTGGCCTTCCAGTTCTTTTGGATCTTCGACCTGATATGTGTTATAGCAGTTTTGTTCGGCTTCTTCCAAATCCTGCTGGCGCGACAATTCTGCAATCTTTGATTCCAATTCACGCAAAGACCGATTTTGTGCATTAATCTGGGCAATCATTTTTGCACTGGTAAATACACTGTCGCCCAGACTGCGGCGATCAGACGGTTTTTGACTGTCTTGACACGCAGCGACGGTTTTATTCGCCTCGAACTGTTCAAAGAATTCATCAACCGCCACCTGGGCGGATGCCTTGACAGATTCACGCAATGCGGCCAAATCAGACTGATTATCTGGAACCTCGGTCAATGATGTGATTTGGGTATCCAGCGGCAAACAAGACATATCCGTTCCACAAACCGCACCCAATTGTTCGCTGAAATAATTCAAACAGCCCTGTAACATCTGGTAATCCATCTGCATCAAAGCAGCCTGGACAATAATATCAAATTGGGTTTCATTCTTGCAGGACGGGAACATATTTTGGGGGCACAGTTCCGCGATTTCGCGCGCACTTTTCCCGACACATTCCGGCGCAGTAAAGTTTTCGCCGCATCTTTCGTGCAAACAAGAATCAATATCATTTTGACAGAACTGGGTCCGCAAATATCCCAACTTGTCCGTGACGGTGGCTTTGATACCAGGAATCATTTCTTCGCATTCTTCGATAACCGGACAAATACCGGCCGCAACATTAACATCTGTCAAACAAGCAGAATTTGTCCCGGTCGAACAACTGTCTTCCAAGCATAATTGGATTCGCGCCAAACACGTACCACGCGCGTTACGATCAGCATATTTTGCGGCTTCTTCCAAAATCATTTCGGATTCATCTTGCCAATCTTCCAGAACGTATTCACGCACAGCCATACATTGATCCAAAACATTTTCACACGCATTCGCACGACGATTTAACAAATCTGCATCCAAACAGTTTTCAAAATTAACGCCACAACCCCCCTTGTCCGCGATGCACGAACGATACGCCAACAAACACTCGCCACGATTATATTTGTTGGTTGTATCCAACATTTGCAAACGTGCCTGGCGCACAGCGGATTCGGCGGTACGCTTGTTCATTTCGGCCAAAGATTTTTGATCTTTCAAATAACTTTCAAACGATTTGCAATCTTGGACGATCATACGCGAATATAACATTTCTTCCATCGCAGCATCGTCACCACAGGCCTCTAAGCGGTCGGCACAGAATTCAGCCGCCATGGCATACAACGGATCGCCAATATCACTGTCCATACCCAAACTTGCATCTTCATCGGTGCCGCTGTTAATCCAGTCCGCAAAATTAATTCCCGACGCAGCGGAACTTTTTTTCGCGGCCTCGCTCTCGCCAAACACTAAACGCGCCTGGGCGCCCAATTGTTCGCGTTCGACACCCTCGGTATATAACTTGTCGGCCTCGGCCTGGATATCCTGAATTTCTTGGATTAAAGATTTTGATTGATTAATATTGGACGAGCATGCGCAACGACTGCCCTCGGATTCATCCAACAAACAAAATTCATCCATACATGCCCGATACGCATCACGACAAGTTTTACTGGATGGTTTCTCGGCTGGGGTTGATGGCGTATCGTCTTTGTCATTTGACGAATCGTTTCCAGAATTATTGTTACCACTGCTGCTGTTACCGCCACTGGGGACATCTGGTTTTTCGGACAAAGTGGGCTGGACCGTTGTTTCCGGCAAATCAATCGACGTATCCGGAATACGCACAGCCGCCTGGGCCATTCGACTTGTTCCCGCAGAACGAACGACCGCCGCATCGCCGCGCGACACAGCACCCGCAATTTCCGGCACCAAACACAACAAAGCGATTAATATCCCCTTTTTCATGCCCCCCACCTTATTCATTTAATCTTACGTTATTTTATCAAATCAGTCCCATTTGTGCAAGCACTTAAAAACAACTTGCAATTATTCCAGTGAAAGAATATCATAAAGCCTGGATTTTATTCAGTGAATACAGATGGGAAAAACACATGGCAAAAGATGATGTAATTGTTTTCAGCGGTACAGTAATCGATAAATTACCGAATACTATGTTCCGCGTGCGCTTGGAAAACGGGCACGAAATTTTGGCAACTGTATGCGGCAAAATGCGCAAATTGCGCATCTGGGTCAATGTTGGCGAAAATGTTCGTGTCGAAATGACGCCATACGATTTGGACAAAGGCCGCATTACATTTGTTGAACGCACACGCCCAACGGCTGAAAACACAGAAAACAAATAATCACCGCCGAATGGCGGTTTTTTTATCATAATTGCGCAAATATCGCTTTTCATAAAAATATATTTTTGTTATCATTATATAAATAACAGGAAATGAGAAAGATTCTGTTCTTTATCGCGGCTTGTTGCATCAGCATCGCGGATGCTGGTGCTGTCGTTCGTGGAACAAACGCGATAAATCGAACAACGTCTTCATCCAGCGATAATGAAACTCAAACTGTTATCGCGCGCACAACGGGGCGCACCGCAACCATTGCCCAACCAAATGTCACCAGAAACACAACCGCGCGCACAAACGCCACGACTGTTTCACGCACGGCAACAACAAACGCGCAAAAAACACGTACGGCGTCCAAATCACGCGCGGCCGCAACCACAACCGTTGCACGCGCCACCACACCAAAGGCTACATCTGCAACATCACGCGGCACATCAAACAATACAATCGCACGCACGGCAACCACACAATCACGCGCAGCATCCAACACCGTGGCACGTTCTGGTCGCGACACCGCGCGCAGCGTTACCGTCGCACCGACCAGTGTGACAAACACATTTGGCACGGAATACAACCAATGTCGAAACGCGTACTTTACATGCATGGATCAATTTTGTGCCACAGCAAATGATTCATACCGCCGGTGCGTATGCTCGTCCAGACTGACGGAAATCCAGGAACGCGAACGCGCGTTATCCCAGGCATCTGGTCAGTTACAGGATTTTCACAATTTGAATATCGAAGTAATCCCCAAAACCGCGGCCGAGGTTACCGCCATGCTTACCGCAAGCGAGGGCGAAACAACATTGGAAACAACCAACGACAAATCTGATTCAGCCGTAAAGTTGGCCGGAATACGCGATGTATTATCTTCGACAAAGAATCAATCATTAAGCACACTTGGTTCGATGGATATTGCCGGCGACATAAACCAAATTTGGGCAACATCCAGCCTGGCATCGGGCGAAAACATATCCAACCTTACTGGCGAGGCTTTATACAACGCCGTGCATTCCCAGTGCGTTGATTTGGTATCCGACAGATGTTCTGAATCCACGTTAGATATGGTTGTATCTGCGTATGGGATGTACATTGAAAACGATTGTTCGTTATTGTCAAATTCATTAAATTCTCAATTGACCCAGGCCAACAGCACAATTCGCGAAACCGAACGCGAAATGAACAATGCGCGATTGGAAAATTATAACGCACACAACTCATCATCCATTAACGAGTGTATTGCCTTGGTTCGTGCAGACATTACCAACGATGCGGCATGTGGTGAAAACTATGTTCATTGTTTGGATATAACGGGTCGGTATTTGAATCGCGATACGGGCGAACCGATATACACACCAGACTTTTACCAATTGGAATACCAAATATCTTTGGATGGCGACGTTTTAACAAACGCGACCAATCGGTTAATTGTTGCCGAATTGAATAAAAAACGCATATCCGCACAAAACAGTCTGGAAACATGTCGCGACATCGCAGACGAAGTCTGGGATGAATTCGTCCGCCAGGCCATTGTTGAAATTTACCAAGGCCAACAACAACGCGTACGTGACGTTAAAAACGAATGTATGCAGGTTGTAAATTCTTGCTATAACGAAAAAAATAAATCATTACAAGATTACATAGAAGATTTACCACCTGAAATATTAACCGGGATGCGTTTGGAATTATCCGAAGAATTATGCCAAGAAAAATTATACGCATGCAGTAATCTGTACGGCGACCCAGACGGCGATGGCCTGGAATTGTTATTAACGGCAATGCATGATTTGACCGATCAAAAAATTGCGGCCGAATGCAAAACATTATTACAGGCATTTGCGAAAAACACCTGTAACGTCCGCTCGACTGACAGTTTGCACAGTTATCCATACGAATGCCGTGTTTATGCGCCCGGCGACGCGTTATATGCGGACAAACCATTTTGTAACCGTCAAAATCCAGATGACTCGACAAGTTGGACTGACACAGGCCCCGACCAAATCACCACCGGCCCGGGATACGTATGCCCCACCCTGCGCAGGTATGCCAGTTGCAACGAAGGCTTTTACATGGCATATCGATCGTCAGATTTAGCCGCATGGAAATACGATGGCGTACCACGTGTCGGCAATCGTTGCAGAAAGTGCCCAGACCAATGCGTTTGCGCGGGTGGCACAAGTGCGCCAGTATGTAACAACAAAAATACCGATGGCACCGACACGGATTGCGGCGACGATTACGTCGGCAGTCTGTATCATCAAATGGTAAGATACGCAACCCAGGTTTGCGTACGCCCGTCTGAATATGATGCAATTGTCGATGGCATATCCAGTTTGCCACAAAATATATTACAAGACGTCAATGTCGTTATGGATTCTATTAAAATCGAAATGGGCAAACAATTATCGGCCGAATGCGAACGCTTGGGCGGCACATGGGTTGATACCCAATGGATTGACGAAGACGGCGATAACAAACACGATAAAACAAATCATAAAGTATTCAAATATTTCTATGACGAAACCGGTGCAAATACCAAATGGGGATTCTGTGCCGAAATGGCCGAAGAAAGCCACACCTTCGTTGTAATTGACAGTATTAAACCGACTGATTAACATAAATATAACATGTTGCCTTGGGTGTAAAAATTTGATAGAGTTCAAAGGGAAAGAGAAAACAATGAAGAAAACATTAACAATTTCAGTATTATGTTTGGCGTTTGCGCCGTCTGTGGCGATGGCTGTGACACATTGGTGGGAACAACCAACCGTTTGCAAACTGGATCCAACGGATTGCTATACATCCATGGGCATCGGTTACGAAAGCGAAATGTGGGACAGCGACGCAAATTGCTGGGGCATGAAACTGATTTGTCCCGGGGCTTTAAACCCCGCCGGCGATTATCCGGTCACCATCGGTCGCAATGAAATCAAAAGCGGCACAGGAATCAATTCAGATTTTGACACCAACGTATTAAACGGCGATTGTTTTGGTGTGCGCAAAACCAAAGACAATGGCGCGATGGCAATGGTAAATGGCGAATACACCCGCGTTTGGTGTAATGGTATTTTGGATACCCCAGACGAATATATGCAAAACGGCGAAATCACGTACGGCGCGCAACCAACATGCGCCCAGTTGGCAGAATACGGATACGTTGCCGCCGTCAATAATAATTGTTACGGCAAATATTATGACCAATCGCAATATTACATCGAATGCAATGGCAATGACGTTATGCCAAGTCGTTTGATTTTATTAAACGGTGCGGATTATACTATGAACGTTGCGGGTGCGCCGGCCGATGAAAGCGCGGCGGATAAATTATTCGACAAAATGGAATCTACGTCAGAATCGCAACGTGGCATTTATTTCAAAGATTAAAAATAAAAAATATAAAAAAATGATAAATAAAAATCCCCCGATTGGGGGATTTTTATTTGCATACCATCATCAGAAATTATATCTGAATTTCAGCATACCTGTCTGGGATGTATAATCTTCGTGCAAATCCAAATCGTAATTCACAGAAATTTCCCATCCTTCATACAGCGCGGACAATCCAATACCGAATTCCCCACCGAACCGAGACAACCGTTCGCCATTCAGCACGTATGCACTGGCACCCGGGATTGTAACGGTGGTTACCGCTTCATCCGACAAGAAATCGTATGTCGCAGCCGCACGGATTTCCGGACGGAATTTCAACCGTGCATCCGATTCGATTTCGAACGCATATTTCAATCCTGCAACACCGGTCAGATAATTTGTATCTTCGTTTTCAACATTGAAACCGTTGTTATAATCATCGGTCGCGATATGCAGGTAACGTGCGCCAATCTCGGGCGTTAAACCAGATGCAAAATCGTATCCAGTCATGATTTGCCCACCAAACGAATCGACATCGTATTCATAATCACTTGCGACACCGAACGCAACACCGCTTTCCGTGTAATTCGCCATTGTATAGTTCAACGCAGCGTTAATATACCATTGCGTTGGCTTATACTGGCCATACACGAACAAACTGCTGCTGTCGATTGATGTATCATTCGTTGCATCGATATCAGTTTCGTTATACGCATAACCGATACCAACGGTATATTTACCATTAATCAACGCATCCGCACCAACGGCAACGCCGTATGTATCGCCACTGAACTTATCGGCATATTTCGAATGGTTCATCAAGCCTTGGGCCCATACGCCATAATCCATATTGGCCGCATCACCACCGCTGCGTCCAACCAGCGCATTGCCAGACATACGTCCCGCCGCCAAAGACAACACTTGGCTTTGTGCAGACGATGCAACAGATTGTGCAACCGGCGTATCCTGGGGCAGTAATTTTTTGGTTTCTGCCTGGACATACTGGGCACCGCCCTGCTCTTTTAACGCATCTTGCGCGCGGATTGCCATAGCGTTCATAGCGTTGTTACCACTGTTTGCCAATCCAACCAGAACGGCCGCCGATTCGTTTGCCAAACCATTATCCTTGGCAATGGTCGCCACATCTTTGGTTGCGACAACAATGTTTCCATCACTGACGGACACGTTATACAACGCATTGTTGTCGGCATTCTTCAACATCTCCGATGTCAAATCAACACCAATATCGTACGTACCGGCCGCACCGAATGTGAAATCCAGGCTTCCATTGCCCGCACTGAATTCACCATCTTCGCCAACACTGATTTTTGCAAACGAATTTGCATTTAATAAATCAGCCGCCAAAGTACCCTGAACATTGATATTGTTCTGCTGGATTGATGCAGTGCCGATATCCAAAGTCGCGCCACTCGAAATAGTCAGCGCACCTGTGTCGCCCGTGATACCGCCGGTCATGGTTGTTACACCACCCGTGATATTCAGCGTCCCCAGGTTATGAATATCATTGGCAACACCGCCCGCAAAATTATTCACGAACGTATTGTTACCAGATAATGTGACAATGCCATCATGATTATAAATCGCACCACCGACATCACCCGCAACATTGGAATCCATCAAAACATCTTTCAGCACAACAGTGCCTTTACCACCACTCAGCGCGTTGGCGATCGCGCCTCCCTGTTTTCCAGCCTGATTACCAACAAAAGTGCTGTTATTTATATAACTGATTGTTCCAGAATTGGAAATTGCGCCACCCTGCAAATTATTCTTTTCTTCTACTGCATTGGTTATGACCGCACCATTACTGATAAAATCCACATTTTCGAACTGGACTTCACCACCACTGCCATTCCAAAACGCACCGCCATTATTCGATCTGTTACCTTGGAACAACACATTTTCAACAGTTTCGATTGTACCTTTGTTATGTACTGCGCCCCCGGTCGTTTGTGCGGTATTATATGCAAACGTAGAATTTTTAATGCTTCCTATCGTACCATCAGTCGAATTCAATACTGCGGCACCAATACCACCACTGTTACCCTGGAACAGCACACGCGACAGCGTATTTATATCACCCTTGTTATAAATCGCGCCACCACCGGCACTCCCGGCTGTTGCGCTGTTACCACCGAATGTAACCTGTTGGCCATTATTGTCGAAAACCAATTTACCTTCATTCCAAATCGCACCGCCCCAACCGGCCGAGTTACCAATAATATCAACATCACCTTTTATGGTCACAGAACCCGCGACGGTATCGCCTTTGGCATTCGTTGCGGCGTTATAAATCGCACCACCGCGACTGTTACCACTGGTTGATGCAGCCTTGTTATACGTAAAATCACTGTCTTCCAGTGTTAATGTGCCTTCATTATAAATCGCACCACCAAACGCATTTGTTGCATTTGTTGTTACCGTGTTATATTCAAAATCGCCGTCAATTGTGACAGTCGCAGCACCACCATTTTCTTCTTTGATGGAAACAGCGCCACCGGTCGAGTTTTTCTTATAAGCTTCGGCAACAAACGCACCCTCGTCCGCAGTTGCAGTAACCGAATTTCTGGAAAAATCACCGTCAATCATACCGACAGTAACGGCAAACCCGTCATTACCTTCACGATCAGCACCGCCCTTGATGTAAATTGCACCACCATTGGCATACGCATCACCATTGGCAGAATTGGAAGTAAAATCGCCATCGATTTCGCCGATACTTACTGCTTTGTTACCATACTGACCCTCGATATGTATTGCGCCACCACCTGCGGATACTTGGTTGTCACCTGCATATTTACCGTCTTTGCCGGTATACTTTGACGTTGCGCTGTTACCAATAAAATCCCCAGAAATAGATTTTATATTCGTCCCCGCATACAAAGCAAAAGCACCACCATTGGCGGACGCTTTGCTGCGTTCAGCCGCAGATGTATTCACGCTGTTGTTTTTGAAAGTACCGCTGATACCACCCAACGAACCATGGCTGTATAACACAGAACCTTGGGCATAAACATCTTTTGCTCCACCAACTGTCTTGGTCACAGATATGGAATTTCCACTTACCAAACCGGCCTGGATATAATCATTCTGATATGTTGTATCGCCAGTGGCCAAGTTCAACACACCGCCACCACGTTCTACATTCTCTTCTTCTATATATTCATTACCCGACCATTGCCCAACTGCATTCGGATCATTTGAAGTTTCAGCCGCAACCGCAGGCATAATTGCCAACGCCGGCAACACAGAACAGATTTTCAGCAAATCTGTCAAATGCTTGTATGCTGACATACTTTCTCCTTTTTTCTAGTTTTTTATTGTACAAAACCCTTCTGTATACCCACGGTACCACATGGGGAAAAAGTTGCAACAAAAATTATTTTGAAAAAATTCCCAAAAAAATATACCACCAATCCAAACGGAAATGACGGTCGTTTTCACAAAAAATTGCATGTAATATAACAACCAAATCAAATAAAAAAATAGATTGCAAATGTCGCATAATAATGTATAATACCCCGCACGACTGGGGCATAGTTTAATGGTAGAACAGCAGACTCTGACTCTGTATATCGCGGTTCGAGTCCGTGTGCCCCAACCAAATAAAAAAACACCCCGTTGGGGTATTTTTTTATTTGGTATTCGCACGGACTGCACAAATAAACTTACGTATTTGTGCCGCAAAACATTATCAATGTTTTGTAACCATTTCGGAAAATCAACAGATTTCCCAAAATGGAAATGGGGGGCACCCCCATTCCCCCGTGTGTGCCCCAACCACCCTTCGCATCTGTGACGATGCGCTGGCAAGCCGGAGCGGAACAGCTTACGCGAAGGAGTGCCACACGAAGTTTTAACGAAGTGTGGCTGACACTTTTATATTTATCAACCTGCCAATTCGGCGGGATTTTTATTTATAATCCGCTCCCCTTCGCGTCTGTGACGATGCGCTGGCAAGCCGGAGCGGAACAGCTTACGCGAAGGAGTGCCACACGAAGTTTTAACGAAGTGTGGCTGACACTTTTATATTTATCAACCTGCCAATTCGGCGGGATTTTTATTTATAATCCGCTCCCCTTCGCGTCTGTGACGATGCAACGCGACGTATCCAGGACATCAATAAAAAAACAAAATCCCGCGCATGCGCGCGGGATAATATGGGGATAAACGTAAATTTTACTGCTGGGGTTGCTGTTGCGTTTTACCACCAAATCCCATAAACAGATTTACGTTGCCGTTATCACGCTCAGACGGATTAACATTTTGCTGATATTGGAACAAAGCAACGGCCTCGGACGGTTTGCCGTCGTCACCAAAATATCCGCTTTCAAAGTATGCCCCCTGGGTGCCAACATTTTCCGTCTGCGCCAATTTGAATTTGTCATCCGAAATATTGTCGCCACCATCAAATGTTACAGACCCAATTCTGTTACCATAATTAAAGTTATTTACAACGGTCACATTATACCAATTATCAAATTTTGCAGACAAAGTTTCGCTTCCACTTGCCAACACCAATGTTGCATTATCATCCCTGATATTCATACGACCGCCAACACTGTTTGGTGCCTCGACCATACCGGCAGCGGTACCCTTAAACGTGATGCTGTCCGTCACAGTGGTTTTATCGATATTTTTCACCATATATCCACCTGCATACGGAATCGCCACATTATCCAAAGGTTGGCCATTATATGTTGAACCATCACTTGGGGTAATCATACCAAAATCGGCATAACTTAACCCCAAATTTTGGCATAAGAATTAACAATAAAACCGCCGGTAATCTGATTGTTTGCTGCAAACTTGAATTCATTACTGTCGCCGTCGCGTTCAATCCTTTTATACATGGCTTCGGGATTATATGTATGATCGCCACGTACAAACTGGATGGCTTCGATTTCGCCACTGTCATCAACCCACATTCTTAATATATCACTGACCCCAGTTGTGGTCAGCGCACTGAACGCGGCATTTTCCAAATTATAATACCCTTGGTTGGTTGCTATATCTTTGATTTCGTTCTGGTTATTTTTTATCCATTGTTTAATATCATCGGTCATGCCAGATAAATCGCCTTTATACCCCGCGGCAATCAAAGCATTACGAATATCTTTCCAATCATAAGATTCCAAATTGTCAATATTCTGCAAAACCGTCAGCATATTATCAAAAATAACCTGATTACAATCCTGCGTATTTTTGCAAACGTTTTTCAATTCGTTGGATTGATTGTCATTTGCGCGTTTGGCGGCAAAATTTGCCACAGTCGCACTGCGTGACGCCGACCAAGAACCTTGATCTGGGGCTGATTCATTGCCCATCATTTCATTAATCATTTTATTATATTCATCTTCGCCAAACACAGATTTTAAATATGCGGTGCGCCCATTCTCGTCATATACGCTGGACTCCATTCTTACAACATTTTGATTAGAAATTTTGGCATTTTCATCAACTTGACCAACACCAGTTGCATATTTATCTATATTTGCAGCATCGCCACCCGCACCCGGCACAAAAGATCCCGATCCACCGGAACCGCCACCACATGCAGCCAAACAAACACACATAAAGAACATGAAAAGTTTTTTCATTATTTCCCCCTTGTATAACATTTTACAATGTACTTATATCCATACCACAACCCATTGAAAAATCAACAGATTTATTCCGACATATTTCCTGGGGAAAAGGTGTTTAATTTATATACCTGTGAATTAATACGTAATTTTTCCCTGGGCGACATTTATAATTTCCTCGACATCAGGATAATCATGCAAATACGGGTGCATTTCCGCCAATTTACACACCAGCGCATTATTTTTATCTATCATTTCCTGGATTTGCGCATTGTTTGGCACATGAATATAATCCGCCCAAATTTCAGTATCATATTCCACAGGATCATATACAGCGGCGGTTGCCTCGGGCACCAAAGTCAATTCACCGACATAAATTTTATCATCGGCCGTTTCATATAAATCAACACGCATACAGGGAACCCCCGCCGACAATTTCGCAGCAATTTCACACATAGCCTTCAAATTTTTAGGCTTTGGCATATCTGGGTTATCCAGGAACACCCCCGAATTCTCACAAGACCACTTTACATCAATTTTCTTAAAATCCGGCAAAGAATAGTGCGTAAAGTTTTTATCAGATGATTTTATTTTATTCGAATTTATCGATTTTGATGTAATACGTATAATCTTTGGCACACCATCAAAACAATATATTTTATAATCAATAATTTCCAAATCATGATACGTTTTGAAATCTAACATCTCTTCGGCAATCACCGTGCATGTTTCATGCCCTGAATATGCCTTGCGTAAAAACAAACTATTAATATTTTTTCTTGTACATTCGTCAATCGCATTTTTGTCTTTTATCAAAACAACATCCATTGCACCCCAACCAAACGAACTTTTTAACACGAAACTTTTTGGCAAGACATTAAAATCAATATCTCCATACGCCTTGTATAACCCCAGTGTTTTTACTGTATATTCCCACCCAGAACATAATTAAAATATTCTTTGGCTGCAATTTTATTTTCAAAGAAATAATAAATTGCCGATTTTGTATTCGTATAATAATCACGTGCAATCACGCGCCATTTCTCCCAATAAGTTTTTGGTAAATTATAATTTGGTAAATATCGACCGCCCGACCCCAACACATATTCATAAGTTCGAAAATCCACCCGGAACGCACGTTTGAATAATTCTATATCGCGCTCTAGCTCGACCAACTTTTTCCGAACATTTACGCGTTTGTTGTACGAAACGATTTTCATACCACAAAAATATATTCTGCGACGATTACCATCCCGAACCTTTTCAAATATTTTCATATTGTTACCTTCTACTTAAAACTTTAAATGTCTAAGATGCCACCAAAACGAATGATGTAATGCGCTATGATTAATCGCAAACTTACCACAATACTTACGATCATATTCCATTTGTTTCAACACGCGTCTATATCGCGGAAAAGCAGTTTCACCGATTACCAATCGCATTGGCCAACGTTTATCTGATTCCAACGTATCAAACAACGCATCAGCCACGATGCGCGGTGCAGGCCGCATCCCGCCTGTATATTTTTCATGCGTGGAATTTTCCAAACTGTTTTCACGACATCTTGTTTCAAAGGGTCCCGGATTCACCGACATTGCGCGAACACCACCATCAATCAACGCATGCGTCATCGCATCCTGGGCTGCCTTGGCCATACCATAAAACAGTCCCCGATATTTAGAATCCACCCCACCGATACTGGCCACAGTTACGATTACGCCATCATTGGCACGAATATGCGGTAACAACGTCTTTGTAACATTTATTGTACCAAACAAGTCGGTTTCAAACATTCTGCGCATCAATACATCATAAGAATCTTCCAAAGCAGTCAAATAATTAACGCCGGCATTATTTATTAAAACATCAATATGACCAAAACATTCCACACCACGATTAACCGCTGCAACAATTGTATCTGGTTTTGTAATATCACATACAACGGCCAACGCATTTTTATTATCACGCAAATAATCCAAATCAGCGATATTACGCGCAGTTGCAATGACACGATATCCGCGTTCCAACGCAACAGTAGCAAACTCGCGCCCAAAACCGGACGAGCATCCAGTTATAAAAAACACAGCATCTTTTTTTATCATTTTTTATTTCCCTTCAAATGTCGCATTAAACGATGTAATGATTTTTCTTTGTTTTTGTCACGCAATGACAACATGGTGTTCTTGCCATTTTGTTCATCGGCGATGGTGGTAAATACCTCGAACAACACAGGATTATCAAATTCACCATTGCAAAATTCATTTATCTGTGACAAAAATTCATCCTTGGTCTTCGCCGACATATAATGAAACCCGCATGATTTGGCCCAACCACGCGCGCCACCAGCATTATGACCGGCCGCATCAATCAAAACATCAACCTTTTCCCCCAACGGATTATCAACAACCGGATTAATACGGAACTCTACACCGCAATTATTATTTACCAATAAAATTCTGATGTTTTTACCGACATGCCGATTACCCAATATATTCATATCATAGAAAAACGCCAAATCACCCAAATAACAAAAACATAACTTATCGCACACCAACGACATCCCCAAAACAGTAGAAACACTGCCATCTATGCCACAGGTACCAACATTTGCACACGAATCTACGCCTGATGGCAAATCAAAAAAATTCAATCCACGGCGACAATTGCTCGTTACATGAATAACGCTGTCACTGGGCAAATACTTTGCCAAATATTGTGCTATCAATGGACTTGATAACGGCAATTCAGGGATAACAACTTCATCAACACACTTTTTAACCTGGCTGTAAAATTCCGACTTTTTTTCAACTGTTACACTATTCATACGTTCAAAGAACAGTTCTTCTGGACAATCGAAAAATTTTCTTGTATGACCATGCCGATTGACAAATTTGCCATTTCCAGACACGCGCCACATCTTTGCTTTTGAATACAATTCTGGGGCGGAATAATCACCCATAACATCACCAATATCTATTAATATTTCTGGACGTGACGCACGTGCCAACCATTGGGCGCGGGCACACAAAATTTTATTTTTCCCATGATAATTTGCACTGTGATCGCAATATACCGGCACCCCAAACTTTTCAGCAAAATCGCCAATTAATTGCTCTAAACGTGGCGAAAATCTTTTATGACTGCCAATAAAAACACCGCTTTTTGCACCAGACAACTCGCCGGCCAATTCATCCGCATCAAAATAAGAATCAAAGCAATCTATTTTATAAACATCTTTCGGCAAATTTTTGGTATCAAATGAAAAATCATAATTTTGGATACAATTTATATGTACAGGCCCCAATCCACGAACCGCCGTCATCAATGCAGAATGCATCATCTGAATAAAGACACGTTTATCATCATCAGTATCTATCAATGGCAAATTAACATCCAAAACCTTGACATCATTTTGCGAAATACTGCGATCAATACTCTGGCATTCCATGGCATCAAATCCCTGATGATGCGTAAATGTCAAAGCAATCACAGGCAAATGCCGGTAAAAAGCCTCGGTCAATGCGGGTAAATAATTACGACTGGCTGTCGCACCAGTACAAGTTATAACAACCGGTGTTTTCCCACCCAACTGGGCCGCCATCCCAACCGCAGTATATGCCGCACTGCGTTCATCTATTACAGAATAACAATCAAAAAATTCATCTTCCTGAACAGATGCATTAAACAAACCATTCTGGGTTCCTGGACTGGCAACAATATGCCGGATACCGTATGCCTTTAACATGGCAATAAGATATAAAATCGTTTTATCATTGCAATACATAACACATCATCCTTTTATCGCATTTAATATCCAATTTTGGGCGAAACGGCGCAATTCAGAAAAACGCTTGTTTATATGTGGTACAATCGCATATTTTTCCAAATGCTGCCAATCAATATCTGCATCGGGCGATATAATTTTATCACGTGGTATTCCAACCGCATCGAATATATTATACAGCCGTTCAATACGTAAATCATTTAATACAGCCAAAGGCACAAATGGTGTTCCAAATATTATAGCAAAACAAATTCCATGGAAAGAATCTGTAACAAACAATTCTGCATTTTTTATACCAGCCAACCAATCTTGCAATTTCATGCCACTTGCAAAAGTGTTTCCATCACCCGCCAATTTTTGTACTTGTGGCCATATCGAATAATAAAACACGCCATTTGGTTTATAATCGCTGACGACATCATCCCAATCAATCAAAAACACAGGATCCAATATACACGTTCCATCCAGCCCCATATCGCGCAAAATATCCACACCTGTGGCCTCGCGTACGGATATGGCATCGAAACGATACAACAACTTTCTAACCCGTCTTTTTTCGCGTTTATTACCCATAAAGCGATTTGTTCCAAAAGATGCAGCAGCGGCAATTTTACGTGCATGACGATCAACAAACTTCAAATAATAAATACCATTTTCCCTGCGGACAAAATCTTGATTAAAAACCTGGTCACTGCCGACTATAAACGTTTCAAAATCGTCATTTAACTTGCGCAAATCGCGCATAGTACTCACCCGATGTGTCATCGGCAAATATTCGGCGCGAAAATCCGTCAATACACCAACGCGCTCTTTATAGAAGGTGGGGATATAATCTATATTTTTTACATTGAAACCATGTAACCTCAGAAACTTGCTTAACGCATACGCAGTCAATACTGCACCGTAATTTTCGCACTCAAAATTACCATAATTCAAAATGGCAATTGTATTCTTTTGTGGTACCCGACGCTTGAATCTGAACATAATAACTCCTGAAACAACAACCACTATATGATATATTTACTAAATTTTCAATCAATTTTCCGACAAGTTTCCTGTGGAAAAAGGTTTCAAACTGTGCCACAATCCAATCATGAAACCGAGAGAGATTTTACCTGCGCTGGCCGTAATTATCGGCATTATTGGCGCACACGGGGCGGATGCCTGTACGGGTATCACCCTGACTGCAAATGATGGCGGTGTTGTTGCCGCGCGCACGATTGAATGGGGCGAATCCGAGATGGAAAATCTTTACACAATCGTCCCACGCGGTTATGTCCAGCAATCTATGTTACCGGGTGGCAAAACCGGCGGCATGACTTTTTCCAGCATGTATGGATACGTCGGATTGGCGGTGGTTCGCCCCGATTGGGTTGTTGATGGCATGAACGAAGCCGGTCTGTCGGCGGGTCTGTTTTATTTCCCGGGATACGGCGAATACCCACCATACGACGCGAACGACAATGCGAACACTATATCAGATTTTCAATTGGTATCATGGATTCTGTCGCGCTTTTCCACCGTGGATCAGGTTAAATCTGCAATCAAAAACATTCGCGTGGCAAGCATAGATCCACGTGCATCCACCGCTCATTGGCGCGTAACCGAACCATCAGGCAAACAAATCATCATTGAATTTGTTGATGGCGTCGCCAACGTGTATGACAGCCAACTGGGCGTATTGGCAAATTCGCCCGAATATCCATGGCAATTAAAAAATCTGAACAACTATGTAAATTTGGCGCCGGGCGCGGCGGGACCGGTAAAATTCGGCCCGATAACACTGCGGGCATTCGGTACAGGTTCGGGTTTATTGGGACTGCCGGGTGATTTTACCCCGCCATCACGATTCGTTCGCGCCGCATTTTTACAGACTTACTCGATAAAACAAGAAACCACATTTGATGCAGCAATGCAGGCGTTTCATATTCTGAATAATTTTGACGTACCATTGGGAACTGAATTTGCGCCGGGCGACGCGCCGGTTAATATGCCGTCTGCGACACAATGGACAATTGCGAACGATATGCGCAACCGCGTGATATATTATCACACTATGTACAATCGCACGATTCGCGAATTGGATTTATCAAACATAGATTTCGCAACGATTAAATTCCAATCGCACCCATTGGACGCCACGAAATCAGAAACGATTATCCCGGCACAAATCGATCGATGAACTTTATTTGCCTTTTGTTTTTATAGGTATATAATTAACAGGCCTTATAAATAACACAAGGAGAATCACATCATGAAAATCAAACCATTTGCAGGTGTTCGCCCACCACGTGAATTGGCGGCGGATGTTGCGTCACGCCCGTATGACGTTCTGAACTCGGCCGAGGCTAAATCCGAAGCCGGCGAAAAATCATTACTGCATATTATCAAACCAGAAATCGATTTTGATCCGATTGCGGACGAACATTCACAACCCGTCTATGACAAAGCGGTTGAAAATTTCAAACTGTGGCAAGAACGCGGTTGGTTGGTCCAAGATGACAAAGAAATGTATTACATCTATGCACAAACGATGGACGGCCGCACCCAGTACGGTTTGGTTGCCGCCGCAAACGTGGATGATTATATGACCGGCAAAATCAAAAAACACGAATTAACCCGCAAAGACAAAGAAGACGACCGCATGATTCACGTTCGTATTCAAAACGCGAATTTGGAACCTGTATTCTTTGCATACCCGGACGTTGCAGAAATGAACAAAATCATATCTGATTACGTTGCATCGCACGAACCAGAATATGACTTTGTTGCACCCGACGGATTTGGTCACACTTTTTGGAAAATCGACGATGATGTAATTATAAATCGCATAACGGAAATTTTCCGTGACATACCTGCCCTGTACGTTGCAGACGGCCATCACAGAACCGCGGCCGCCGCACGCGTTGGCGCGGAAAAGCGCGAACAAAATCCGAATCACACCGGTAACGAAGAATATAACTATTTCTTGGCTGTGATTTTCCCAGAAAGCCAATTGCACGTTATCGATTACAACCGCGTTGTTCGTGATTTGAACGGATTGACGCCTGCTGAATTTTTGGACAAATTGCGCGAATCGTTTGAAGTCACCGAAATGGGCACTGAAATTTACAAGCCGAATAAATTACATAACTTTGGCATGTACTTGGACGGCAAATGGTATTCTTTGACCGCCAAACCCGGCACATACAACGACAACGATCCGATTGGTGTTTTGGACGTGACGGTATTGTCCAATTTGGTATTTGATAAAATATTGAACTTGGGCGACCTGCGCACAAGCAAACGTATCGATTTCGTTGGTGGCATACGTGGATTGGGCGAATTGCAAAAACGCGTAGATTCAGGCGAAATGGCCGTGGCATTTGCGCTGTACCCTGTCACAATGCGCCAAATCATTGACATCGCAGACACAGGCAACATCATGCCACCAAAAACGACATGGTTTGAACCGAAACTGCGCAGTGGATTGGTAATTCACAAATTGTCATAAAAAACGGGGCATGCGCCCCGTTTTCTATTTTGCAAAGAAACGATTATATACTTTCTCGTTTATCTCGACCGGGTATTCACGCGATAAAAATTCGTTATAATCATCGGTAATATTACGATTGCCGATTGATTCCAACTCGCTGCGAATATCGGCCATTTTTTTATCATCGGCATCGGGCATAACTTCGGCATCTATGTGCAAAACATAAAACGCATCAGTACCATTCACAATTGAATTCGCACCGATTTCACCCGCGAACGTCGCCGCCAATACTTCCAGTGGTGCCCCATCAGCGCGCGTAACAGTCACATCTTTTGCCCCCGCCAATTTATTGGTTTTATTCAAATCGACCAACAATTCATTCGCGCGAACGTATGCTTGCTTGCGCTGCTCGGCACGCCGCCAATCAGCCACCAAATCTTTACTTTTTGCATCAAACTGGGCCTTGTGTGATTCTGTTACATTATCAACACGCACAATCACAAATCCTTTTTTGGTTTCGATTAATTCGCTTTCCAATCCCTGGTCCATATCAAAAATGCGTGCCATCATATTATCGGTCAGCAATTCATCCACAGGCCGATGTTCCGCATCGAATGTTCCCAAAGAAACATATTTTGCGCCATTCGCAGCCGCCGCATCCGCCATAGTTTCACCACCGATAATTGCATCTTCGACCGCGATTGCACGTTCGTACGCCGCGTCATATTCATCTGGCGCATCCATATCGGCATTAACAATAACGTACGACACAGTCCGCTGTTCAGGCACAACTTGCGGATTTTGTTCATAAAACGCGCGCAATTGTTCTTCGGTTGGCGTTCCCACATCAAAATCATCGAAATCAACGGTTGCATATTCAATTTCACGTTCCGCATACCGCGCATCAAACACAGCACGAACCGCGAACTCGGGCACCGCCACCGGCACAGACATCGCCCCCAGTGTATATCCGCGCAAAACCTGTTTCCGCAGAACATCTGCGAATGCAGCCTCGGTATAACCGCTGTTCATTAAAACGGTATCGAACGCGTACGTTGAAAATTGCCCACCGATTTGAAATTCAGGAAACGCCCGAATTTCACGTGCAATTTGCGCATCAGACACAACAAATCCCAAATCCGCTGCACGTTCGTCGGCCATTGCCTGGGTTGTCAAATTCGACATAGCGCGCGTATCCAGCGCACTTATCAACATCGGGTCGGCATACGTTTCACGTTGTTCTTCGCGCGACATTTCCGCCAACAAACGCGATTTTTCCATACTGAATTGTTGGATAGTAATCTCGGCATTGCCGACACGCACCAAAGTAGTATCGCTGGCCGCGCCACCAAAAATCCATTCAGCAACGCCCCACCCCACAAACGAAAAAGCCAATATACCAATTAAAACCTTTGCCAGCGGTTTATCCGCCGCATTACGTAAATATTCTAGCATTTAATCCCCTTTTGCGATACCATAGCAAAACAATATCACGAAAATCAACGAAAAAAAGGGGAAAATTCCATGAAAATTATCGCAGGTAACTGGAAAATGAACGGCACGCGCGAACTGTTAAATAAAATGATTACCGCGCTGAAAAATATTGACACAGAAAATACAGTTGTCCTGTGCGTTCCATATACAATGTTGGTCGCCACATCCACGCGCGTCGCCATCGGCGCCCAAGACGTCAGCGCACACGACCACGGCGCATACACAGGCCAGGTTTCTGCCAATATGGTTGCTGCAACCGGCGCAACATACACCATCGTCGGCCACAGCGAACGCCGCCAATATAACGGCGACACAAATGATACAGTCCGGCAAAAGGCCGCAGCCGCCATCGCCGCGGGACTGACACCGATTGTATGCGTCGGCGAAACCATGGATGAAAAAAATGCCGGTAAAACAATGGAAATTATCCAATCGGGCGTACGCGAATCTGTACCCCAGAACGCCAAAAATATAATCATCGCATACGAACCACGCTGGGCAATCGGTGCAGGCATAACACCAACAGATAACGAAATTGCATCTGCACATCAATTAATTGCAGACACTTTATCCGACATGGGATTGGGGGGCACCCCGATACTGTACGGCGCCAGCGTACGCGCATCGAACGCCGCCCAAATTATGTCCATTCCGCACGTTGATGGTGTCTTGGTTGGTGGCGCATCCTTGAAAGTTGATGATTTCATACCTATAATAACCAGCGTAAAATAATATTATATTAAAATCCAAGGACAGATAAAAATGGACGACCAAGAAAAAAAAGAAGTAAAAATAGATACTGTATCCGTCACAGATGACACCAATACCCAAGACAACGCAGCAACGGGCGACACGTCTGATTCAGAAATTGAAAAGTTAAACGCACAAATTGCGGAATTAACCGATAAATTTTTGCGTTTGGCGGCGGAATTGGAAAACACACGCCGGCGCGCGGCAATTGATGTTGAATCAACCGCACGCAATCGGGCGATGTCTGTTGCAAAAAAGTTTTTACCAGTTATGGATGCAATTGACGCCGCACTGCAACACAGCCCCGATGACGCAGGCATAAAATCCATGGCGGCCGCAATGAATGACGCTTTTTCACAAATCGGGATAACAAAAATCGAATCGGTTGGGCAAATTATGAATCCTCAATTTCATAACGCAATCCAGGTTGTTGATGCCCCCGCAGACAAAGATCCCAAACCAGAACCAAACACGATTGTATCTGAATTACAACCGGGATATATGTTTGGCGATACAGTTCTGCGAACCGCGATGGTAACGGTATGCAAATAAAAATCCCCGCGTATGCGGGGTTATTTATTTAACGTTCATATCCCATTCTTTGACGTTTAATTATCTTAATACGTTCTTCGTAATCAGGAACAGATACACTGCGACGCTGTGCCTCGATACTGTTAATAAAGTTATTTATATTTTCATCTTTATCCAAAACATCATTGGATATACGCAACACCCATTCATACCCCGACCAATTATAGTGCGATTTGTGACAAACAACAGGCACGCCATTACGCCGGAATAAATATTGGGCTGTGCGCAAATTTTTGTCATCCGACAAGAAACAATACACATACCGTTTCCCTGTGTTACCATTAATCAGTCGTTCCGTCTGGCGCACCATTTTTGCCAACATTTTAATATCGTTTTCTGGGTCTGCATATTTCACACTGTACGCAGGCAAAAAATAATCGCGAATTTCACGTAAAATTTTCATTTTTTATCACCTTTTTGTTTTTTGTCAATATATATTAAACTACAAAAATGATTTTATCAAGATAAATATTTATTCATAAAAAAGCCCCTTTTTCGGGGGCGTTTTTATATACCCAAACGATGCGTCATTTTCATCATAAATATGGATTCATTACCAAATTCATCGGTGTTATTCGGATGCACACGATAAATAAATCCAATCGCACCGTCTGTAAATTCACCAAAGTTATGGCGATATGCACCAGTGAATCGAACCTCGCGATTATCGGGACGCAACGACAGATTTTCAATATGCGTATCAACTATATTCAATTCATATTCGTTATCACCATTATTTACAATTTCGTATTCAGCATACGGATATTGCAAATATCCATCCGTCACAGCCAACGGGCTGGACACACTGAAACTGAAATTACCGGCATCAACACCAAACGCAAACGCCGTCGAATCCACATCAGACATTCCCAATATGAATTGTCCCGTTGCATTTGTCGTTGTGCGGGCAAAAGTGGAACGCAATTTGAACGTCACATCATCAGCGGGGCTGAAACTGAATTCAGAATCAACGTATATTGTATTACCATTACCCATGTCCAATAAACCGCCCGACAAAGCCCCCAACAAAGTATCCGATTCGAACGCCGCACCGACAGAGGTGTTAAACCCAAACTTATCGCCATGCCACGCAACACTGGATTGCGCGCCCTGCATCAACCCCAACTGCGCAGGCATATATTGCGACGAAATCGTTGGGTCATTATCCAACATAGTTTCATCTGTAACAGAACCCGAAAACGCACGCGCACCAAACGACCAACGCCCCATATTATACCACGCGTCCGTGGTAATCGCATTTGACGCCAATCCCAAAATCGGATTAGACATTCCGTCAAACCGCGACGCACCGTCCGTAAAGTGCCGCTGATAACCGGCCGCAAAATTCCAATCGCCGGACGTATAATCCAAACGCAGATTGTCCAACCCATTAAGATTATCTGCATACTGTTTTTCAGACACAGCCATTGAAAATCCAAAATTACCAACCTGGACACGTTGTTGGGTATCGCGGCGCGTTTTGAATTCGCCCAAAATATCGCCCATGTACAAACCGCGTGCATCCGTCACCCCCAGCGCAAATTCATTTTTCCAAACGCGCGGCAAAGACATATCGCCATTAACGCTTTCCAACATGTCAAAGAACGGCGCGCTGATTGTTGCACTGCCCGGCCCAAACGCAGACGACGCACGGAACACAGTATTCGATGCCGCCCGCCAATAAGCGTTGCCATTATCAGAAACAATCGTGTCACCATCATAATAATAAATCTTGTGTCCCGGCGTCATTGCGCGTTCCAGATTTATCATTCCATAACCATAAACCTCGGCAAAGGCATCCAGGTAATCTTGGCCGGTCAATTGATCTTCCATATAATCAGGCGGCAAAGAATACATATCTTTCAAATATTCCGCCAATGTGTCGGCCGTAAATTTATTACCATTATCATCATATCCCAAATAAGCACCATCGGCCGTCAGTGCCAGTAACGTAAATATTTCATCACTGTCCATATATGCAAACGCCCCCTTGACCGCGGCCACAGCCCCCGCCGCAGACGCCGTCGCCATTTCGGCCGTTGGACCGGCGGCCGCAAAACACCACGGATCGACACCATTTATTCCCAAACCTGCAACGCCGCATTTACGCGACATATACGTGACATCATCATCTGTTTCTGATGTTCCCTTGGTATCGGTCCATGCCGACAAATACAACGGTCCATATTCACTGCCCGTGCCATCACCATAATCACCGATGCTGTCGGCATTTGACGTGCCAACCGAATGCTGGACCGCAACAATTGTCATAAAATTATGCTCTAAATTAGACCCATATAACGCAGGCGCGTAATTTTCAAACGTAGCATCCAAAACATTCAAACTTTTGCCATCACCGGTTCCATATTCAAACTCGCCCGCAGACATTACCAAAATTGGCGAATTCGAATTATACCCATTAAACAAAGAATTCGCATATCCACCCTGGGTATTACCAGTTGAAACATCTGTGCCATCTTTTTCATAATAACTGTTTATCAGCGTGGCAAACGCGGTTTTCTTGGCCGATTCAGTTGTCGCACCACTCAATGCAAAATAAGATTCAATTCCGCCTGTGTTAATATAAGATACATCACGCGATTTTGGATTGACGGTCAAATTCGCCAAAACAGCACCACTCCCGCGTGTAGCATACAAAGCCTCGAAAGTTTTTATACTGGATTCCTGCCATTCTTTTTGAACAAATATCCCATAACCATCATCAGTTGCTTTGACGGCATAAACCGCATCAGGCCGATTTCCACCAGTTGTATTTACATAATAATATCCATCAGTTCCCCGATATATGGCGATATTTCCAACACCATCACAACCATTTTCCGTGCTGCTTTTGCATACGCCAACCATTAATGTACTGCCCGGTCCAACTTCGAATTTGGTACCATTAATTGTGATTGTTGGACGTGTAACACTGTCACTGGCATCACCCGCGCTGTCATCGGCAACATCCAAAGCGGTATCCGACGACGCCAAATCAATTGTATATTCCACACCATTTATGGTTATTGTATCACCCGGATTTATATCACCATCCTTGCCACCTGGGGCCAAATCGGTCAGCCCCCCAACAGATGCACCATCGGACACATTAACAAATTCGCCACCACCACCAGTTTTATATACAGCCAACTGCCCATTTGGCACAAAACCGTACAAATCGGCGTATGCACGGCCGCCGGCCTCCCACCCGCCGATAATTTTGGCCAACGCAGATTCATTCGCCGTGGCAAAAGGATTCATTGCGGTGCCACTGCCTGAAAAATCAAATCCGCTTTGTTCGCCGCCATAATTATTTCCGGACGGCGCTGCATAATTGGCATATTTGTCCGACACATGCGTTTTCACATCTTCTGCCGAAGAATCAGCCCAAACAATGCCATCCACACTGCGACCCGCCGAACCGGCAGGATTAATACCATTTTCTGTTATCAACGACACCAACACAGGCGCCCCACCACCGGTTGTATTCAACAACTGGGATGGCGAATGATCTTTGCCGCGGATGGTTGTTTGCCCCATATACCCGTTTGCGAACGCCGAATACCCGTGCATAATCAGCAAATAATTTTGCAACGGCACAGTTATACCCGCCGTCAAATAATTATCAGTTGGTTGTGCCGACGGCCGCAGGAAATTAAAATCATTTTCCAATACATTGCCCACGTTGGTCAAATTGTTTTGATAAGCCGTTTCACTGTACGCAATATCGCCATTCGAATCAAAATACGCCGGCCCAACGGGTATTTCAGCCGTTTCTTCGACAATATCACCGGTATCGCCACCGCCCCCGCCAGGAACACGATCGCCATTACCCGATGATCCACCACTATTTTCATTTCCCGGATCCAGCCAATCAGTTAATAAAAACAGCCCACCTACAACAACGGCGGCCCCCGCCGCCGCCAAAGAAATCGTCTGGGCGGATGACAGTCCGCTGAACAGTCCCCCACTGGACTGGGGCTGCGTTCGCGATTCGTATTGTTTAATCTGTCGGTCGCATTGTGACGCATCTGCGCCATACATTTGCAGAATCTGGGCCGCGCGAATATCATTATTCATCAACGCCGTACAAACCAGCGACAAACCCGTGCTGTCGATATAATTTATATTTGCGCCCGCGTTTATCAGATTTTGAACCTGCTGAATATCGGCATTTTTTGCCGCCGCCAACAACTGCGCCGCAATCATAAATTCATTATTGGGAACAGAAACCGCCGCAACCGCGGAACCCGCTGGGATTAAAAACAACGCCAACAATAATAATCTGATGTATTTCATTGATATTCTCTCTGTACAGAAAATATCTTAACACACTTTGAAAATATAAGTCTATAAAAAAATCGGTGCCATATTTAATGACACCGAAATATAGTCAAATTGTACGCAACCAAATTAACGTGTTTTCCATCTGATAACGCGTTTTTCTGTGATTTTGCGTATTTTTCCATCAACCATGGCATTCAACACAGTATCAATCTGGTTACCTTTTTCATCGCGCACTTCAACAACTTCGCGACCCAAAGAATCCAATTTGAATTCCAAGTAAGCAACTTTGATTTCCATCTGCGGATCTTTTTCGATATTAACGTTGCCGTCACCGTTATTCACAACGATATTACCCTGGTTATTTTCAGCATTTATTTCAGTCATGCTGCCTTTACCACCTTCTTCGTTCTGAACGACAATATTTTTTTGGTTATCATTCGCGGTAATTTTTGTATTATTACCTTCTGGGATAATTGGCATTCCAGGCTTTTCAACAAACACTGTGTCACGCACGACTTTTGTCACAACTTTCGGACCAGTTTTTGTTTTCTTGGCGGGCTTTTTACCATTTTCACATTCCACCAATTTATCATTGACCTTTGCAGTGGAATCACGCCACATAGCAATAGAATCACGATAAGCCTGATTTTGCTTTATCAAACTGTCCATTTGCGCACGCGCACTGCGCACAGCATCCTGTGTCGCGAACACTTCTTGACGCAAACCCTTATCATCACATGCACGCACAGCCAAGAATACGACCACAGCCGCACCAATAACGCCCGCGCTTGCACCAACAATTCTTTTCCAGTTCATTTCAAATCCTTTGTTTTATACACAACCAAAAATAGGACAAAAATATTCTTTTGTCAAGTATAAAAATAAAAAGTTTTTATCTGTTATTTTAACTTTGCACGAATTGCTTTTTTTTGATATACTGATGCACAAGAGAGAAATGAAAACACGCACATTATTATTAACGGTAATATTGTCGGCCTGCCCTGGGATTGCGGCGGCTGCGTCGTGTTCTGTTATGAATTTAACCCGCTGTTTGGATTCAGTATGCGCAATAAACGTGTCGTCAAATCCGTCTGCACGTTGTCAGTATTGCGGCACGTCCAGTGCGGGCGAACCGCCATCCCAGCGTGGCGGAATGGTAAGTTTATCCGTTGGTGCATCTGCGCGTTATACGATAAGCGAAGATGAATTGGAAGATGCCCCGACCGACCCAGGCCAACGTTATGCATGGGCAACCGCGAAATGTATTGAAAAAATCGATGGATGCACGCCTGATGACGTTACCGATAATTATGACAAGTTGATCGAACAATCCTGTCGTGCGGCCGGTGTTTCTGCACAATTGGCGGCGACATTGGCGGACCGTGCAAAGCCCAGTGCCACTTTATCCAGTTGTACAACATCGATTCGTGCATGCATGATTGCTGCGAATCGGTGCGGATCTGATTGGTCAAATTGCGCGGACGACGCATCGTTTAACGAATTTTTATCAACATGCGGCGTCCAAGAAAATAATTGCAGTGAATTTATGCCTGACGTACGCACCGCCATGACTGAAGATCGCGATTCCGCAATCGCCAACGCGGGCGCATTAATTGAAAATATTATCAAAGGGTATCAAAACGCGCGCGAACAGAAATTGGCATCTGCGCGCCAGGCCTGCACCGACGGCACAAGTCGCACCAGTTGCGTTGAAACCGTATGCGAACGCAATATGCCAAACAAGTGCGGCCAGGGCTACGAATCGGAACGCGTAAATGCAGAATTGCTGTGCGAATTTTATGATTTGGCATGCGAACTGCTGGATTTGCAATGATGGGGACAAAACAACATCTTTATCAGACAATTTTTGCACATTGTGGTGTTGTGTGCGTGGCTGTAATTACGCTGTTTGCATTTGGTACTGATGCAATTGCGGCAACACGTGGAACATCGGCGCGTGTATCAACACGCGGCACAGTCGCGTCGCGTTTGCCCACAACAACATCGACATTAACGTCTTCAACAACGGTATCCAGTGCCACGACCGAGGCCGCAACCGAAGCCCCAGAACCAGAGCCCGAGCCAGAGCCTGAACCCGAGATTGTAATAGAAGATAAAACATCCCAGTTTGATGAATTTATGGAATATGAAAACGATGCCGCGGATGCATCAGCCGACAGATTGGCCGATATGATTGCGGCCCAACGTGCTGAATTGGATGCCCAGGATGAAATCGCGGCGGCCCGCGTAAATCCAACCGGCAATCAAAGTTTGTGTGATGTGGAATTACGCAAATGTATGCAGGAAAAGTGCGGTAACGATTTCACCGAATGCGCCGGCGATTCGGACACAACCTGGGGCGACAAAATGGACAGTTGCCGAAATAATATGGAAGCCAACTGTACAGGCGACGCATACACAAAATTCGCCGCTGAAATCAAGGCCGATCGCGATTTTAATGCAGAAATGGCGGCATACAATGCGATTTTGAATTGTGGCAACACTTACAATGATTGCATCATAACAGAATGCGGCACAACATTTTCAAAATGTTTGGGTAAATCTGCGGGCGATGCGGCGATTGCAAAATGCAAAACCATTGCAGAAAATTGCCGCGAACAAGACAGCGGCCTGGCATCCCGCGCGATGCAGGTATTTGCCAACCTGCGTGTTGATGCCGAAGAACAGGTTAAACGCGACGAAGAACGTCTGTACGAATTGCGCGACGATATGTCCGCCCAGTGCCAACGTTTGGGCGCAACGTTCGACGAACGCACATTCAGTTGCGTATTTACAGTCGAATTCTATGCGGGCGACGATGCCACATTATATGCATCGAAAAAGGCCTATGCCGGCGGCGTATTTGATTGCACACCGAATTGGTTTGGCATCGACGTTACAACATTTATGGAAAATGCGTACCGTGCAACGCGCGAGCAATCATCCGCCACATCTGGCTTTATGGGTGCGGGTATTGGTGTTGCGGCCGGCGCGATAACATCCGGCGCAATTGACCGTGCAATTGACCGAACCAAGGCTGAAAATGCCGTGAAAAAGGCTGAAAAAGAACACGAAAAGAATTTTGGCGACGACAAGGATAAAAAATCCGACGACGGCGATAAAAAGCAAGACGACGGCGATACAAAACAGTCCGACGACGGGGATAAAAAGCAAGACGATGGGGACAAAAAATCCCAGGCTCAACTGAATTGTGAAAAATCTGGTGGCACATGGACTGGTAAAATTTGCAGCAATCCAGATTGTGGCGAAGGTCAAATTTGGGACGATTTATCCGGCCAATGCAAAGAAGATACTTCATCAAAAGATTTTAAACCCAAGGCAATCACTGAACAGGCACAAAGCAAGTGCGAAATGACTGGTGGCACTGTTGGCAGTGATGGATCATGTATGTGTTCTGGCGGTAAAAAATACGATACCAGTCGCGGTTGCGTATGTCCCCCGAATACAACGCTGGGCGACGACGGTAATTGTAAATTAAATTTGAACACCAGTATGGGTTCAAGCACAGGCACAAATCCGCTTGGCGTATCTACACGCGGCCTGTCGTTCCGTTAAAAAGATGTTTTGTGCGAAGTGAATTTAACACCAATAAACGATAAAAACGGGGCACGCCCCGTTTTTTTACAGATTCAAATTTTTACCCGCCCAATGGGCCTATCACCCAAAGCCTTGGCGAAGGGTGAAACGAGTAACTAGCCCCGCTGTCATTGCGAAGGAGCGCGAAACGTTGAAAACGTTGGCGTACGACTGTGGCAATCCAGTCTTAATATGTCTGCGGGCGAACGCCCGCAGTGCTTTTTTATTTACTGGATCGCCACGGTCGTTTCACTCCCTCGCGATGACAAGGGGGGGGTAATAGCCTAAGCACACACCACTCTTGTCATTCCCGCGCCCGGGGTCCCCGCAAATACGAATGTATTTGTGGGGTGGATAAGGCGGGAATGACAAGTTAAGAGACTAAGTGGATAATTAGACACTCTCTTACCACCCCGTCGCTTCGCGACACCCCTCCAACAGAGGGGAACTTTGCCTGCAACGGGAACGCACCAATGCCCACCGCCCCCGGGCCCCGCGCGACGTGTCGCGTGGGTGGATACCGGGCGGGGGGTGTCGTGCTTTGCACGACGGGGGGTGGGGCTAATACGCGCCACCTTGTCATTGCGAAGGAGCGCAAAACGTTGAAAACGTTGGCGTACGCCTGTGGCAATCCAGGTATAATATGTCTGCGGGCATCCGCCCGCAGTGCTTTTTTATTTACTGGATCGCCACGGTCGTTTCACTCCCTCGCGATGACAAAGGGGGGGGTAATAGCCCAAGCACACACAACTCTTGTCATTCCCGCGCCCGGGGTCCCCGCAAATACGAATGTATTTGTGGGGTGGATAAGGCGGGAATAGGGTCTATTAAATTTGTGCCGCGGATTACGAGTGAATAAAAAAATACAACGCTGAAATATTCCCCAAATAAAATAATTAAAACAACCCAAGCCCTATTCCCGCCTTCGCGGGAATGACAAGTCAAGAGACTAAGTGGCTAATTAGGTACTCTCTAACCACCCTGTCACGCTAACGCGCGCCACCCCTCCAACGGAGGGGAACTTGGCTCATACCGTCGCGGAACAAGTTCCCCTCTGCGGAGGGGTGCCGACGCAGTCGGCGGGGTGGTCTGTCACGAGTAACTAGTAACGAGTAACCAATGCCCACCGCCTCCGGCGGGGGGTGTCGCGCCCCGCGCGACGGGGGGTGGCACGAGTCACGAGTAACTATCCAGCCAACAAATCATTCAAATCTGTGATAACGGTAACGCCCATGGATTCCCACGCCGCACGACGCGCATCCAAATCCATAATATTGGTCGCACCCAAATACAGCACAGACCGCACCCCGTGCGCCGCCGCAACATCCAACACATTCGCAATGGGTGACGGTTTCTGATTACCATTTGCGAACCAGGTATCATCATCTGCAACCCAAAAATCAGGGTCATCATGCACGGCAATTGCATCCCGCGCAGTCAATATCACATCGCCGTCCATATTAAAATCAACCCCATTACCGGTCAGAAAATCGCCAACCGCACCACCAACGCCAGACGTGCGCACACCGCCGCCATCGGTATCTTCAACCTCGAAATCCATATCGGAAAACACAGGCGTAAAAGACGGCACTTCATCAACCGACACATCAAAATCATTCGGCAATGGCAATGCGTCTGAGGGCTGTAATTCTGGGACAGATTGTGTTTCATTTGCCTGGGGACGATTTGTAATCACATTACCAATATCAAAAACCGATTTTGGCGCAGCCCCAACATGCACGCGCGCCCGTTCAAACGCAGCCTTTAATTCAGTTGGTACAATTTTTTTATCCGTCTCTTCAACTTGGGGCGTGGTCTGGGGCACATCTTCTTTCTTGTTGTCTTCTTGAATTGGCACAGGCGTCATAAACTTTGGAATTTTAACGGGTATCAGCGGTTTCCCCGTTCTTATAATAATCGCGGTTGTGGCAACATATAACGGCACTGCGGCCAAAATCAAAAGCCCAAAAACAAAGCCTGCAAATCCACGCAATTGCGCATGCATCAAGACATGCCATTGCGCGGCCGAAAACATATTAAAATTAAACATAAATTGCAATATGGCCCACATCGCCACGACATAGCACACAGTCCATATAATGACATAACGCTTTTTTTGCAAAAATTCTAAGAATTTATTCATACTAAAATTATAGACAATTTTTATTATTTGTCAATATTATTTGTGTTTTTTACATCTAAAAAGTACTTTGTTTATGGTCAAAATAATGGTATAATTACAAAAATGATAGAAGGGGGATATTCCTTATGAAATCTTGGCAGAAAATATTTTTGGCACCCATGACGGGTTTTGCTGTATGTATGTTAATTGGCGACGCGTACGCGGTTACGGCACGTAATGGCAACACCATCGCCCCCCAGGTTGGACGCGCGGGCGCGACAACTGCGGGCGCAACCCAGCGTATGCCAACCATGCCATCTATGCCGAATTTCTCGGTTGGTAATATATCAATGGATATGCCGTCCATTGTACCAGACACCCCCGACAATCCAGATAATCCGGATGAGCCCGACAACCCGGATAATCCCGATGAACCTGATAATCCAGACGAACCGACCGAACCTGAATGCCCCGATGGCGGTGTTGAAAATTCCACATACACAATTGATAACTGTATGGATGATTTGTTGCTGTGTATAAACAGTGGCGCCCTGCCCGGCGGTTTGAATGATATGTTTAATGACGAATTGCGCGCATCCATTGTTAATGGAATGAATCTGTGCGCGCCAACGGTTGAACGCTGTATAACCGATGTACGCAAAGATTGCACAAATGTATATCGCACCGCGGCCGACGTATGGACTGACTTTAATTCGCGCAAAGTCCAACCTGCATATTATAATTTTGTATTGTTAAAAACGGGTCTGACACCGCATCAGGCTGAAAACACATGTAAATTATTGGACGTTAATACATACGGTTCTTCATTTAACGCTGTATCAAATGCTGGTGGCGTTACTGCTGAATACAACATCGGCACAGGCGCATATAATAATCAAAACGGCGGTTTATTGATAAAACGCAACCCCCAGGGTGCCACATTAAACTATGGCAATTCCGGTGTTGATGGCGCACGCGGACATTATGCACGTTGGGATGCCGGCACGGCAGAATGCTGGGTTCGCGTCGCGGCATATAACAAAGATCAACAGATTAAAAACAGTTGGCTGTTTGGTGCGGTTGGCAACGATCAACCGGCCGAGGTATGGCGTCGCGCGGGCGATACATTCACATGCAATCGCGATTTGTTCGGGTTTTCATTGATGAATCAGACAAACACTGCGGCTGTTGTCGGTATTGGCGGTGGCGCGGTTGTTGGCGCGGGCGTTGGCGCAATTGCGGGCCACGGCGATCGTGCGTTTGATTGCTCGATTGAAAAGCATCGTGAAATGCTGACTGATTTGTTAAAGAACGACAATCTTATTGGTGACATAAACGCATTAATCGATAATCCAAATACCAGATTATCAAACGTTGATGGAATTATGAGCCAAAGCCAATGTAATCAGGTTGTGGAACTGTACGAAAAGTTTTCACAGGGCCGTATGACATTCATATCGGGCGAAGAACAATCATACCGCATGATTATAACTTTGACATGCGGCTCGGACATCCAGGCATGCTTTGACGAACATGCAACATCATGCGCGGCCCGGGGATTTACAACGATCCAAGAATGTCAAGATTATCTGAGCGCACAACGACCAAATTGCACAGGCGACCTGAACTCATGCGAAGAAAAATTCAGGGCCCAACATGGATTGTCCGAAGCGGTCGAGATTAATATAATAGATAGGGGTACGACTGAATATTCAGACGGAATGTCGCAAGAAGAAATCGAAGATCTGCAACGCGTGTTCAGCAACACAGATTTGGTTGATTTATTGAAAAACGGCGAAGAATCCAATATGGGTAAAGCCATCGGCATTGGCGCGGGCGTTGGCGCAGGCGCAGGCGGATTGGCAACTGCGATAACCGCATTTGTCGAACGCAGCAACATCAGTTGCCATGTTGGCGATAACCTGGCCCAGGTCGGATACAACAAATCTTATGCGATTGAATCGTTAAAAGATTTTTATGTAAAATGGAATCTGAACTTGCCGGATATAGTAACACCGACTGGCACCGCAACCGATTGCGCATCGTGGCGTCGCGCATGTAATACTGTGACGGATTTGGAACAATGCGCCTCAACCCAGATTACATACAAACCAACTGACGGCAGCACAGTAATGCAAATACCGGGCGCATGTGCAGTATCTGGTGGCGTATGCATGGAAAATTATCCTGTTGCCAAATCACACGGCGCATGCGAATAAAGAAATTTAACAGGTGTCCAATCCCCCACTTGGGGGATTTTTTTATACCACCGCACCAATGCCCCGCCCCACCGCGCAAACATAGTTTGCATAGGTGGTCAGCACGGGATAATCTAATGCCCACCGCCCCCGGGCCCCGCGCAAACCCTGTTTGCGTGGGTGGAATCCGGGCGGGGGGTGTCGCGCCCTGCGCGACGGGGGGTGTGGTTTATCACCCGAAGCCTTGGCGAAGGATGATTTATCACCCGAAGCCTTGGCGAAGGGTGGTCTATCACGAGTAACGAGTTACGAGTAACTCTACCCTTGTCATTGCGAAGGAGTACGATCAACGTTGAAAACGTTGTCGTACGACTGTGGCAATCCAGTCTTAATATGTCTGCGGGCATTCGCCCGCAGTGCTTTTTTATTTACTGGATCGCCACGCTTCGCTCGCGATGACAAAGGGGACTAAGTACCCAATCCCGCACTCTCTTACCACCCCGCCCCAACCACCCACGCGACACGTCGCGCGGGGCCCGGGTATTGGGGCACCCCTCCAATGGAGGGGAACTTAGACCGCGTCGGTCGTACGAATGCCCACCGCCCCAGGCGGGGGGTGTCGCGCCCTGCGCGACGGGGGGTGGGGTTTATCACCCGAAGCCTCGGCGAAGGATGATTTATCACCCGAAGCCTCGGCGAAGGGTGGTTTATCACGAGTAACGAGTCACGAGTTACGAGTAACTATTAAAACTGGGTATCGCTGCATGTTTCGACTGGATCAGCCCACTTTTTACAATACTTGTTGCCAAAGAACGGGCTGTAAGTTTGTTCACAATTTTGCTCGCTGACACACTTGGTACAAGTCAAATTCTCCCAATCAAATGTTGTTGTAATTTTTTCGCGATAATTCCAATTACTAACCTCGAATTCACCAGACAAATCCAGATTTGCCATATCAACAGAAGAATGATCAGTCCAATCTGACACAGCCGACCCAACCAAAACCATAGTAGCGGCCGGTATGGCAACAAAATATCCGCCATATACAAAGACAGCTATAGCAAGCAATCCTGCACCTGCACCGGACGTTATGACAGTCAAAAGAGCAGTAGCTATAATCAAACTGATGCCAGTAATAATCCCAGACAATGATGCCGGCGTTTTTGATTTTGCAATTCCCGACATATTTGCCATATCAACACATGCCTGCCGCGCAACCTCTCGTCTGGCATCTTTGCCGTTTTCATCACGAATTTCTGCCATACGCTCGGCAATAGTCGCAGAATCCAAAGCTTGTTGCTCTAATAATTCATCGTATTTATCGTAATAATTCGATTTGGCTTTATTAAGTGCCTGTGTTGCAATTTTCAGACGCGTTGCTTTGGTCAATTCTGGGAATCGTGCCACGGACGTACCCGAATAAGGTTTTATGCCATCCACTTCGCGCCCAGTCATACAAAACTGCACCGTGGGGTCAGATTCAATAATACGAACAACCGTATCAATATTCTGACGCAATTCATTTAATTCTTTTGATATAAACTGTCGATCATACTCGGTTATATCATCCATTTCAAGATTCTGAAAATACTCATCAACACTACATATATTCCCATCCTCATCAATAGTTACGCCCTCCCAATAAATAGTTCCCTCTATCACACCACTTAACGGTGTAACAGGCCCCAACGCATTAGCAGTTGAACCAGGAACACGTCCCAATTCTTCGTCTGTAATCTGATTCACACTGGTACGACAATTTCCATAATGAACAGATTCCTCATCTAACACATAATCACAAATCTTATATTCCAAAGAACGCGTACCAATTGCGTCATTATTCACAAATTTCTGACACGTATCCAAATCACCGCATGCATCAATTGTTGCCTCTTCCAATGCGGCGTTGCAATAATCCAGCATTTCATTATCTATGTTCAAAAATATACCCTGGGCAACATTGTACAATTCATCATATACTGCATTACCGCGAATATTTTGAGCGCCATAAACTTGCTGGCATCCGACCAAAGTATCATACGGGCAAATCCGCATTATGGTGTCTGTATCCAATCCGACGCACTGGGTATAATCAGGACCACATCTGTCCGGCGATTGCAAACATTCTTTGAATTCAGTGGTGCAAGAATTCACACGCATAGACGCCAAACGCGCCAAAACAAATTGCCATATATCCGATTTTTCTGCGGCCTGGACTGATTCAGTGGAAATCCCGCACGCATTCAACGGCACAGTACAAAGCGACAACATTGTCCCGGGCCGCGTCAGACACGCGTCATACGACCCCGACGGATCTTTCGGATCGATATTATCACGACACGCACGTTGGAAACAAGACGACACATTGCCGATACAATCCTGGCGCGCGTTATCTTCGGCAATTAATTCGGCATATTTAATCTGGGGCGCATTTGCACGCAGGAATGTATCCCAAACCTGGTCTGCAACAGATTGGCAATTTTGCGTGACATTATCACACAACGGCTTTTTAGATAACAAAGTATCATACGTAGATGCAGAAATTGTAACGGTGGATTGTTCGCCCGCAATATTATATTGCCGCCCTGCCCCAGATGAACGGGCGTTTGTTGCATCAAACGCGGCAATTGGCGCGCATCCCGAAAAATCGGCACCACATCCACCCGTGGAAATCATACAATTTTTGAATTCCACCGCGCATTGCCCCAAATCCCATTTGTTGGCATTATTCAACGCGGTATAAGACGCATCCAACAACCCCAAACGTGCAGATTCTAATTTCTGTGCGGATTCATTACGCCGCTGTTTTAATGAATTTTCATACGCGGCACAATCATTATTTATTTGTTGGCTGTACAGCAATTGTATAAATTGCATATTGGCACTGCATTCAGGAATCGCCGACGCGCAAATTTGATGTGCAGATTTGAACAACGCATCCCCAGTTTTATCATCCAACGGCAACGCCGACGCGGCGCGCGGCGCCTCTTCTTCGGTTGTATTGTTATCCCACGCGGTTAAATCAACACCTGATTCTGGCTTGGCAAAAACCGCGTTTATATCGTACCCCTTTTCCAGGCTATCGACACCAGCGGTCGCCATTTGATAAGTTTTCAAATCCAATTCTTCTATTTCGGCCAAAATGGAATCAAATGTCGCGTTTTTATTACTGCACACGCACCGGCCACCGTTTGCAGCATCCAGCATGCACAACGAATCCATACACCCGAAATATTTTTGTTGGCATTCTTCGTTTGAAACGACGGGCTTGTTTGCGGCGACCACTTTGGTGCCCATACCAATAACTTTTTGAGTGGTTGCAGCACGCGCCGCCACAGTGGGCGATTTGGTGGTTGCCGCCGGCGTGGTTGCACTGCGTGCGGCAACCGATTGAGTTGTTGTTGTTATGGTGGCCGGCGTCGATGTGCGCGAAACAGTGCGTGTCGATGTACCGCGCGTCGCGGCGTCTGCGGGAATATTAATCCCACATATAACCAATAAAACAACAAGCACACATTTTAACATTTAACATGCATTAAAACTGTATATCTTCACACGTTTCAACTGGGTCAGCCCACTTTTTACAGAATCTTCTGCCGCCTTTCGGATCAGTACAATTCTGTCTGCGCGTACATCTGTGACAAACCATAGTCTGCCAATTAAAGGTCGAAGTAATGGTTTCCTTATAATTCCAATTATTTACAACCTTGGATCCAACCAAGTCACGTTCTTGGGATGAAGTAGAATTTTGTTTTCCCCACGATCTGCCCATACTTGACGACTCTGCAACTCCTGTACAAGCCAACCTTGCACTTTCACGGCGCGCATCATCCAAATTTTGATTTTGGATTTCTGCTATACGCTCACTCAGCGAAACATAATCATCCATACGTTTCTTTTCTAATTCGGCATACTTTGTGTTATAGTTCTCAGTCGCGATTTTAATCGCAGACGTGGCTATTTTTGCACGCATTTGCGTTGTTAAACCTGGGAAACGACCCTGACCAGACCTATCCACAGTGACGGCACCCAATCCCGCACTCTCTCGGGTACTTGAACTCTCATCATTAATTTGGGTTCTGCCCCGGTCATTTACCCCCTGAACGACGCGTCCTTCTGTACAGAACTGAACTTGCTGATTGGATTCAATCGCGTTAATAGCATTATTGATATTATTCTGCAACATCCCCAATTCGTTTTTTATACTCCTGATTTGTTCCTCTGATCCAGCAATGGTACTTTCATCCAAAGCAATTAAACCGGTTTCGTCATCGAACGATATAGCATTCCACGGAATTTCCCCCTCAATTATAATAGCCAGTTTCGCACCCCCCGAAGCATTAACCTCCATCGCGGACGCCAGACTCTCATCTATGTTACGATACGTATATTCCGCTTGCTCGTCTTCATCATTTGATACACTTCCCTGTGCTAAACTTGTATCACGTCCTAACATTTCATCAGATATTTGCGAAATCTCGGTATAACAATTGCCATAACTGACATCCGTCCCAGTCCCAGACGTTATTTCACAAATTTTATATTCCAGCGTATTTGTACCTATATTCTCATTTACCGTCATATTGTCGCAATTTTCGGTACTGCCACAGACTGAAATCATGGCCTCGTCCGCGGCGTCTTGGCATTCAGTCAATAAGTTATTTTCAATATTCAGGAAAATTCCCTGGACAATCGGTTCCAAATTGGCATAAAACTGGTCACGCTCGCCCCAACCAGAATTCAACAAATTATCCGTTTCTGCATTCCGATAATTACGGCATCCGACCAGCAATTCTTCGGGGCACATCTGGATAATAGTGTCCGTATCCAACCCGATGCATTGCGTATAGTCAGAACCACATCTGTCCGCGGATTGCAAACATTGTTTTACCTGATCTGTACAAGAATTAACACGCATAGATTCCAAACGTGCAACAACAAGATCCCAAATACCATTTGGATCGATAATATCGTCATCATTCTTTGGATCCGTGGTTATACCACACGCGTTCAGCGGCACAGTACATAACGAAAACATAGTTTTCGGGTTGGTCAAACACATATCGTACGAACCATCGGGATCATTGGGATCCATTGTATCTTTACAGGCCGTCTGGAAACAAGACGATATATTGCCGATACAGTTTTGACGTGCGTTATCCGTGGCAATCAGTTCGGCGGATTTAACCTGGGGCGCAACCTCGCGCAGGAAAGCCAGCCACACTTGATCGCCACCGTTTGCCTCGTTCGCAGTTACGCATTGTTTTGTCACACTTTCGCACAACGGTTTTTTGGAATATAAAATATCGTACGTAGATTTTTGAATTTCGATACTTGTCATTTCGCCCGCTATTTTATACGTATTGCTTAAATCTTTATTGGAGCTGCGAACATTCACCGCATCAAACGCAGCAACCGTGGCACAGCCTGAAAAATCGTCGCCACATTCGCCTGTATCAATCATACATTGCTTGAATTCAAGCACACATTGCCCCAAATCATACTTGTTGGCATTCTGATATTGTTCCAACGCCGCACTGTACAGTGCCTGTTCAGCGGTATATAATTTTTGCGCACTGGCGTTACGTTGCTGCTTTAATGAATTTTCATACGCGGTACAATCAGAACGAATTTGTTGAGAATACATTAATTGCAACATCCCGATTTCATTGGAACATTCAGGCATTTGCTGGATACAAATATCATGCGACGCGGCATATAACGCGTCACCCTCTTTGCCTTCGATTGGGCTTTGATAAACATCAATAACATCGTCAAAAATACTGTCTTCTTCGGCATCTATGGGCGTCATCCAAGAATTCAAATCTGGCAATTGTAACGGTCCTTTGTCTTGCTCGTCCAAAATGGCCTGGGCGACCGCATTTGCATTCGCGATTGCAGTCTCGGCCGCGTCACCCATTTCTATACGTTCAACACCGTATGTCGCCATCTGATACGATTGCTGATCCAATTCTTCAATCTGGGCCAAAATATCATTCAGTTCAGCATTTCTGTCACTGCAAATACAACGCCCACCACTGGCGTTATCCAACATACAGAACGAATCCATACACCCATAGTATTTTTCACGGCATTCTTGGCTGACCACAACGTTTTCATTTGCGGCCGCGACCTTGGTTCCTGTGGAAATAACCTTTTGTGTTGTGCCCGCACGCGCAACCGCACTGCGTGCAACCCCAGACCCAGACCCACTGGTACTTGCGGCCGGTGCGCGACTGACCGTGGTGCGTCCAACCGTTGCGGCACGTGCCGCCGTCGCGGGTGCAGCACTGCGTGCAGAAACCGCACTGCGCGCCGTTGTCGCACTGCGCGCAGTCGTCGAACGTGTGGCGGTTGTGGCCGCCGCCCCAGACGATGCCGCCGTGCCGCCGCGCGGATTTCGCGCCGTCGCAGCATCTGCGTTATAAACAACACCAACCAACAATGCACATAAAATTGCAATTTTTTTCATAAAAAGGCCCTTCCTATTTACACAATTCTATCATATATCGGGATATTTTTGAAAGGATTTTTTATCATTTTACGACAATTTTTTATCACCTGAAAAATGTGGCAAATCTAACGGTCCTTTGATTTGCCACAAAAAACACCCCCCAAGGGGCGTTACTGGTTACTCGTAACTCGTTACTAGTTACTCGTAACTAAAAAACGGGGCGATGCCCCGTTTTTTATTTACCAGTTGTACGGCGTTTTACCGCTACGGTCTTTTTTGCACCCGCAGCTTTGGCAGCCTTTGGTGCAGATTCTTCTTTTTCAACCTTGGTTGTGGCGGCTTTTTTTGTCGCCTTTTCTGCTTTGTCCGCTTTATCAGCAACTTTTTCAGTCGCTTTTTCTTCCGCAGCCGCAGCAGGTTTGTTTGCCTTTTTCGCATTTACATCGCGATCAACCAATTCGATAATCGCCATCGGCGCAGCATCACCATAACGGAAACCGGCCTTTAACACGCGTGTATAACCGCCTGGACGTTTTGCATAACGCGGGCCCAAAACATCGAACAATTTTTTAACCGTTGTATCGGACGCATTGCCCAACTGGGACGCGACCAAGCGACGATTTGCAACTGTATCAACCTTGGCACGGGTAATTAACTTTTCGACCACACCGCGCAGGTCTTTGGCCTTTGGCAAAGTTGTTTTAATTTGTTCTTTTTCAATCAAGTTTTTCGCCAGCCCAATGAACAAGGCTTTACGAGCATTAGTATCGCGATTAAACGTGCGATGCGCTTTCATGTGTCTCATTTAACTACTCCTTTTGTTGTTTCCGCCCGGGCAAACCCGGGATTGGTGTTGAGACGCGCGCCCTGACCCACCGGGGCCAGTAACGCGAATTTATTTTTGTTTATCGGCGTCAAAAAATATCATACGAAACATCTGGGCAAAAACGCTGTCGCCCTGCAAGAACGGCACGCGCTTTTTCGCATTTTTATAAGAATCTTTCTTTTTCGTTGTCATTTTTTCCACCAGTATATGTAAGAAATTAAAATTTATGAGATGATTGGAGACGATTGGCGGTTCGCTGCATAAGAACCGACAATCGCGACAAGCATCCATAAAGTTTAATTGTAAAATTATTAGAGTGCGCCAGATGGCGATGTTTCCCGATTGCGTAGTGTAGTTGCCCTACATGAGCAATCGGGAAACGCGCCAGATGACACGCTATAATAATTTTATTTGTATGGGTCCTCGTATTTTTTGGCCAACTCCGCAATATTTTCCGGTGGCCAACCTGGAACCTCCATACCCAAACTTAAACCCATCGCTTCCAATTGAACTTTGATTTCGTTCAGCGATTTGCGGCCAAAGTTCGGTGTTTTCAACATATCAGCCTCGGTCTTTTGTACCAATTCGCCCAACCAGTTAATCTTGTCATTTTTCAGACAGTTATTGGCACGAACGGACAATTCCAATTCATCGACATGCTTTAACAATTTCGGATCGAACGGCAGTGCATCTTTGGCCTTTTCTTCTTCGGCCGGTGCGTTAATCTGTGCCGGATCTTCAAAGTTAATAAATACAACCAATTGGTCGGTTAAAATACGCGCCGCCAAAGCGATTGCATCTTCGGGCGAAACAGACCCATTTGTTTTGACCGTCATTTCCAATTTGTCGTAATCAGTGCTTTGACCAACACGCGTTTCAGAAACTTCGGTTGCAACATTTAATATCGGCGAGAAAATAGAATCAACCGGAATAACACCCAACGGCAAGCCTTCTGCATGTGCAGACGCCGGCACGTATCCGCGCCCAGTCGATAAAGTAATTTCCATATCCAAATTCGCGCCATCATCCAAATTGCAGATTTCAGCGTCTTTGTTCATAACTTCGACCCCGCCGGATGTTTCAATCATACCCGCGGTAACAACGGCCGGACCACGAACCTTTAATGTGGCCTTGTGCTGGCCTTCGGTCAAAGCCTTGAAATAAACACCCTTTAAATTCAGGATAATATCGGTTACATCTTCGCGCACGCCGGAAATACTGGAAAATTCGTGCTGGACACCATCAATCTTGATATAAATCGGCGCACAACCCTGTAATGAAGACAACAACACGCGACGCAGCGCCGTACCCAATGTCAATCCAAAACCTTTTTCCAACGGTTCGGCAATCAAAGTCGCCTGGTTCGGGTTATGTTCATCTGTTTTGATATTCAGTTTTTTGGGCTTAATCAAAGTAACCCAGTTTTTTTCAATCATTATTTTAACTCCATGGCTTAGTTTATCATTTTCACCAATGTGATTACACGTCGGAATCCCCAACGCGCCCGCGAATTTTATACCACAAATCACCAAAAGTCAAACAATTATTAAGATTTACGATTTTATCTTAAAAACTTGACAATTACAAAAAATTGTACTAACTATTAAAATAAACACAGCAAAGGACTGATTATGAAAAAACAAATATTATTCGGAATTTTGGCTGCTGCGATTGCGACACCCGCCATGGCGGATGGCTTTGTCGTGACCGAAACGGTAAATACGTATGAGAAATTGACAATTGACACAGTTCGCGTTGTTAATGATGCATACGTTGCGCCGAAATGCGCACGCGCGACCAAACCCATACCATGCCGTGCGGCATCATCGTTGGATTTGGCACATGGCCGTTGCGCAAAATGCAATAACAGTTGTGGCAAATGCGACAAAGGTTGCGCGAAATCAGCGCACTTACAACCAGTTCGCGTAAAAACATATACCGAAGTCATAGATCATTATCAGATTTATGAACCAGTTGTAACATATAAACCGGCCGGCACATATTCAACCCGCCGTTATATCCAGGCGCCAAACCCACACTGTGGCACCTGCGCACGATAAAATAAAAAAAATCCGCAAATGCGGATTTTTTTATCGTCAAAATTATTTCCCCGTTTGAAAATTAAATAGAATGATATAGATACGCGCAATGGGGATTGCGAAATGGCATTTTGTGAAAATTAAATAGAATGGTGCAGAGATACGCAAACGGGATTGCATGGTCTGCGTTCCATAAAATTAAATAGAATGG
>CALXXD010000007.1 GCA_944392595.1 uncultured Alphaproteobacteria bacterium
TTCCAGTGGGGCAACCCATCAGGGTTCAAATCCCTGTACGCCCACCAAAATTCACGACAGAAAACCGGCGACACGAAGTGGAACGCGAGCGTAGCGCAGCGGTCAAACTGGCAGACGCGCTGGATTTAGGCGCCACGGGGAAACCCGTCAGGGTTCAAATCCCTGTACCCGCACCAAATATTAAACTGGCAGACGCGCTGGATTTAGGCGCCACGGGGAAACCCATCAGGGTTCAAATCCCTGTACGCCCACCAAAATTCACGACAGAAAACCGGCGACACGAACAATCAATATACTGGATAATCGCGCGGATAATTCGGATTTGGTATGTCCAGGTCTGATTTCACGCCACATGCCGCGGTCGCCAAAGATAAAATCAGCAAAAATCCCAAAAATATTTTTTTCATAAGGGTATTATACCCCGCGCACCCCCCAAAAGTCAAATCCTCACGAGTAACCCCGCCACTGTCGTTTCACTCCCTCGCGATGACAAAAGGGATTAAGTAACTAATTCCGCACTCTCTTACCACCCCGTCCCAACCACCCACGCGACACGTCGCGCGGGGCCCGGTATCGTGCCACCCCTCCAATGGAGGGGAACTTTGCCTGCAACGGGAACGCACCAATGCCCACCGCACCCTGTGTGTGTGGGGGGTGTCGCGCAAAGCGCGACGGGGGGTGGGGTAATACGAGCAACAAGTCACGAGCAACCAGTAACTAAAACGGGGCGTGCGCCCCGTTTTTATATCAGTTTCCCCATTGCAACGGCTGTATCGCACATGCGGTTTGAAAATCCCCATTCGTTATCATACCACGCCGTCACATGTACCAATTTTTCGCCCAACACTTTGGTCTGAGATGCGTCAAATATTGAACTGTGCGCGTCGCCTGTAAAATCGACCGAAACCATAGGTGTGTCGATGTACCCAAATGTTTCCGATGTTGCCGCACGCATAGCATCATTCACCGCCTCAACGGTTGCTGCGCGTGACAGATTCGCCACCAATTCCACGACAGACACATCGGGCGTAGGCACACGAATGGCCATGCCGTCCAATTTACCCGCCAAATTCGGCAACACCAAGCCAATTGCCTTGGCGGCACCGGTGCTGGTTGGAATCATAGACATCGCAGCCGCCCGCGCGCGCCGAAAATCTTTGTGATTTTTATCCAATAATTGTTGGTCGCCGGTATATGAATGCACAGTCGTCATCCAGCCTGATTCAATGCCGAACACTTCGTCCAACACGCGCGCCACAGGGGCTAAGCAATTTGTTGTGCATGACGCATTTGATACAATTAAATCGTTGGCGGTCAAAGTATCTTGATTAACGCCAAACACGATTGTTTTATCCGCCCCCGCAGACGGCGCAGAAACCAACACGCGCCGCGCCCCGCAATCCAGATGCACGCGTGCTTTGTCCGCGCTGGTAAATATCCCGGTGCATTCCATAACGACGTCTATGTTCAAATCACGCCAAGGCAATTTTGACGGGTCGCGTTCTGACAAACATTTGATTTTCTGATTACCCGCGATTATATATTCGCCATCCAATTTCACGTCCATCGGCAATTTGCGATGCACAGAATCATATTGTAGTAAATAAGCGTTCTGCTCGGCCGGGGCCAAATCATTAACCGCCACAAATTCAATGTCGTCGCGCCCAGACACCAAAGCCGCACGTAAAACCAAGCGGCCAATGCGACCGAATCCATTTATTGCAACACGTATTTTTGACATTTTTATTCCTTTCCTTTGTTATTTAATTACTTCGCGGGTATTTTATCATCCATACGCCACGGTGCAAAGCGAAAAATTAAAACGGACAGGTTCTTGAAAATCGGTATTTTCGCGTATATAATACGCCCAAGATGACAGAAAAACACACATCTTATATAATCACAGGTCCGACCGCGTCGGGCAAGTCTGGCTATGCACACCAATTGGCAAAGCAGGTCGGCGGTGTGATTATTAACTGTGACAGTGTTCAAATATATCGCGGAATTGAAAATATTTCTGCAAGTCCATTCGCGGGCCATAAAATAACTGAAAAAATCGACGGTGTGCCATACAGGCTATTTTCGATTTTACCATTGGATAAACAAATCAGTGTGGCGGATTATTTGGCGTTGGCGCGCGCCGAATATGATGCGGCAATCGCGTCGGGGCGCACGCCGATATTTGTTGGCGGAACGGGCTATTATGTGAATGCGATAACGGACGGGATTTCGCCCATGCCGGAAATAACAGATGAAAATCGTCGCCGTGCGCGTGAAATGGTGGCGAACGATTTGGACGGGGCGCGCAAAATGTTGCCGCCTGAATTTACTGCAACCGATCCACAGCGTGTTGCCCGCGCAATCGAGGTGTTTTTACAAACGTCTCGTCATATAACCGAATGGCAAAAATTGCCACGCAGTGGCGCAATTACCCCAACACCATATAAAATTTTGATAAACCCGGATATGGATGAATTGCGCCCGCGAATTGCGTCGCGCATACCGCGGATGTTGGCGGGTGGTGCCGCGACCGAGGCTGCATCCATCATCGATTTTGATTGGTCGCAATCGCGTGCGATTGGTGCGGACCAGTTGTGTGCATATATCCGCGGCGAAATTTCGCGCGAAGAATGTATCGCAAAATGGACAACAAAAACAAACCAGTATGCAAAAAGACAGCGAACTTGGTTTCGTACCCAGTTCGCCGCCGACGAGGTTATAAATCACGCAGTTTAATTATTGCCGATGCTGGTTGCGACCGCGCATTTTTATATAGTGTTGTTGAGCCTCGGTAAAATTTTTAATTTGTTCGTTTATATCGACTTGGCCGATGCGTTTTCTGACCCTTTTTTGTTGCGGTTCTGCCTGTTGCATTTGATTTAATTTTTTTTCACGTGCCTGATTTTGTTCCTGAACCTTGGCCATCAGATAACGTACGTGTTTGGATTTTTCAAACAATTCTGACCTTAACGCCACCGCGGCCAGATGACGAGTTCTGAATTTGTTGCTGTGAACCGTATATCCAGACAGGTAATCAGCCATACCAACTGTTAATTTTTCAATAAATTTCAGTTGTTTTGGTTTTACGTTAATAAAAATGAATTGTTTTGTTTTCTCTATCAAAATTTGTTCGATTTTTTCATCATACGGAATAATGTCGCGCCATTTGTCGCCAAATGTATCTGCATTTGCATAACTGTCAGGCGACAGTTTAACTGCCTCGCAAGTAATATGTTGTTTGAATTCGCAAAACAAATGTACGGCTTTGGCGCGTTCTTGTTCTTTGTTCATGAAATTGCTCTTTTGGTTTTTAATTATCGCACGTTTGATTTCGCTTGGGCGATAAATGTGTTGATTTTATTTTCCGCATCAGATTTTTTGATATAAACACGCGGTCTTTTACGCGCCTGGATTTCCGCCAATTTTGCTTTGCGTGCGGCGGCTTCGGCCTGTTTGCGTTGAGTGTATTCACGATTTGCCTGTTTCCGGGCGACGGCGGCTTCATACTTTGCGCGGGCAGCCTCGTATTCTGATTTTTTTTGATTTATTATATGTTGAACGAAATCAGATTCGTCGAACAATAAATGCTTTAATTTTTTACGCGCACGATTCAAACTGCCGGTATCAGGCGCCATTTGAACAAATACCGCCAAATAACCGGATATCATTTTAACCAACGCGCGAATTGCCCACAGATTGTCTGTATTGGTGTAAAGACGAATAAAAACCCGTGTTTCCAACACCAAGAATTCTTCTACATCCGGGCTGTACAGTATATTATCGCGCCATGAATCGCCAAGATTTTCGGCATTTTGAAATGATGTCCCATACCGATCCAAAACTTTTTTCGTTATATACGGACGGTACTGGGCCATTATGCGTTCATTTTCAGCATATATTTCTTCTTGTGTCATATTATTCCCTCAGGTTAATTTGACACTAACATAGTACAAAAATATAAATTTGTCAATATTTATTTTTTTGAATCGCGCAATTTATAATATTCCCACATTGCGATTGGGGCAATACCGGTCAGACGCATTTTATTGCGAACCCGATACAAACCGTAAAATTCGTCCCACAGCGATCCAAAATGCGCCCATTCCCAATCGATAATCCCTGTGATTTCCATGGTGTCGGGATTTACCAGGATATTGCTGCACATATCGCTATGAACCAGCCCGATGTCTGTTGATTGCTTTTTGGGGCGCAAATCAGATAACTCGGGCAATTCCGCGTTAAACAAAGCATATATAACCCGACCCAATGTTTCGCCAATTTCCTGGCGGTGCGGCATAATTTTTTCCATCGGCAAATCCAGCATAATCCGCCCCGGGATGAATTCAGTCGCATATACGATATATCCGCCGACATTACATACATCTATGCGTGGAACGGCGACGGGCACGATTGGTGCGATTGCGTCTGTGATTCTTTTTTCGTACATAAATTTTTTGGTTGCCGCGGCCGCATCATTTTGAAATTTTCGGACTTTGAATACATATTTATTATCAACGATGAACGCCAAACTGCCGCCACCCTTGGCCAGGCGGAAATTTTTCCAATTCAAATCATGATAATGGTTACGTAACGCTACCAATTTATCACGATACCCGAACAGTTTTTTATCACGAAACACACGACGCCATTTGCGAACCGGTATAAAACACGATAAAAACCAAAGTGTTTCAAAAAATTGTTTCCAAGGTGCTAACATGACACAAATAGTATTGAAAAAATCGAAAAAAACAAGTATTTTATAACCATGTTCAAAACGGGTGACATTGTTAAAATCTTGATACCAAACGTCGTTAATTCGGGATACGATTACCGACTGACCGCGGATGCAGATTTGGGAACGTTTGTTCGCGTCAGTGTAATGAGGCGTCCGTATATTGGCGTTGTGTATGGCGTCGGGGACAGCAATTTGCCGCCTGAAAAAATCAAAAATACGATTGACGTTTTTCCCGAACATTTATCCGTCGCAGATTTACAGTGGATAAAAAAAATGTCTGATTGGACGTTGATGACGCCGGGCGCGGTATTGCGCTTAATTATAAATGTGCCGGATGTTTTTTCGCCCCCACGTATGGAACAATTATATACTTATAATCCAGACACAAAAATTCGTATGACGGACGCGCGTCAATCTGTGGCGGACGCATTTGCATCCAATGACAATGATGCAATGAGTGCGTCTGATATTCAAAACATTGCGCACGTCAGTGGCGCGGTTGTTCGTGGTATGATTTCGCGTGGGATTTTGATGCCAACAGCATCGCGACCGCGTATGACCGATTTTTCAAATTATGAATACACAGACAAATGTAATGTCACATTAAACGACGAACAAACCGCCGCCGCCCGGGAATTGGGCACCGCCATCCAACGCGGTGGATTTTCAGTATATTTATTGGACGGCATAACCGGCAGTGGCAAAACCCAGGTGTATTTTGACGCCGCATGGCGTGCATACAGCCGTGGCGAATCTGTTTTGCTGATGATGCCTGAAATCGCATTAACTGCGCAATTTATGTCGCGGTATGAAAAGCGTTTCGGCGCCCCCCCCGTTGTATGGCACAGTAATTTAACCGCTGCGCGCCGGCGCGAGATTTGGCGCGGTGTGTTAAACGGCAAAATCCGTATGGTTGTTGGCACGCGCAGTGCGTTGTTTTTACCGTGGCAAAATTTGGGTCTGATTGTTGTTGATGAAGAACACGATACGTCGTACAAGCAAGAAGATATGGGAAATTACCACGCGCGTGATATGGCGGTTCTGCGTGCAAAAATCGCCGGATTCCCAGTTGTGTTGGCCAGTGCCACCCCATCGGCCGAAACGCTGCAAAATGTATCTGATGGGAAATATAAAGTTTTGAAATTAACGTCGCGCTTTGGCGGTGCCACTTTGCCGACAATCGAAACAATAGATTTACGCGAACATCGCCCCGAACAATATAAATTATCCGACGATGCAGATGCGACGCCCATGGCGGGGTATTTGTCGCCTATTTTATGTGAAGCGATGCGCGAAACATTGGCGGCGGGCCATCAAATAATGCTGTTTATAAATCGGCGTGGTTTTGCCCCAATTGTCCAGTGTCGTAAATGTGGTTGGGTTGCCCAGTGCCCCGATTGCAGTGTTGGAATGACATATCATAAACAGATTGGCAAATTGTTGTGCCACATGTGCGGTCGCACTATGACGGTTCCGCAAAAGTGCCCTGATTGTGGTAACGATGTATCATATCGTGGTGCGGGGCTGGAAAAAATCCAGGAAGAGGTCGCCATAAAATTCCCCACGGCACGTACCGCATTGGTGTCCAGTGACACAATTATGTCGCGCCAGGCATTGGAACGTATTGTGCATAAAATGGAATCGGGCGAAATTGACATAGTAATCGGTACTCAAATTTTGGCCAAAGGTCACCATTTCCCGAACTTAACCTTGGTCGGTGTGGTTGATGCAGATATGGGGTTATTCGGCACAGATTTTCGCGCGGCCGAGCATACTTTCCAGCAATTATTCCAGGTCGCCGGTCGGGCGGGGCGGGGCGATGCGCCGGGGCGGGTGCTGTTACAGACGTATCAACCAACGCACCCGGTACTGTGTGCGATTTGTGACGGTAATCGCGATGCGTTTATGGCGGCGGATATGGCGGCGCGGCGCGCTGCAAAAATGCCACCGTATGGGCAATTGGTCGCGTTGGTAATCGAATCAAACAAAGAATCTGTATTAAAAAAATTTTGCGATGCACTGGCGGCGGCCGTACCAAATGCGGCGGGGGTGAAATTTATGGGACCGATTGCGGCGCAAATATATCAGATACGTAACTGGTATCGCATGCGTTTTTTGGTTGCGGGTGATGCGCGTGCTTTGTTACAACCGATTGTGGCGCATTGGTTGTCGTGTGTTCGTGTGCCTGCAAATGTTCGCATAAAAATAGATGTCAATCCCCAGAATTTTATGTAAATCGCGTCACTTGAAAATACATGCGTTTTGTAATATAATTCAAACATAAACCAAGGGGGAAAATTATGGATGTAATCTTTGCTTTTCTGATGTTGTTTTGTTTGGTAACTGTGTGTGTTGCGGTATTGGCAATACCAATTATGATTGCAAATGCGCGCGGCGTATCCGGTGGCGAAAGAACGGCGATTATAATATTATCTGTGCTGGGCGTATTTTTTGGCCTGACATGGTTTGTTGCGTTGCTGATGTCGCTTTTGTGCCGGGGCACTTATGTTGTGGGCGACGAACTGGATAAATTGGAAAAATTGTCCAAATTGTATAAAGACAAAGTAATTTCCAAATCAGAATACGAAAGTATGAAATCTAAATTATTACATGATTAAAAATAACGCCCCATTTGGGGCGTTTATTTTTTTATCTGTGTTTTTGACGGCGACGCGCACACAGTGCCGCGATACCGACAATAATATAATCCATCAAACCGCACTTGTTTAATAATTCCGCCTCGCGCTGTTCAGCTTGGCGCAGGCTTTCTTGTTCAAATTGTTGCATTTTTTTCACTGTTTCTGGGTTTTCCACACGTTTATCATTATCTGTGATATATAATGGTTCGTTCGGCATAATAAACTCCTTGGGTAAAATTTACAGGGTATTATACCACTTCTGTTACGGCACGCAAGGCCCCATCGCGAGATAATTGCACAACCCGGATTTTTTTCTTCATTTCGGCAATCAAATCAGTGCGGTCGTATGCAGGCTGGGTGTGTAAAATGCGGTCTGCGAACGCGGCGTATGCGGCCTCGGCACTTTCGGCGTGAATTGTGGTATAAAAATGATCGTGCCCAGTCCCCAGCATTTCCCACAGTACCGACGCATTATCGGTCGAAATTTCACCGCCAATGATAACATCAGGCGTCATACGAACAACCAAATCCAATAACCGCGCATAGTTAAAATCGTTTGTTTGTTCGGTACGTGACAATATAAAATGCACATGATTTGGCTGAGGCACACTGATTTCGCGTGCGTCTTCGACCGTAATCACACGACTGTTTTTATCAATCAACGTCAGCATGTGATTTAAAAAAGTCGTTTTACCGGTGGCGGTTGCACCACTGATTAAAATGGGACTGCCGTCATTGATGGCGGACATTAATCTGTCGTATGGATCATCGGGGCGTTTGGATTCACGTGGTTTGACGCGCATTAGTTTTTGACCCCGTTTCAGATGATAATTTTCAAATGATGTTTCCGGCGCAGACGTCCCGCGAATGTTTAACGCAACGCCACCTGTAATATCGCGGTCATCATATTGAACATTCGGACCCGCGATGGCGGTAAATCTGTGATTGCCGGGCAAAGTGGCATATACGACCGGCATCCCGTGAATTGGATCAAAAGGCCGTTCATATATATTCGCGACGGTATGAATCAAATCAACCAAGTATTGTTTCGTTAAAGTTTCTGCATTGTACGCAACCCATGGAACGTGCGCACCGTGCAGACGCATCCAAACCTCGCCCGCGTGATTTATGGCAATTTCTTCTACAAACGAAGGTTTATAGAATTCTTCCAGTGGTTTCAACAAAGAATCCAGAACTACATTTGACATCAGATTAATTTTATCACAAATCGTGACTTGAATCAAAATGCTTTATTTGATAAAATTGAAAAAAAGAGAGATAAAAATGAAAAAAACTTTATTGCTTGCCCTGTTATCGGCCTTTGTTATCGCGGGTTGTAATACCGGAAACGATACCCCATATAATACAGAAGATTTCGCGACGGGTGGTGCAGATGCGCCGCTGTATAACGAACGCACAAGTACGTTTATGACATCCGATAACGAATATTCAAATATTGATTCGTACAAGCCGAAAACCAATGCAGAAAAAGAGGCCAGCAATAACCGCTGGAATACATCGCGCATGGAAACCCGGTGGCAAGAATATCGTGGCACAATGGTTCGGGTTCAAATCTTGCTGGGGAATACTGATTTGCGCGAAATGCGTCTGCGTTTGATGCAGAATGCCGATGGAATGGATATTGATGGCGACATACGTTCCGTTTTGGCCAAGGTCGCAGATTACGAAATGAAACGTATCTGTGGCAGAAACGCGCAAAGCATTGTGATTGTGTATGATCGGCCTTCATTTGATGTTATGCGCCCAACGCCATACTTTGATTACCGGGTCGAGGCCGAAGGCTCGACCATGCGCGAATATGGTTTCAGATGCGTATATGGTGATTAAACAATTTTAATAACAATCAACAAAACAAAGGTGAAAATATGAAAAAGTTCATGTCAGCGGTTGCAATTTGTGGTGCAATGTTTTTAACGGCCTGTGACAGCAATGCGGGCGCACAAAATGGCGATACTGTTGTTATCGATTTCGCAGGCTATAAAGACGGCGTTGCATTTGATGGCGGTACTGCTGCGAATTTCCCATTGGTTTTGGGCAGTGGCCAGTTTGTACCGGGTTTCGAAGAACAATTAATTGGTATGCAGGTCGGCGAAACACGTGACATTAACATTACATTCCCAGAAAACTATGTACCCGAATTGGCGGGCCAGGATGTTGTATTTACGGTCACGGTAAATCAGATAATAGAAAAATAAAAATCGCCCACCCGGGCGATTTTTATTACGCATAATCAGTCATACGGCCATCAGACAAAATTATTTGATAAAAGTCGGCTTGAAATCGTGCTGCTTTGCATTGTTTTTGCGACGTTCCTCCATTAATCTGGTAACTGCTGGTTCCATTCTGTAAATTAACCCTTTTAATTGTAAAAAAGCATTGATTAATTCGCCCGCGATATCGTTTTTCGTCATATTTTTTTCCATTGGTTATTATTAAACAAAAAACCACCGCATGTAATATCAGTGGTTGGAGGATACAAACTATAACCAAGCATAGTGGGCTTATTCAATATATTCGCCGCCCTCCAACCAAGGTTGGAGTAATTTACGTCACTGCTGACGCTTGGTTTTGGGTTTTGTATCACCCACAACGACAATACATCGTCGCAATGTATATTATAAGTGGTGTTTTTTTTATTGCAACGGAAATATGAATAAAAAATCGCCCATCCGGGCGATACCAATACGAGTAACTCGTGTCCCCACCGCTGTCATTGCGAAGGAGCGCGAAACGTTGAAAACGTTGTCGTACGACTGCGGCAATCCAGTTATAATATGTCTGCGGGCGAATGCCCGCAGTGCTTTTTTATTTACTGGATCGCCACGGTCGTTTCACTCCCTCGCGATGACAATGGGGAGTAAGTGCTCAAGCCCACACTTTCTTTGTCATTCCCGCGCCCGGGGCCCCCGCAAACATGAATATGTTTGTGGGGTGGATAAGGCGGGAATTCTATATCCTTTCAGCAATAATTCTTGTCATTCCCGCGAAGGCGGGAATAGGGTCTATTAAATTCATATCGCGGATTACGAGTGAATAAAAAAATACAACGCTGAAATATTCCCCAAATAAAATAATTAAAACAACCCAAGCCCTATTCCCGCACCCGGGGCCCCCGCAAACATGAATATGTTTGTGGGGTGGATAAGGCGGGAATGACAAGTTAAGAGACTAAGTGGATAATTAGACACTCTCTTACCACCCCGCCCCGTTGCCACCCCTCCAATGGAGGGGAACTTTGCCTGCAACGGGAACGCACCAATGCCCACCGCCCCCGGGCCCCGCGCGACGTGTCGCGTGGGTGGATACCGGGCGGGGGGTGTCGTGCTTTGCACGACGGGGGGTGGCCCGCCACCCGAAGCCTTGGCGAAGGGTGAGAAATACGAGTAACCAGTAACGAGTCACGAGTAACTAAAACGGGGCATTCGCCCCGTTTCTTACCCAACCAATTTGTGCCAAATACTTTGCTTTTTTGCGGGTTGTTTTTTCCGCTTGCGCCGTGGGGCATTCATGGTTGTTTTACGCGCGTCCAAATGCCGTGCGTTTTTCCGCTTGGCATCGGTCGATGGTGCGTACGCATTCAGCAAATCTTCGGTTTTATTTTGCTCGGGCGCGACGCGTTGAATTGAATACTGGTCGATATTCATCAAACTGTCGTCGCCGACAATCACGATTTCTGTATCGAATTCAGATTCCATTGCCGCCAATTCCGCGCGCTTGTTATTTAACAGATAAATTGCCACATCCGTCGGCACAGTCATAATAATTTTCTGGGCACTTTTGGCCAGCAATTTTTCTTGCAGATGACGGAACAAGATGATGGCAGCGGTCTGAATCGACGGCACAACGCCTGCGCCCATACAGTGCGGACATTGCACATACGACGATTCCATAAAACTGCTGCGCAGACGTTGCCGCGACAGCATTAATACGCCGAAATTGTTGATTTTCGCGACCTGGGTTCGGGCGCGATCGCGTTTCATAACTTCGCGCATTTTGGATTCCAGTTTGCGGTTGTTTCTCTCTTCCTCCATATCAATGAAGTCAATCGCGATAATCCCCGCCAAATCACGCAGACGCAATTGCAGGGCGATTTCTTCGGCGGCTTCCAAATTAGTATTCAGCGCGGTTTGTTCAATATCTTTTTCCTTTATCGCGCGGGACGAATTAACGTCGATTGTAACCATGGCTTCGGTCTGATTAATAACCAGCGATCCGCCCGACGGCAATTGTACGTATGGGCCGTGCATGCCTTCCAGTTGTTTTTCTATGCCGGCTTTGACCATAATTGGCACGGCTGGGTCACGATATTGTACCAATTGTTTGCGCGACACGCGTCCGTACATTTGCTGGAAATATTGCTTTGCGGCATCAAATGCCTCTTCCCCTTGGATGACCAAAACGTCATCCTTGTCCGACAGAAAATCCCGCACCACACGGCGCAACAAAGAATCTTCGGTATGGATGGTAACCGGTGCCACGGATTCCAGTGTTGTTTTGCGAATTTCATTCCACAAATTCACCAAATAATCATAGTCTTTGGCAATATCAACGGCATTTGCACCGAACGCAGCCGTACGCAGAACAACCGTCATGCCGCGCGGAATTTTCAAATCGTGCAAAATTTCACGCAGACGCGCCCGTTCGGCTTTGTCCGATATTTTTTTAGAAATCCCATAACTGTTACGTTTGCGGGAATTCGGCATTAAAACGGCAAAACGCCCCGCCAACGACAAGTAAGTCGTCATGGATGCACCTTTTTGGCCGCGTTCTTCTTTTACACCCTGGACCAGCAAGATTTGTTTTGGTTTTATAACGTCCTGGATTTTGAATTCGTGCGAACGTTTTACCAGTTCTTTGTTATCTTCGCCCGCGCTGTGATCGTCATATTCTGCGACTTCATCAGCCTCGTCATCGGGGTCGTCATCGTCATCGACGATATTGGCATGCGCCAGTTCTATTAATTTCTTTTTCTGTTCAGGCGTAACCTGGTAATAATCAGGATGGATTTCAGAAAACGGCAAAAATCCGTTTTTTCCAGACCCGTAATCAACAAAGGCAGCCTGTAAAGAAGGTTCGACGCGAATAACCTTGGCCAGATAAATATTGCCCTTTATCTGGGGTTTTGTGGTTGTTTCAACGTCAAAATCAGAAACACGATTTGTTGCGGTATCCACAACGACTACACGCGTTTCCTCTGGGTGGATTGCATCCACATAGATTTTCTTTGACATCAAATAATCCTTTGGTTTTGTACGCGTATGCAATGGCTATAACCCGTCCCCGTGGGGCGTCCAAGCCCATGCCAAGGGAATGCGCCACGATAATAATCAGCGCATAACGAATTAACGAAAACAGTGACCATACAAACACTTTATATTAATCCCATTTCATACGTCGGACACCAGCATAACATGCCACGCCCCCGCACGCAAGGCATTTATTTTTTACGATGTTTGATATTTTTAATTTTGTTGGGAATCTGGGGAATTTTGTCCTTGGCTTCATTTAACCAGCGTTTCATTCGCGTACGCAACCAATGTTCATATATGAAAAACATCCCGCCAACACCGATTAATGGCAATACATAGTAAATTATTCTGTACGCCAACAATGCGCCAAATATATCCGCTTTATCGACAGTATCGGGCAATGCCAGCAAAAATATGCTTTCGAATACGCCGATTCCGCCCGGGACTTGGCTGAAAACACCAGTTGCCTGGGCGATAACGAATAATCCGATATAGGTGCCAAACGGAATATGCACAAATGGCGTCAGGCAAAAATACAGCACCAATCCAGCCAAAACGCTGTCCGTTGCACCCAACAAAATTTGCAACAAAGCGGTTTTGGTTTTGGGCACTTCGAATTTAATTTTTCCGATTTTTAATGTTTTACGGTTGAATATCAGCGTTGCAATCAAATAAGCCACCACCGCCGCAGTACATATCATAAATAACGTACTTATCCCAACGCTTGCCCCGACGGATTTATCCAAAATATGAGACGGCACCAAAAAATAACCTGCAATTACAATCGCTGAAAATCCCAAAAAGAAAGTAAAACCTGAAAAAGTAATCATTTTAACGATGTCGGCCCCGCTGATGCGCCAACGCGTATAAAGCCGATACCGAATTGCGCCACCACTGACCACCGCGTTACCGGCGTTGTTACTGATAGCGAACCCCAGCATCCCCGCCAGCATCCATTTCCACCAAGATATGCGCCCACCCGCACCGATATATCGCAACGCCAAATAATCATACAGCGATAATGCCAAATAACCCAATGCGCACGCAACGCACGCAGCAATCAGATTAATAAACGGTATATTAATCAGCGCGTGAAAAATATCAGATAAACTGTATTCACGCAATTGCCACCACAGCATAAATGCGGCCAACACAAAAAAGAACAAGCCTGAATAACTGACTAACTTTTTGAACAGGCGTTTTGCCTTTGCTGACATAAAAATCCTTTTTCAATGTCGCAGGATACACATATTGATTACAAAAAGCAAACGTAAAAAACGTTGCAATCAAACGCATCTGTTATATAGTGATACGAAAACAAAACAAAGGATAATATAAAATGATGCGACCATCCGCGCGAAAAAATGATCAAATGCGCCCTGTATCAATGGAAACGGGCGTCAATAAATGGGCCGAGGGTTCTTGCTTAATAAAAATGGGTGGCACCCAGGTTTTATGTACTGCGTCCGTTGAAATGAATCAACCGTTATGGAAACGTTTGCAAAATAAAACGGGCGGCTGGGTGACGGCTGAATATTCTATGTTGCCACGTGCGAATGGAACGCGCAAAACACGTGATGCGATGATGCGCGACCACAGAAACGCTGAAATATCCCGCTTAATCGGGCGCGCAATGCGCAGTGTTGTTGATATGGAAAAACTGGGACGACACACAATAACCATCGATTGCGATGTAATCCAGGCGGACGGTGGCACACGTTGTGCGTCGATAACGGGCGGATATGTTGCGCTGGTATTGGCGGTACGTAAATTAATGGATGCGGGGCGCGTGAATGAAAATCCCATTCGTGACTATGTTGCGGCGGTATCGGCGGGATTATGGAATGGTGAATTAATACTGGATTTGGAATTCGAAGAAGATTGCGCGGCCGAAATGGATTCGAACTTTGTTGTTGCGGGCAATGGTGATTTTGTGGAAATCCAGGCCACCGGCGAACAGCATCCGTTTAACCATGACCAGATTGAAAAATTAATGGATATGGCGCGCGGGGGTTGCGCAAAGTTAATCGAATTGCAAAAAAAAGTGCTGGAATAAAAAACGGGGCGCGTCCCCGTTTTGTATTATTGTGCCAGATTAAATAAGTTCTGAACACTTGACAACTATATTTTTTGTATTACAATCAGTTTGATGAATTAAAGGATTTATTATGGTGATTTCTAAGATACCGGATATTTGGTATCATAAATATGCCGACGATTTACAGCAGGAAAATGACAGCCTGCGTCGTGAAATGCCGGCCCAGCGTGCGCGTTTGGCGGATGCACAAAAATTAAAAGATATGGCCGAACAAGAATTATTAACCGAACAAGAACGGAATGCCGCGTTACAGGAATACTGTGATGAATTGAATACTATGCGCATAAAATTGTTGCTGCGGTTACGAAATTATGAACCGCAGATGAAAATCAGATAATTAAAGGTACAAAACGATGACAAATGCAGAAAAGCGTTACAAGCAAAAGGTATTGGAAAACAAGGATTTGTTGGAAGAAGTACTGAAATTGGACGAGCAATGCTATGAATATGTATGCGCGGCCGATGCGGCGTCTGCGGCGGCGCGAAAATTGCGCACAGAAAATGCAAAATTATTGGCCGAGGCACAGCGACAACATGCCGAAATCCAGGCAATTGTGGATAAATTGGTCGGGCATAAAAAAGCCCGATAATAATCAAAGGGGTTAATCATGGCAAATATGATAGATTTAAGTCAAAAATTGGAAATATTACAGGAACGCAACGCACGCCTGAATGACGAGGTAAATAATCTGCGTTTCAAAAACAGTGCATTAAAAACCGAGGCGCAAAATTGGCAACAGCGTGTCGAAAACCGCGACATGGTGATAAACGAATTAAATGCCAAAATTGCGAAGTTGGTTGATGAAAATCGCAAATTGCAACAACGCTTGGAAACAGTTGTGGAAATTAACAAGCGTCTGAATGACAAAATGGAACAACAACGTTACCAACGCGTGCGTTAATGTGCTTTATATAAAAAAAACGGGGCAACGCCCCGTTTTTTATTTTGCAAATGAATAATCCATTTCCAAATGGTTCGGATTATAAGTCCCATTCATAATTGCGATGGTATCTTCCACGATAACCAATTCTTCATTTGTGGCAACCATGAATATTTTGACACGACTGTCGGGTGTGGAAATTTCCATTTCATCGACACCTTTGCGTGCCAAAGCCGCGGCGTTTTTTTCTTTATCCAGTTTAACGCCCAATTCTTCCAATCCCGCACAGAATTTTTCGCGCAGGAAATCGTCGTTTTCACCAACGCCCGCGGTAAATACCAACGCGTCTGTGTGACCCAATTCAGCCATAAATGCACCGATGTATTTTTTTACATTGTGGGCCTCCATCTCGATAGCCAGACGGCATTTATCATTCGTTTCACGATTTTCTTCCACATCGCGGCGATCGACAAAGCATTCCGTCAATCCCAACAGACCTGAATCTTTGTTCAGATGCATTTGCATTTGATCTGCGGTTAAATTCAAACGCTGCATAACGTACAGAACAACACCTGGATCCAAATCGCCTGGACGTGTTCCCATGGTCAGCCCCGCCAACGGCGTCATTCCCAACGAAGTATCAACCGATACGCCATTTTTGATTGCGGTTGCGGACGCGCCCGAACCAATGTGTAATGTCACCAAATTGCATTCAGACGCCGGTTTGCCCAACATTTTCGCCGCGCGTTTCGAAACATACAGGTGCGATGTGCCGTGGAATCCGTATTTACGCACACCCAATTCTGTATACCATGCGTGTGGCACGGCATATCGATATGCGTAATCAGGCATAGTCTGATGGAACGCGGTATCAAACACTGCAACCTGGGTTGCGTTTGGCAATAATTGCTTTGCTGTGACAATACCCATCAACGCGGCCGGATTATGCAGCGGCGCAATTTGTGACAATTCATCGATTGTACGCATAACTTCGTCTGTAATTTCGACGGACGATGCGAATTTATCGCCCCCCATAACCACGCGGTGTCCAACGCCACGGATTTCGTTCATGTCGATGGATGCCTCGCGCAGCATGAACAAAACGACGTTTAATGCCTCGTTATGATTTTTCATTTCTGTATCTTTGCGGGTTTTTGTGCCGTCTGGATATTTCTGTGTGATAAAAGAATCCGGCAATCCGATTTTTTCCACATTTCCGCCAACCACATATTTTTTGGAATCAGCGTCAAAAACCTGGTACTTTAATGAAGATGAACCACAGTTCAAAGCAAGTATGTACATAAATGTCCCCTTTGTTTTTCCGCGTCCAGCATAACACACAGACCGCGCCGTTTCAACACCAAAAATACACATTTTATGGTGGCAACTTTCCGATTGCCATTTTTCGACAATTTGATTAAATTTATGGTGTAATGAGGCATGAATTATTTGAATTTTTAACGACAGATTTGCAATTTATTCGCGGGGTGGGGCCTGTGTTGGCGGCGCGCTTTAATGATGTATTGGGCGGGCGCAGGGTGTTGGATTTTTTACTGCACACACCGGCGTACATCCGCGCACGTGGCGTGACTGAAAATATATCAACCGCCACCGCGGGCGATGTTGTCACAGTGCCATTGTTGGTTAAATCGCACAAGCAGGGCGGGGTGTTTCGCGGTCGTCGTCGCCCGACCCAGATTATATGCAACGACAAAATGGGCAACGGCGTTGTGATTCAGTTCTTTAATGTGAATTTTTTGGATTATTGGTTGAAAAAATTGCCGATTGGCGAATGGCGCATGGTCAGTGGTAAATTAGATCGCGGCGCACGCCCAACCATAAATCACCCCGACTTTATCGAAGAAATGCAAAACGCCGATAAAATCCCGGCAATTCAGGCGATTTATCCCGCGGGCGAAGGTTTAACCCAAAAAACTTTTTCCAACGTTCGGGATCAGATTTTTAACGCATTACCCGATAAATTGGTTGGGGAATCTGATTCAAATGTGACGGAGTTTTTCGACGCGCTGCGTCACGTTCATTATCCAACCGGGGCGGATGATTTATTGCCGAATTCGACGTATATGGCAAAATTGGCGTATTGGGAATTATTGGCGCATCAGTCTGCAATTGTTATCAGTCGCCGCAACCGCAACGATGTGCGCAATCGCCGCGCACCGCGCCCAAAGAAATATGATTTGATGGGCAAATTTTACGCCACGATACCATTTGAATTAACGGGTGCGCAAACGCGCACACTGCGTGAAATATTCGATGATTTGGCGCGTGACGTGCCGATGATGCGCCTGGTCCAGGGCGACGTGGGCAGTGGTAAAACAATTGTCGCATTGGCCGCGGCGGTTAAAATGGCTGAATCAGGCGCCCAGACGGCATTGTTGGCACCGACCGACACGTTGGCCCAGCAACATTTTGCAAAAATCAAACCCGTATGCGACAAAATGGGAATTGTTTGCGATATATTAACCGGCCGGGACAAAGGTGCGCCACGCCGTGAAAAGTTAATATCATTGCGGTCTGGGCGAACCAAGATAATCGTCGGCACGCACGCGTTATTTTCAGACGACGTCGAATACAAAGATTTAGGATTGGTTATCGTTGATGAACAACATCGTTTCGGCGTGTCCCAGCGCGAGGCTTTACGCGCCAAAGGCGCAAATCCAGATTTATTGGCATTGTCCGCCACGCCAATACCGCGGACTTTGTCCATGACGATTTACGGCGATATGGATGTGTCGATTATAAATGAAAAGCCCGCCGGCCGATTGCCGATTATAACGACCAAGTTGCCAATTGCCCGAACAAATGATTTAATTGCGCGATTGAAATTGCAAATCGATGCGGGTGCCAAAGTGTTTTGGGTATGCCCACTGGTGGAAGAATCCGAGACATCTGATATGACGGCGGTTAATGCGCGATATGCGCAATTACAGAAAATTTTCCCAACCGCGGGTTTGGTGCATGGGCAAATGGATAAAAAGCAGCGCGATGCGGTTATGGCGAAATTCGCAGACGATAATTCAGATATGAAAATCTTGGTCGCCACCACTGTTATCGAGGTCGGCATCGACGTCCCCCGCGCGACCATTATCGTGATTGAAAACGCGGAAAGGTTTGGCTTGGCGGCTTTGCACCAGTTGCGTGGCCGTGTGGGGCGGGGTAATGCGCAGTCTTATTGCATTTTGCTGTATGGTAATAATATCAGCGAAGTTGGGCTGAAACGTTTGGATGTATTAACCGAAACAGATGACGGATTTGCGATTGCCGAACAAGATTTAATTATGCGTGGCACAGGCGAATTACTGGGTACGCGCCAAAGCGGTTGGATAAATTATCATTTTGTGGATTATGCGCGTCATCGCGACTTGTTCAAATTGGCGGCGTCTGCGGCGCGTGATATGGACGCGCCAGATTCTTGGACACGTGATTTAATGTTTATATTTGACCGCGGGGTGACAATCAGTGCGTAAAGTATTGTTTATTATTTTATGTGTAATATTTGCGACGCCTGGATACGCGGCATCGCTGATAAACGATACAGAAACCGAACGTGTAATAACCGACTTGATTGCACCATTGGCGGCCGCGGCCGATATACCGGATGGACGCCTGAGGGTGCATATTGTTGGCGACAACCAATTCAACGCATTCGTTATGGGGGGCGAAGACGTATATGTTTATACTGGATTGCTGACACAAATTAAATCGCCCGATGCGTTACAGGCCGTTGTCGCGCACGAATTGGGGCACACGATTGGCGGCCACATGACGCAAATGTCCGACCGAATGAGTGCCGAAATGTTGCGGACTATGATAATCCAGGCATTGGGGATTGGACTTATGGCGGTCGGGGGCGATCCATCGCTGGGGGCGGGCGTGTTGGCCGGTTCCAGTGGTGTTGCCCAGCAATCTATGTTGGCATTCACGCGTGACGAAGAACGCATCGCCGACGATATGGGATTAAAACTGATGATACGCGCGGGATTAAAACCCGACGGATTTGTCCAGGTGTTTGAACAAATGGGGCACATGACCGGCGCGATGGAATCGCGTATAAATCCAAATCGAATAAACCATCCGCTTACGGCGGAAAGATTAAATAACGTGCGCGCCCAAATTGAAAAAATGGATTCAGATTACATACCAACCAACGCGCCAACGGATGCCCAACGCTCAGAATTTGAATTGGTTCGGGCAAAGTTAATTGGGTATTTGGATTCGGCTGAAAATGTCGCGACGGCATATCCAAAATCAGATACATCCGACGCGTCATTATACGCGCATGCAATTGCATATATGCGCGGTGGCAATTTGGATGCTGCGCGTACGACAACATTGGCACTGATTGACCGCGCGCCGGACAATCCTTATTTTTATGAATTGTTGGGCGATGTTGAATACCAGTTGGGACATTATGACGACAGCGTTTCCGCATACGAAAAATCATTGGAATTAACCGATAATGCCCCCCAGATAGAAACTGCGCTGGCATTGGTATTATCCGAACGGAATAAATCAGGCGATCGTGCGCGTGCGATTGAATTGTGCAAACGTGCATTGCTGACGTCGCCAATGCCATTGACGTATTGGGTGTTGGCGCGCGCATACGACGACGGCCGTGCAGATTGGGCACGTGCAGAATACTATCACATGATGGGGAAAAAAGAATTGGCGCGCGAATACGCACGCCGTGCGCGAAAATCGTTAAAACCAAACACCCCCGAATATATTAAATCAGGCGATATTTTGGGATAACCACCTACGCCGTCATGTTGTACTTTTTACCATGCCGTACTTTTTCAAATAATTCGCATAATACGCCTGGAATTTTATCTGGGATTCTTTCATATTTTTTTCTTTACCGAACGCATCGGCGGCTTTACGCATTTTGTCGGCTTTTTTCTGTTTTGCTGCTTTACTTAGTGGCGAACGAGAATCCATTTTTCCACTGATTAAAAAATCCCAGTAAGCCATCAGTTCATGGTATTTGTGTTCGTCAGAGTTATCAAGTTCTTCTTTTCTTTTTTCTTCGTTTTCTATTAAATTATCATATTCTTTTAATGCCTCGGCTTGGTCTTCCAGTTCCTGTTTTTTGCGCCGTTTTTCTTGTATATTATCAGAAAGGTTTGCGATGACAGATTGCAAATCACGCATTCTGGTCAGTTTTTCACGTACGTCATCTTCTGTAATGTCTTTCAAATAATCATCATCAACAGTGTCTCCAATGGATATATATGTCATGGCATCTTCAATATAGTCGTGCAGCGCGTGACCACTGTTTTTCTTTAACCATATACGAAGTTCTTTGGATAATTTGTCATATTCAGGTTGTAATTTTTCATCGCGCAGTTTGGTTCTGCTTTCTATATTTGAATCCAAATATCCTTCTGGATCGTAACGGTTGCGCAATTCTTCCAGTTTCTTTTCTTGAATTTCTTTGTCTTTTGTGAAAGCTTCGATATTCTTCTCGATTTCGGTACGTGTCTTTTCAGCCGCTTCCGTTTTTGCTTTTGCGGCATTGCCCAAACGTCCATACTGACCCTTGAATTTCGCGCCAGATAATCTGACCGCATTTCCAACCGCTGTAATTCCATAACCAATTGCGTTAAAGGCAAATTTTATCGTATTATCCATGGCGCTGGTCAAGAAACGCATAGCTTCGCCGCCTTTTTGATTCCATGAAAAATCTTTATCTGAAAATATGGTCAAGTCAGATTTTCTGAAAGTTTCCATAACCTTGCTGGTGGTATAACCAAATCTGATAACGGCCAATACCTCCATCGCGGTTCTGGCTTCTTCGACCTTGTTTTCGCGTATGGCACGTATAATCATGTGCGATACAATTGTACGCAGGCGACGCCCGTCTTTTAATGCACTGGCAAACGCCTTGGGTTCTTGGTCTTTCAGATCGTTAAGTACGGTTACGCACCAATCGAAATGCCCGGGTGCATTTTTTGATTCAGCCAAACGCTTTTTTATGGCATCTTTGCTTTCAAGAATTTTTATCAGTCCATCAGTGGGTTTGATTTTTTCTTTATCAATTGCCTTGCAAATAGACTTGGCATAGGGTGACATAAATACATGGTCGCCACGGAATCGCGAATATTTTTCAAAATAATTTTCATACGTATCATCCCACCACTTGGATATACGCTGTGGCAAAGTTAAATCGTCTTTTAACTTTGGTGGCACATAACTTTTGCTTTCTTTGTTGTTGTAACTTAAAAATTCCTTGGCGTCTTCCAATGATTTTGAAATTTTGCTGGAATCATGCGCCTGGAATACTTCAAAGACTTTTGGTTTATCAAGTAACGTCGTTAATAATTCGCGGTAATACTGTTTTAATAAAGAAATCTTATCTGCACGGACTGCTTTATTTTCAAATCCCTGGGCGATTGTGCTGAAATCCAGTCGGGATTCGGGACCAACAATTTTGCGTACGACACTGTCGCTATGTTGCAAATCATTATCCAGCGCGCCGGCAACATCAATCATTCGCTGTCTGAATTTCGGATCTTTATTGTACTTTTGATCTTCCAATCCCTTGATTAAATCTTCCCAAGAAAACTCGTCATTAAAATATTGTCCGCGATTTCCCGACGAATTAAACCATTGTTTCAAACGTTCGCCGTGTGGCCCACTTAATAACTTATGCAATTCTTGTATTTTTTCTTCTGCTTCGCGCGATGCAGTCGTATATGCAAACAATTTCACTTTGGCGTCGGGGCCGAAAAAGCGCTCTAAAAATGCCTTGGCTTTGTCATTTGGGTTGGGATATTCCAGTGATTTTTTCTTGCTGTACATCGACTGGAACGCGTCATTAAACGCGTTGTACATTTTTTCCCATTCTGCGTCGGTTAATTGCCAATCGTCACCGGGCGTTTCTTCAACAGGGTCGGGAACTTCTTTACGTACATATAATTTTGTTGCAGGATCTTTAACGTATTCGTCGCCATCTTTGCGCAACAATTGATTGCGCCAATACTTCATATTGCCGCCCAAATCATCCTTATCCACGTATTCACAGAAACGAACAAATTGTTCATCCGGCATATTCAAAAATATCAGCCGCTTGAAATACTCGGATACAAAATCAACCATTGACTTATCAGACACGATGAACCCCTTTTAATCTGTCCCTGCTATTATAGTCTTTTTTTGGCGAAATTTCAAGTTTGTCGGGCGGTGTTGTGGGGATACGTTCCTGTCGCTTTGGCGGCTTGTTTCGGGCACAATAGGGCACATGAAGTTCCGTTTGCACGATTTTTTGCTGAAAATGATACCCTATGTACTGTCTATCGCGGGCGGATTGGTGTTGTTTATCGTTACAAAAGACGACATTCATGACCCAAATATGACTGATTTGATAAATAACATTGCGGCATCGTTGCTGTCCATACCGCTGGTGTTTTTGCTGTACGATTATTCGAATTATCGCGTATCAAAGCAATTACAAAAGACCATGGCGGACAGCGTCGGCGACAAAATCAACGTTATATTGCTGCGCGTGGCAATAGTCATTCGTGGCATTACCGGCATGCGTAAAAAATTGACGTTTATGACGTTGAATAATATGAGTGACATCAGTGTATCCCGAATATCGACGCGGTTAAAAATCACGCCATCGGCATTGTCTGAATTGCACAGCCTGCACGACCAGTTATATGATTTTATTTACCATGGCGCGAATACAAATGTTTTGTCTGTGGATCAAATTCAGTCTTTGTCAGGATTATTGCGTGAAATATCCCAGTTAATAAACGAACACGAATTCCGCCGCAATCGCCGCATTGCCGCCCGATACATCAAAAACATAATGGGGCATATCGCGGATTGGATGGATTCAGACGCATTCGCATCGTTGCACTTTGACAAATTACTTGGCACCGCCCAGTTAAGTAAAAAAGATTAACCAAACACTTGGTGATATTGCGCTGATTTTTGCGGGGGACGGGGTATTGTTTTGCATAATTATGATTAATCTCATTGACGAATGTACATAAATGCTTGTATTATTGTCTTGCCCATGTAGCAATACTGGGCCGAAAACTGTTAGTAGATAAAGGGCTTAATCACCCGATATTACTGATGCACGTTTGCATTATTGACACTGTACAGTCCCGACATTTGTGTCGGGAAGTCGTTGTTATACAATACCGTTTCTGCGGAAAAGCAACGAGGTCTTTGTAATATCGGACTGATTAACTTCCCGACACCTGCTTTCAGTGGGTGTTTTTTATTATCAAAAAGGATATTACAATGACAAAATCGGTTGTGGGGGCTGTCACAATCATTGCAATTACCAGTGCGGGTTTCGGCGCACATGCCCGATCCGTCACAGAAGAAATTGGTGACGCATTTCAAGTTATCGTACCGGCGTATGCGTTCGGTATGGCGGTTAATGAAAAAGACTGGGGCGGGGTCAAAGAATTCGCGCATTCATTCTTGGCGATGGAGGCATCTGTCCAGGGCCTGAAATTGATCATAGATGAACGCCGCCCCGACGGCAGTGATACAAATTCTTTCCCCAGCGGACATACCGCAGCGGCATTTTCCGGCGCAACATTCATACACAAACGATACGGCATAAAACGCGCAATTATACCTTACTTGATGGCGGCTTTTACCGGATATTCCCGGATTGCAGCCGACCGACACTATTTTCACGACGTGTTGGCCGGTGCCGCAATCAGCAGTTTATTTACATGGGTTTTCGTCAGCAAGTATGACGATGTGCAAATCGCCGCCAGCCAAGATTCTGTATCTGTGCGGTTCCATACGACATTTTAATTTTTAATCAATGGTGAATAATTATGAAAACTTGGAATTTTGTTTTAATAATATTAACATCTGTTATCGCATTAACATTCGTTGCCAAAACTGCGTTTGCATCTGACAACGACACGAACATATTATTTGGTGACGCAAAACATCAAATATCGGTATATGGCGGCGTATCATTGCGTCACCAGTTTGAAAATCTGTATATGTTTGAAATTCAATATAGCCAGGCAAACACGTTTTTCGGACTGGATGCGCGCCAAAATCTGGAATTAATTACTGCACGTGGTTTTGGCGACGCCCAGAAATACAGCCAAGATATCATACTGGGGATTTCCGAAGACGCGATTGTTTTTCATACCCAGCGTTTTTATATCGGGGCAACACTGGGCGCATATATAAAATCGCAAAAAACAGACAGAATCAGTTCAAAATTTACATTCGGGCAAAAGTTTTTCATCGGACTAAAATTCTTGCAAAACAGTGCCATGGAACTGTATGTTCGTCATTTTTCTAATGGTTCGCTGACTGAATTAAACTCTGGCCAAAATTTCATGGGGTTAAGTTATACGATTAATTTTTGAAAACATATACAAACCAGGTAAATAGACAAATCAATTCACAGCATTAACAGTATGATATATATTGCCATTAAAATTTACATGTATTGCATTGCTTGTCCGCCCGGGAACTAAATCTATGTAACAAGTTGTTGTGTCGTCCGGTTGCAGTACAAGTGCAGGCCATGTATTACGTTTGGCGAATATATTTGCCGATACGCCCACGTCCGTGCGCAATGTTTTGCAGCCCGATTTTGCACACAAAAGCATACATGTATCATTCACCGTTAAACCAAATCCTGTGTCGCATTTCCACGGGCAATCATTATTAAAACCGATGCCGGTAAAATGGGCGTCTTTTGGCGCATTTGTGCATTGTGACTGGGCGGTGCATGTGCTGATTGATGGGCCTGCAATAAAATCACCATAACCACTGTTCGGATAAAAAGATTTTGTCACAGTGTCATATAACCCAATTTCGCCGTCGGAACGCCTTTGTGCTGGGTAATAAGCACGCACTGAATTGCCATTGCCGTCCAGAATTTGAAAACTGTAAATGCGCAGCGGGCCGTTATTCCATTGGTCGCTGTCCCAATTTGTTTTGAATAACCACAGTGTGCCACCTTGGTGTGGTTCAAAATTTTCGCCCGTCCAATATGGATACAATGTGCCATTAACGTTAATGCCGTCGCTGTTCTGGATAATCGTGTTTTTTGAATTCAAATCCATATAACGAAAAAAGAATGTTATCCGCGCGTCGCCCCATGTGCTGGACCCGGAATTAACCACTGGCCAAAACGTAAATCCATAATAATATGGTGTGGTAATATATGGTTTGTCGCCCCAGAAAAAATACCCGTTTCGTGGCAAAGACGTTGGGTCAATTACTGCGCGGATTTCGTAATCATATTGCATCAAAACGCCTGTGTCTATATATTGTGCCCCAGTGCCGTGAATATATTCTAATTCGGCATAATCATTTGGAATATTGCAATTTGTGCCATAATATCCATTGTTAATCGGTGTGCATGCATCATTGTTTTGATATTCCCCAGCGGCGCACGTCGCGCCCATTGCCGACGCAGTGGCAAATGTTAAAAACAACATAATGGCGAAAAATCTTATCACCCCTTAAATCCCCCGCACACACATCAAAAAACCGCCGGTGCAATTCCAGCGGTCGGGGTGTTAGCAATCAAATTATCAATGATTCTGCTGTCTTCGGGTAACCCCTGTTTTATAATCAGCAGCGCCCCGACCTTTGACAGATCAGGGATGAATAACGATGCAATATCATGAAATACCAGACTTACGGTGTTTCATTATATCAATGCACCGGATAATTAGGCCTGCTAAAGCCCCGAACGCGGTTCCCACCGTGTTCAGTAACAATTATAATATGAAATTATCGTGATGTTCAAGACGAAAAAAGAAAATTTATATACAAACAAAAAATCCCGCGGGTGTCTGCGGGTTTTCTTGGTGGGGACACAGGGACTCGAACCCTGGACCCAATGATTAAAAGTCATTTGCTCTACCAACTGAGCTATGTCCCCAAAACTGAACTGGAAATGGATGCGTTTGCATCACATTTTCCAAAGTTCGGGGCTAATTCTGCCACATAAAAAATAAAAAATCAAGAAAAAATACCATATTTTCATATTTTTTTAATCGATCACAAAATTCCACCCCCGAATTCATTTAACCGTTGGCGGATTTTTCCATTGACGTGGGCGTGCGAATTTAACTATACTGCCCATCGGGAAATCTTTGGTACAAGTGTAAAGGTGGCAAAATGTTGGATTTGGCACACATGTACAAAGACAGGGTTATTAACAAACCGGCTGATAATTTTGCGTTGCAACGTGTTTATTCTATTGACGGGATTTCAGATTTAATAAATCAATGTTACCCGAACATAGTTGCATTTCTTGATATGAATATGGATAAATCCGATACGGAAAATCCGTGCATTAAACTTGTTTTGACGGACGTGGGTTATCCAGTGCCCTTTATTGATGCGAATAAACGCGATTTTGGTGGTGCGTGGTTAGTTAATTTTTTATCGCGCCAACCGGTCAAAAACGTGCATATTAACGGCACAAAATTGGAAAATCCAGTCGGCATTCGTCTGGAAACGCCGGCTTTGGCGGATAATGTTTCATTGGGCGTTCCGGCTTTGTTATATACCACTGCGCGTATCGGCAACAATTGTCATTTTGAAACAGTAGAGGCACGTGGCGTACAAAGCATAGGCGATAATTTTTCTGCAAATACATTGATTGCACCGCAATTAACCAGTGTTGGTCGTGGATTTAATGTAAAAAAATTGGATGCGCCGGCGTTGCCCCATCCGGCCAATGTCGGACTGTTTGATGCGCGTATTCGTGACCAAGATGCAAAAATTGCTGCGGCCATGGGTGAAATTGAACGTATCAAATTAAAGGTGGCAGAAATGCAAAACGCGCGTGAAAAATTGGTGGCTCAACGCGCAATATGCTTGCAGAATACAAAATAACAAAACCGCCGTAATGGCGGTTTTTATTAATCATTCAGGCTGCGGCCTATTTTTGCATTTATTACGTTAAATAACTTGTCCATGTGCTGCTTGCGAATTTTTTTCATATTTGCATCGTACGCAGACCAATCGGATGAACGCATCATCTGGACCATGTTCAGGCCATACATCATGCTTTGATTGCCAAATGTAAAAAATTGTCTTTTGGCCTGCGCCAGGTTTTGCGACCGCAACAGTATTTCAGGTGCCGTTTCATACATTACGTTTTGCAAAATCATAACTTCCGTACCGCCCAGGCGAATAATCTCGTCAATATCGTCGGATATAAAATCGACAAAGGTTTTGAAATAAGGACGCGTTTGATATGCGTCGGATGCGTCACGCAAAGCACGCGCAACTGCGTTCGGCGTTGGGTTGGACTCTGCATACATATATCCGGCCGCGGTTGCGGTTATTTCGTCCAGAACCTGCAACTCCATTTTTTCGTAATGCGAGTTTGCATTTCTGTAATACACATGTGGCGTGTTTTGTATGTGGTGTAATTCATGCGCCAATGTTTCGGGGACGCTGTCATTTAATATTTTGACGTCACGTTTCAGTGCGGCCATCAAATCATCCGGCAAGCGCATTTTTTCATCGATTTTGAATTTGTATATTATGACTTCGCCGGTGCGTGTATTTGTCTGGCCACTGCAAACGGAACGATTTGTTCGCATTTTGTTCAAAGTCTCGTACGTCAATATAACAGTTTCATAACGAATTTTTGGTGTTATCATCGTAATTAATTCCTTAACTTTATTGACAAAATAACAATGCACATACAATTTGTCAAGTGTATAAAAGTAAAAAAACGCCCCGATTGGGGCGGATGACATGAAAACTGTTGATTAATTTTGTTAATCGTTGCGATTTGACGTTCTGTCAATAATCATCCAAATAACCCACGCCAACGCTGCGATACCGATAATGGAATATACGATACTGCTGGCGATGCTCATCGGGCCAAAGATAAACGCAACCAAGTCAAAACCAAAGATTCCAATCAGACCCCAGTTCAGGGCGCCCAAGATTGTCAATGGCATTAACACGTATGTTGTCAGTCCTCTCATCTGTTTTTCTCCTTTTGACTGTTATTCATCTGGGTGATACCCAAGACATACATATTATAAACGTTTTTATATGCGCTTGCAATCACAATACAGTCGTTGGGAAAACGTTCTTATGTCCGGGAGTCTGGGGATTTATTCGTATGTGCGGGTGTGTGTTGCCGCGTTTGTTTTAATGGTTTATTATATAATTAATCGCATGGTTCGCGGCTATTAACCCAAAAATACCCGTCACAGTCACAATCGATCCGAATACGCGGGCCACATCGGTCGGTGCGGCGGGTTCAGTTGAATATACCACATCAAAGTCTGGTAAATTTGCATCACGCACCATTTTGCGAATTTTTGCGGCCAATGGACAAACGGTTGTTTTTGATAACTTTGCGATTTTAATACACGATGGATTCGTTTTTCGTGCCGCGCCCATACTGGAAATAAACGGGATATTTCGTGCCACGCACCATTTATACAGCGCGATTTTTGATGGAACTGTATCAATGGCGTCAATCACAAAATCGGGCGTCACATTTAATTCGGTCGAGTCGTCAAAAAAAGTCCGTATCGCGGTAACAAGTATATCTGGATTTATGTCATGAATTCGCGCACGTGCAACATCAACCTTTGGCATTTCGATGGTGGTGTCGGTTGCAAAAATTTGCCGATTGATATTTGATTCTTCGATTACATCTGAATCAATTATTATTAATTTGCCGACGCCTGTGCGGGCCAGTGCCTCGACGGCAAAAGAACCGACCGCACCGCATCCGACAATCATAACGGTTGCCTTCTGCAATTTTTCTATGCCGGTATCGCCAAATAATAAACGGGTTCTGTGTAATCTGTCACTCATTTCAAAATCTCGGTTGTGTTTTTGTAAATTGTATCGGCAACTTCATCCAAATCAACAGATTTTATTTCGGCCACGCGTCGCGCCACAGAAATCACTTTGGTTGGGTCGGCATCGTCACTTTCGATTAAAATGCGCGACATTGGCGTTTGACGAACTGTGTCGATTAAACGGCCGCGGCGACCGTCCATAATCATCGGCGAATAAGAAAAATAAAAATCGTACCCATCCGCCAAAGTGCGCATAATATCGACCGAGCCTGCAAACGCATGCGCAACCATCGCGCGCGGCAATCGGTTGCGGCGCGATTTTAATATTTGCAATACACGATTCCACGCGCCAACGCAGTGTATAAACGCGGGGCGTGAAAATTCAGCCGCCATATCCAAACAATCGATAAAAATATTTTCCTGTAATTCTGGGGCAGGGCGATATTTATCCAAACCGATTTCACCAACCATAATGTCGGGACAATCGGTCAAAATTTCGCGCATACGTGTTGCCCAATCGGATACTGTATTTTGAACATACCACGGATGAACACCAATTGCACTATAAACGCCTGGAACATTACGCGCGATACCCAGCACATCCGCCCAATCCGCCGGGGTTGTGCCATTGCATATCGCACCACATACGCCGGCATCCGCGGCGCGCGCCATTACATCCGCCACACGGGACGTATTTTGTAAATGACAATGCGCATCAAAGTATTTCTGCATGCAAACATTATCCACCCCCGCACACAAAAAATCAAGCCCACAAAACTGTATCAAAGAATGTCGTTGTATATGTAAATATAACTTGACACGGTGTCAGGTCGTGTGATATTCTGACATCGTGTCAGAACAGTGGGAAGGGAATCAAAATGTCAAACGTTACGCATGGTGATAAACGCAGGGCTGAAATCGTACGCGCATGTCGCGAATTGTATCAAACAACCTCGTTCAAAGACATTACGATTAAAGAAATCAGCAAATACACCAGTTTTTCCAGACCATCCATTTATAATTATTTTACAACCAAAGAAAGCATTTTTCTGGAAATATTCCGTGAAGAATACGCCCTTTGGTGTGATGATATGGATGCCATAATAATAAAATACAAAAAACTGAGTGTAAAAAAATTTACGGACAAATTGGCGCAAACATTGGAAAATCGCCCCGTGTTATTAAAATTGCTGTCTATGAATCTGTATGATTTGGAAGAAAATTGTTCGTTGACCGACTTAACAACGTTCAAGCGTGAATACCGGCGTGCTTTGGATACAGTCGAACGTTTATTGACGGTATATTTCCCGCGTATGCACAAATCGGACAGGGAACGTTTTATATACATATTCTTTCCGTTTATGTTCGGGCTTTATCCATACGCAAATGTTACGCCAAAGCAAAAACAAGCGATGATTGCGTCTGGGATAAAATTTCCAACCAAACGTGTTTATGATTTTGCATATCAAACAATATTTTCATTGTTAATCAACCAAGGGGAAACAAATGAATAGTATTTTATCTTCTGTTCTTATTGCGTATTTTTCTGCAACAGGCACAACGGCAAATGTTGCGCAAAAATTGGCGTCGGCACTGGATGCGCCCATTTATGAAATCCAGCCCGCCCAACCATATACAGATGCGGATTTGGATTGGAACGATGAATCCAGTCGTTCATCTTTGGAAATGGATGGAAAAATACCGTATCCTGAATTGGCGGATTTGGATGCGCCGGTAAAGGATTACGACACGATATTTTTGGGATTCCCGATATGGTGGGGCACATCGCCCAAAATTGTAAATCAGTTTGTAAAGACCTATGACCTGACGGGCAAGAAAGTGATTTTATTTGCGACGTCTGGTTCCAGTGGTCTGGGCGATACCGCATCTGATTTATCGCAAGACGCCACCGGCACTCCTGAAATAATAAACGGTCGGCGTTTCCCGGCCAGTGTCAGCACAACCGAACTGAAAACATGGGCTGAAAGCATAAAATAACAAAGGGGGAGCAACAAATGAAAACAGCAATAACAATAGTTTTAACTTTAATCGGAATCACAGCAATCGCAATAGGGGTAAAAAGCATGACAAAACAAACCTGGGATAAAACATTCCCGCAAAACGAAAACGTGACTGTTGAAAAAGTAAAATTCAAAAATCGATTTGGTATCGAATTGGTTGGTGATTTATATATGCCAAAGAATAAATCCGCGGACGCGTCTGCTGCGATTGCAATTTTAGGCCCATTTGGTGCGGACAAAGAACAGGCGTCCGGCCTTTATGCCCAGGAATTGGCCAGTCGTGGTTTTGTAACACTGGCATTTGACCCATCTTTTACTGGTGAAAGTGGCGGCACAGTGCGTAATATTGCGTCCCCTGAAATCAGTGTAGAAGATATGTCTGCGGCGGTGGATTTCTTGTCCAATAATAAAAACGTGGATGCGAATAAAATTGGCGTGCTGGGGATTTGCGGCTTTGGCGGTTTTGCATTAAGTGCCGCAGCAATAGACACACGTATCAAGGCAACAGTCACATCAACCATGTATGATATGAGTCGCGTAAATGCGAACGGTTATTTTGATTCAATGACCGCCGCAGACAGATATGCGTTAAAAGAAAAACTGAACACGCAGCGTACGGCGGACTTTGCATCCGGTACCTATGCCGTTGGCGATGGATTGCCCCAGAAAATAACCGGGAATGAACCGCAATACGTTCAAGATTACTATGATTATTACAAAACGCCACGTGGATATCATGTACGGTCTAAAAATTCCAACACAGATTGGACATTAACAACCGCGCTGCCATTTATGAATATGCCGATTTTGTCATATATACATGAAATTCGCACACCTGTGTTGATGATTCATGGCGAAAATGCGCACAGTCGCTATTTCAGCGAAGATGCGTTTCGGCAATTAACCGACGATAACAAAGAGTTACTGATTATCCCAGACGCTGTCCATGTCGATTTATATGACGGCGGCAAGAATCATGACAAGATTCCATTTGATAAAATTGAAACGTTCTTTAAGACAAATCTGGAATAACACGGGGGGGCGCATGAACTATAAAAAACTTTGGATAATTTTGGGGTGCGTGGCGATTGTTGGGGCAGTTGTCGGCACCGTTGCAACAAACATGATTAAATCGGGGGATAAAATGAAAAACACACCTGCCAAGGTATATTATGTCAAAGAAATCACACCGGAAAATCTGATAAAAATCTATGACGCGTTGGGCGTTGAATTAAAGGGCAACGTCGGCGTCAAAGTATCCACCGGCGAAGCCGGATCACGCGGTTATTTGAAACCTGATTTAATCGGGCCATTGGTGCAAAAATTAAATGGCACGATTATAGAATGCAATACCGCATACGCAGGGCAGCGTAACACGGCGGCCGATCACTTGCGGGTTGCCGCGGAACACGGTTTCACAAAAATCGCAAACGTCGATATTATGGACGCAGATGGCGAAATGAAAATTCCCGTCAATAATGGAAAGCACTTGAAATATAACCTGGTCGGGACGCATTTGGATAACTATGATTCTATCTTGAACCTGGCGCATGGCAAGGGACACGCGATGGGCGGTTTCGGCGCGAATTTGAAAAATCAATCTATTGGTATCGCATCCAGAAATGGCAAAGCGTACATCCATTCTGCTGGATTCACAGCGGATCCGGATGCCGCGTGGTCTAATTTACCAGAACAACAGGCGTTCATAGAATCTATGGCCGAGGCCGCAAAATCAGTCAGCGATTATTTCGCATCACAAAACAAGCAGATAGTTTATATAACTGTGATGAACTTTTTATCTGTGGATTGCGATTGTGACGCGCACCAGACTGACCCTGTTATGGCGGACTTGGGCATTGTTGCATCCACCGACCCGGTTGCAAACGACCAAGCGTTTGTGGATATGATATACGCATCCACCGACCCAGGCGCCAAGAAATTACAAGAACGTATCGACCGGCAAATGGGGCGGCACATATTGCCGTACGCGGAATCGATTGGATTGGGAACAACTAAATACGAACTGATAGAATTGTAAAACAAAAACCGCCCTTGGTGGACGGTTTGTAATTCTTGGCTCGGGCACCAGACATACGGACTGGCGATTGAATCAGGATGAATAGAGCAAGATAATTAAACCTGTGGTTGAATTGCATAACGCTTTTACGCATAAAAATACATAATAGAAAATATTGACAGGCAGTACTTGTTTGATAAAATCCTTCGCAAAGAATAGGTATAAGTATGCTCTGGCGATTAAAGTATTATTTTAAAACAGACCGCGAAATACGTGTCGCAGACAAACGTAAAAAACTTGTATGGAAAAAGACCTGGGTAAATTAGTAGAGTGCGGATTCATCACAAATTTACATTATTATTATACAAGTTCGTTCCCCAAAAGTGGCTTTTCATCAACGTCATATAATGTTCAGCTATTATACAACGAGTGTACTTGAATAATGGTTATAACATGGAATAAGTTTTGCAACCGAGGCAATCCAGTTTGTAGCAGAAAAGATCGGAAACATCCTGAGAACGAATGAAACAAATATAAAAAAACTATCAAAGCTAAGACAAGCCTGCAGAAGATATGGCATAGGTGTGGCCGGAATAAGCCAAGATTGGAAAATGCGGATTTGGTCTTCTATTGTCGGGGCATAGAGGGCAAAGCAAATATCAAGCTTGAAAATCCAGGCATAATGATCACACTAGAAATAGAAGAAGAAATGTATAAAGAACGTAAATCAGAATAAATATTGCGAACTGAAAACATTCATGGCACAATTCAGCAAAGTAAAGGGCAAGAAATGGCTGAACGTGCTATGTTTAAGGGTGTAATTAACCTGATTATAAAAAATGACGACAAAGTCTTGCTTTTCTTCCGCAATGATGGCTTTTTTAACTATGATGGTGGTTGGTGGGTTCTGCCGGCAGGACACATTGAACAAGGCGAAACTGCCATGGCAGCAGCAATACGTGAGGCAAAAGAAGAACTGGACATTGATATCGCACCAGAAGACATAAGATGCGTTCACATCACCAGCAATCTGGCAAGTCGCACAGAATCTTTTGATTTCTTTTTCGAGGTATCAAAATACACCGGCACAATTCGCAACTGCGAGGGCGACAAGTGTGCAGATATGCAATACTTTACATTGGACCAGGTTGCAAATCTAAAGAACGTTGTTTCAACCACACGTATATCATTGGCTGGATTGGCCAAGGGCGAAATTTATTCGGAATGTAAATCATATCGCAACGCACAGGGAAAGGAATAATGATGATAAAAGAACTTAGCTATTCTGCATATGTTCTGCCGGTACGTGACGGCAAAGTCGCCTTACTAAAATATGGCGAAAACGGCTACGGGCCAATTGGTGGCAGGTTAGATGACGGCGAAGATTCTAAGGCGGCACTGCGCCGGGAACTGACCGAAGAATTGGGTGCTGTTGCATCTGGGTTGGTGGACAATGTGGTTGAGATACCTGTGCCGTATGCTTTTCGTCACCCGACACCCGAACGTGCGCAAAAGCGTGGTGCATATGCCGAAGAACACCATTTTTTCATTGTTCATATTTCAGATGATATGGAATTGACATTCTGTGAAGACCGCCCCGAAGATATATCAATTGTATGGATGCCGGCGACCGAATTGTTAAGCCAACAAATCACACCGTTTGATGATATGCGTGAATTTTATACGTCACATATTTTGCCAAATTTAGATTGTCGGTTTTCAATGAGTCTTCGCCCCGAATACTATGAAATGTTGGTGTCGGGTGAAAAAGATATAGAACTGCGCTTGTACGATGAAAAACGGCGCAAAATGAACAATGGCGACATTGTTCTAATTTACAACGCATCAAATCGCAGTGATTACATTCAGGCAAAAATCACACGCCTGCACATTGCAAAAAGTTTTGCAGAACTGAATACAAAAATCAGTATGCCACGCACAGGATTTGCAAGCCTTGGCGCATTGATGTCTGCGATATCAAAATTCTACGATGCCGAAATGGAATCTAAATACGGCATTGTGGGGATTGAATTGAAAGTTATAGAACAAAATTGATTGCCATGAAAATTTTTGTAACAAAAGAATACTTTGATAAATCACAACAGAAAATCCAAGAGATACAGGAGCGGCTGGCGAAGATACGCAGCGACAAGACCGCCGCATACACCGAAGACACAAATACATGGCATGATAACTTTGCCTATGAACATTTGACACGGGAAGAAAAGCAGACAGAAAAATTGGTCGCTGATTTAGTGGCAGACTTGGATAATATGCTGATTGTGCCGACCGACAAACCTGTCACCACAGAAACAGTTGGCTTGTATTGTTGGGTATGCGTCACCCAGGAAAACGAGAAAACAGGCATACAGACAGAGTGTCGCTTTGGGATAGTACCACTTGGGGCAGAAGATGTATCCAAGAAACTGTACGCATATAACATGCCACTGGTAAAACCTTTGCTGGGATTATCAATTGGGGACGAAATAACGGTGCGTGTTCCATCGGGCGAAATTATCACCACAATTTTATCAATAACCCCATTTGATATGTAAACAAGAATACATAAGAAGACAGAATCCCAGAATTTAAGGAAAAACAGAAAAATAATTTGACAAGAAACTTGAAAAAAGAAAATTTTTGCCCTATAATAAAATTTGAAAGCCGATGACCCTCTAACAATGGCGAGGCGGAAGAAGAACGGCGGCAAGTTTCCTTGCGCTTACTAGAACTTCCCGGGACTGCCCGTTACAGCAGTGGACTCTTTAATGGTATGGCGAACCCAGCGAGAGTTAAAAAGGCAACCCTGGCGACAGTGTTGCGAAACAAGGTGGCACCACGTTGTCACGCATATTTTCAGATTACTGGCATATGCGTTTAACGTCCTTGTGTTCTTATTAAAGCATAAACAACGAACACAAAAGGAGGTTAAAGATGTCTAAAATAAGAACGCATATCGCCGAAATTCCACAAAAAATTGGCGAAACAATAACTGTCAAAGGTCACGCACAAACTATCCGTGCGCAATCAAGCGTTGCGTTTATTGTCCTGCGTGAAATCACCGGCACGGTTCAATGCGTTGTTGAACGTGGAACAGCGGCCTTTGAATTGGCAAAACAAATAACAACAGAATCTGTTATATCTGTGACAGGTACGGTTGTAAAAACACCCAGCACGGAATCAGGATTTGAAATCCACGTTTCTGAACTGGAAATCATGTCGTTGGCCGAGGCGACCCCAATCCCCGTAACCCCAAAGGGCAGTGTTGAAGTAACGCCTGAAAAAGCCCAGGATTGGCGTTTCTTGTCCCTGAGATCCCCGCGTGGCGCAACGATAATGCGTGCGCTGTCTGCGATGACGGCCGGATACCATGAATATTTGGAAAAGCGTGGATTCATTGAAATCCAGACCCCAAAGATTATGGCAACACCGTCTGAATCCAGGGCGGAATTATTCAAATTGGAATACTTTGGCCAAACGGCATACTTGGCGCAATCGCCACAATTATTCAAACAGATGGCAATCGCGGCGGGTCTGGAACGCGTGTTCGAGGTTGCGCCGGCATTCCGTGCAGATCATTCCTTTACCACACGGCATTCAACCGAATTTACATCGTTTGACGGTGAAATGGCGTATATCGAAAGCTTCGAAGAAGTGATGAGTGAACTGGAACAGGCGGTGCGCTATATGCTGACATCCATCAAAAAGACATGTGGTAAAGAAATTGAAAAATACTTTGGCATATCAGAGTTTCAGTTAAAGAAACCAATCCCACGCATCACCATGGCACGTGCCAAGGAAATTTTGCGAGAAATAGGTTGCGCCAGCGAAGAACCGGACATAACCACCGCCGAAGAAAAGGCTTTGGGTGAGTATGTTCTAGAACACTATGGTTCTGATTTTGTCTATATCACCGAATGGCCATGGGAATGCCGGCCGTTCTATCACAAGAAAGGCATTGGCGAACATGGGCAAGCGATATCTGTGTCGGCTGACTTGCTGTATCGTGGGGTTGAAATTGTGACCTGCGCCCAGCGTGAAGAGTCATACGAAAAGCTATGCGAACAACTGCGCGAAAAAGGATTACACCAAGAGGGGCTGCAGTGGTACCTGGAGTGCTTCCGATATGGTATGCCACCGCATGGTGGTTGGGGTATGGGCGGTGCCAGATTCATAAAACAACTGCTGGATCTGCCCAGTTTGCGCGAGGCTACATTCCTGTTCCGTGGACCGACCAGACTCATGCCATAAAAACAACCGCCCAACCGGGCGGTTTGTAATTCTTGGCTCGCCATTATTGACAAACTTCGAACCAAAAGTGCAAAAATAGTACTATCTTTGACAGAAGAACTGAACCCAGTCTATGAAGAGTTGGTTAGCATATACGAAACAAAGACAAAAATAAACTCTTGATTAATATTAATTAGGTCTATTACTTACGGTATGTTTTATATAAAATATATTCCTTGAACTCTTGAAGAAGTTTGTGGTAAAACTTCATCTAAATGAATACTAATAATTTTTTGGCTTATAAGTTTCCTAATGCTGGGCAATTTTATTCGGACCCAAATTGTCTGAAGCCGTTGTTTATTGGACAGATAGAAATTATAAAGAATAAGATATACATAAAAGTTCTATCAACAGAGTCATATCTATATTACTGCAATAGAACATTATATGCTCGTTTCTCTTCTGATAATGAACTAACCAGGCTAGTTTCTTATACATTTTTTGACTGTGAATTGAGTGGTGACTCATTTACAAAATATCGAATTAAGTTCAGTTCGTTTATAAGTCACGATAACGGTAATTTTTATGGTGCCGCAAGCGAACCTTTAGAAAATAAAGCTTGTCTACCTAATTTTATAGAGCAAAATGATACATTTAAGAAAATTTCTTTTCAAATTGACAATTTAGATAAATGGTTATGGAGACTAAGTTTAGAAGAAGAAAGAGACGATAGAAAGTTAAAACAATCAGAGTTTGCAGCAGAATATCTTGATAATAAAGGGAACATTTATAAAGGTTATAGGACTTTCAATGGGTATGATAAGTCTATAACCAAAATGCAAATTCCGTTTAAAAGTCTAAAAAAGACTATTAAATTAAATGACGATACTTCTTTGACTATATGCTCAGAACCAAATGCAATAGGCAGTCTGTTCCCAGATTTTTCAGTTAACCAGATAAGTTATATAGAGATAAAAACGAGAACCCCTCAGCCATTTTTATTCTTTGCAAGAATAATTGCCAAGACACAAAAGTACTTGTCCATATTAACTAATTCAGAATGTAAAATTCATAGGATATACAACTTTACACCTAGAAGTATAAAAAAACAGGAATATCATAATATAGAATTTTATGATAATAGGCTTGTTTGGGATCTAGAGCAAACAGAGCAGGATGCTTGGCATGTAAGTTATAATATGACATATAGAAAAATAAAAAAGGATTTTGCTAACTCTATCAAAAATTTTTTTGATAAGTACAGTAAATTACATTTGCTTATAGATTTTATTTTAAATGGTGAACATAAAACAGATTTTTTAGAATTGTATGTAGCCACTCAGATTCAATTGGTTGAAATTTATGGTAATTTAAAATCCATGAGAGCAGGCAAAAAAACGAAAAAGGATATAAAATTAGCATTATCGATGATACCAGATAAAGCCTTTGATTTGATATTTATTCATTATTATAAAACTAGAAACTCTATTCCTTGCTTTGATATTTTTGGGGATATTTCTAAAACCAAGGATACTGTTCAAGCGGAAGTAAATAAATATCGCTCAATTCTGGAAGACAATTTGATGGAACTAAGAAATTTCATTATACATCCTTGTAGAGGAGGGGATTTAAAAAAAGCAGAAAAAGAAAATATTTATGATTTTTGGTGTTGTTCAAAAACACATGGGTTGAATTATAGGGCTATTTCACAATTGTCAGTAAGCCTTAATAAAATGATTAGATTTTTGATTTTACAAGAAATAGGTTTGGAAAATTACTTCTATAAGGAAAATGAATAATCTTTCTATGTTGGAATTATTTATTTTGATTAATTATAAAACCACTTTTTACTGGTTGTAATTTATTCGGGATATTATTCGTGAAAGCTAGTGATTATGTATGGGTCATATATGTGAATTCATAGTATAAATAAACTCTACTTAAACCAGACGGTGCCATATGTGTCAAAATAAAGCCCTTAAGAAGCTTGACTTTTAGACGGTTTCGAGCCAGGTTACAGCTAATCTTATAAACTCTATTTGGATTTTTACTTTAAACAAAGGGGCATATTATGGCAAAAGTACTTTATACTCGTGTAAGTTCAATTACTCAAAACCTTGATAGACAATTGCAGGAAGCCGATAAGTATGACAAGGTCTATGAAGATAAATGTTCTGGTAAGAATACTGAAAGACCAGCCTTGCAAGAAATGTTAGGTTATATTCGTGATTCTGACGAGGTGTATGTTCACGAGTTATCAAGATTAGCCAGAAACACATTTGATCTGATAGATTTGGTAAATAAGATACTGGCAAAAAATGCATCCATACACTTTATTAAGGAAAATTTACATTTCAGCCCAAATAAAGAAGATGCGACCAGTAAATTAATGCTAACTATTTTTGGTGCGATTGCTCAATTTGAAAGGGAAATTTTAAAAATCAGGCAAAAAGAAGGCATTATTATCGCCAAAGCCAAGGGCAAGTTCAAAGGAACAAAGAAACGATTGTCCGCGGAACAGATTCAAGAATTAAAAGAATTGGCACAGAATAGAAAAGTTTGGACAATACAAAAATTAATGACCAGATACCAAATCAGCCGTGCATCCGTGTATAATTATTTGTCCACACTATAATTTTTCTGTTAATCAATAAATTATAAAGGATGTAAGATTTTATATTCATACATCCTTTTCACAAAGGTTATAACTATAACTTTATAATTTCCTTTATTTTGTCAAAAATAGGTTTAAAAACAGTCCAATCAAAATCTGCTAAATCTGCAACCAAATCAGCAAAATCGTTCTTAGATAATGCCACATTGGCTGTTCCGTCTAACACTTTATAAACCTTAGAGTCTATTACCGCATTTATATCTATTTTGTCGCCTTTCAAATCTGATTTGGCTATGAAGTATTCTCCTGTATTATCTACATAATTTGCTCCGCCATAAATTTTTTTATCAGAAAATTCACCACCAAAGAAAAGTCTTCTTCCGTCTTTATTAAGCTTCTTGGCTTCAGCCCCATAATAGTGTTCTATAGATATCCTGTCTGCTTCTTCAGATAGCTTAGGAATGCAAAAGGCATATACATTATTTCCATAACTTTTATATCCATTTGGTTGTGAAGTTTCAATTTCTTCAACAGTATCTGCTACATCTCTATCAAAAATTCCTATTATCTTATGAGTATTTCGATTTAAAGCTAGATTTTGTAAAAATGTTTTCACTTTGCTTTCCCCAAAATTTTCGGGAACTTCGACAAAATCAATATCTAAATCCTTAATGTTTAATTTTAACAAAGCTGTTTGCAAATGCTTTATATCTGTTTTCCCTTCTGTTATTATAGTCGACTTATTTTGTGCCGAAATTTTGGATTTTAATTCATCAACCTTTTCTTTAAATCGTTCATTTTCAGAAATCATTAAATTATAAGCTTCGTCATATACTTCTGTTGCTTCATAAGGACATATAAGTCCACCTTTGTCTAAATTAATAATTTGGGTTCTTTTTTCTGTTGTTTTATCTTGCATTAAGCCCATACAAAAAAATGGTGAGTGCGAACTGATTATAAATTGAACATTTGGGAAAAGACCTATTAATATAGGCAATACCTCTTTTTGCAGTCGTATATGCAAATGCTTTTCTATTTCATCAATTAAAACAATTCCTGAGATTTTTTCTAGGGCTTCAAGTTCCACACCTATTTTTTGGTATAATGTATCAGACTGTTTTATAAGTTCGATAAAAATATCTATGATAGCAAGTTCTCCTGAACTCATATTATAAAAATTTGGATATAGCAATTTGTTTGTTTCATCTATTATTGCTAATCTCGTGGCACTTCTATGCCTAGTTCCGATATTCAAAGTTGTATATTTAGAGAATCCCTTTTGTTTTAAAATATTATAAATTATACTGTTTAAAATAGACAACAAATTGCCACCATACATTTTATAATCTAGAACAACATCTAACATCCAATTAGTTATATAATGAATATTAGAGACAACCTCTATTTTGTTTGGTAAAAATCCAGAATAACCAGACACTCTCGAGAATTCTAAATCCTCTGATTTAAATACCCCATTTAACCATGAGGGTATTTCATTTCTATAGCTAGGGAAATATGTTAAAATATTTTTATTAAATATTTCTTTAGATTCTTTGGTATCTAGTGTATCATTATCGAAGTATACTAGTTTTACAAAATCTTGTTCTTCTAAAGACGACTTAAAGCTGATATATGGTATTTTGGAGTCCAAATTTATAACCCTTTCATATTCGCTTTCAAACTTTTCAGTATTATTAACAGCATAGATATAATCTACTGTTTTTTCATCCATTTTAAATCTCATATACACAAATCCCGGTCGTGTTTTATCTAATAAATAAATTGGAGAACTAATTCTATACAAATAATTTTCTTTCTCTTTAAATTCTTGCGGAAAACCAACTTTAGCAATTTCATAAAAAGCATCTACAATGTAACTAATAATAGTTGTTTTTCCTTTGCCGTTAATGGCAGATAAAACAGTAATTTGGTTTGGTTCAAAATTTAAATCTAGTGTTTTATCAAATGGTGCCAAATTATGTATTATTAATCTTTCTATTCTAAACTTAGACATATCATTACCCCTAACTTCTAATTTTTTAATCTGGCATAAATTATGTGATATTTTTTATAAAATTACAGCAAAAATCTTAAAAATTGGCTGACCATTACCGCCTTGATTTTTTAGGCAATTTGTGGTATAATTATGCCCAACAGATTTAGGTGAACTTTGGTTCGCCTTTTTTATTTTCCCAATTTCACAAATATAAGGTTTTTAATATGCCACTTAAAAGCACTAAGCTTCATCGTGCCAAGCGATTAAAAAATGACGAGTTCTATACCCAATACCAAGATATTGAATCTGAATGCTCTAATTACTTAGAGCATTTTTTTAATAAAGTCATATATTGTAATTGCGATACCGCCAATAGCAATTTCGTTAAATACTTCCAAAATCTTAAAAGCCAAGGATTAATAAAAGATATATTATGGTCTGGTGGGTTAAATGGGCTGGACTTCCGTAGCAATACATCCATAGAACTATTAAAGCAGTCAGACATAGTTGTCACCAATCCGCCGTTTTCTTTATTTATTCCGTATATCAAACAGTTGGTTAAATACGACAAGCAATTTTTAATTATTGGCAACAGAAATGCCGTCAGTTACAGGGAAGTTTTTGAATTAATCAAAGACAATAAACTCTGGATTGGAACTATACCATTTGGGGCAAGTATGCTGTTTGATGTGCCAGAGCCTGAAAAATTATTAATTCAAGGCAAAGAAAACATAACTTATGCTATTAAAGACGGAATTATAAAGGCAAGAGTTCCAGCGACTTGGTTAACAAACATCCATCATAAAAATATGCCAAAAGAAATCCCATTGGTTAAACAATATACTGGTAATGAAACCGCATACCCAAAATATGACAACTTTGATGACATTGAAGTTAAATGTAAAAGAAATATCCCATACGACTATATGGGCATAATGGGTGTTCCTGTAACCTTCATAGACAGATATAACCCACAACAGTTTGAAATATTGGGTCTGGACAAAGATTTTACTTATGACGGTAAAAGTGTCCGCATAGGTGGTAAAAACCTTTATACACGGATATTTATAAGGCGAAAATGCAATATGTCAGAAGTATCTAATGACAACCGGTTATTAAAGACCGCTGTTTAATATAAATTCCACAGGTAATTAAACTGATTGGTAAATACTTTATTGGAAGATTGTTGAAAGAAAGTGCAGTTTTCTGCATTTGATTTACTGGCACTTTCTGTCCAATTATAAGAACCATTTTCTATATTCTTGCCGTCAAATATTGCGAATTTATGGTACATAATCTTATGCTTTACATTTGTTTTGACGGTTATTCCAGCATCAATCAGTTTAGATACCAGCGAATATTTACCCTTAGATTGTAATCTGTCTGTAATCACCCTGATTTTAGCCCCACGGTCTTTGGCATTAATTAAAGCATCCACAATCTTTTCGTTGGTTATAGAATAAACGGCTATATCTATTTTCTTGGCATTATTTATTTGCTCTATGATATTATCTTCGCAATCAGTTCCGGGGGTAAAATAAAGCTGCATCTAACCGTTTTCTGGAATTTCTGCATTAATTGTTGGCAATTCTTCAAGGTCATATTCCGCCGTTTGCTTTGATTCAGATTCCCATAAATTTGACCAGAAAGATTTGCTTTCTTTTGGTTGTTGTTCTTGTTCAATGCCAAGTACATCATAAAGCTCATTAATTGCGGAATTCCCCTGTTGAATTAAAATTAAGGTTATTTCGTCTGGATTCTTTTTACCAACAACTAATAAATCACCAGCAATACCAGATTTCATAACTTCATTACTTGGATATTTGAATTCGCCTTTGCCACGACCATTCCAAGACGGTGGGGTATAATATTTCCACTCAATATCACCATACTCTGTAATTTGATTATCACCGATATAGACATATTCTGTTTCAAATGTCGCCTCAGCAGAGCCAAATAACCCGACAAAAGATTGCGAGCCCATAATTCTGTTATTGCTATGCTTACCGTATAAAGAATCTCGTTCTGTAAAGGTTTTAACTGCAACCCCCGAATAATCCGCCAGGTCTTTAATTTCAAACCCAAAGCAATAAATGGGCAAGCATAAGACGAACAGAAAAGCTAGTATTAGTTTTTTTCATAATCGTGGATTAATTCCTTCAATGGATGTACAGGGATAATATCGTAAACATAGTTGTCAATCAAGTTATACTAAAAGTATGATTGTATATGTTGTATTTATTTGATTTTATAGAATAAAACACTTACAATAGTATATAAATTCAAGGTGTTCATAATGTATAGAGTATTTTTATTGTTGCTATTAGTTAGCTTAACCGCTTGCAATTCTTTAAGATGTGAGTTTACACATCCTGATGATATGAGCCCAGAAATGTTGCAGCTGTGTTCTGCATATGCAAAATCTGATAGTATTTACATAGCAAAATAAAAATTAACCACTTTAATGGTGGTTATATAAAAGTTATTAATCCTATTCTGCTATTACAACAGGGACGGTCTTTAAAAATTCTCCCTTTGTCTCATATTGGTATGTACCAATTTGACGAAAGCATTTGGTGGCTTTTACAATTTGCTCGTCATAATATACCTTATTTTCATCGTTTACTAATAAAACAAGAATGCCATTATAGCCATAGTCACCTTTGGTAGTTGCCAAAGCAGCGGTAGGTTCAATTACCTGAAAAATTTCTACAGAGCCCTTTGCTAAACATTCACCAGGTTTGTCAAATATGTTAACCCCATTGTTTGAAGTACTTGTGCTTCCTATGATAAAAATTGTTAAAAATGTCATTATTATTCCGCAAATAAAGCCGCCAAAAAATAATAGAAACTTTTTCATAAATAATCCTTTTAATACTATAACCATAATTTACTAAAAGAAATAATAATAATCAAGATGTTTCCCTCTTTTGCTGCAAAAATACAACCGACAGCTGAACTATATGCTGTAAATACGCCGATATCAGCGCACGATGAACGTATCATATAATAAAAATCCCACAATGAGTTGATTAACCCGCGGATGATTCTTGGTTTACATAACGCATACTTATTAAATAAAAAATCCGGACGCATTTATTAGTTCAGGTTAATAGTGCGAGATATTTCTAAAAATCAGAATGGGGCTTAATATTATTTTATCCTATATAAATCGTTTAATGTTTTTCCAGCCTTGTTTTTCCATTCCGTCCAACCATTGGCGTTTCTTGCTAGTACAATTTGCGCAGCAGATGAAACAGTAGAGAAAAGAGTATCTTCTGTTAACTTATAGAAGCCGTTCTCTTCTTGTAAAACAGCCTTTTTAATCAAGTCATCTCGTTTAGATAAACTTTTTGTTCCTCTGTGTACTTTCATACGACATTTTGCGCCTTTAAGTAATAAAAAGCCAGAATCTGGATTATAGCGTCCTTGGCCAAAACTTCCGTATTTATCTTTACACGTTAAAATATTATCTTTCGATTCATCTTGAAAACATTTTAAACCTAATGTTGATAAAATGAATTCGATCGTTTCAATATAACAAGTTAATTCATCTAGTTTTTCGTCTTGTAATTTTTGAATTTGTGGGATTTGTCTGTTTTCTTCTGAATCAATATTGTCAAATTCTTTTGCTTTTTTTATAAAATAATATTCAAGATAGGAAATGTCAGTATCACTAAATCCATTTATACTATCAAGTTGAATGGCAAATACTGTATTCCAAAAACTTTTCTTTTTTATGTGGTGCTGAATTCTACTTTTTACTTTACCTTTTCCAATATAAAGTTTTGGTTTTTCTGTCGTTACACTATCAATCAAGATATAAATGCCATTAAAATCTAATTTATCAATGTTATTGCTTATTTCTGTAAGTGGTATTTGAAACACGACTGGTTTTTCGGTAGTGATTGACGCTTTCCTTAATCCATTAGGCTTTCCGTTTGGTAAATAAATTTGAATAGTTTTTCCTGCCATAATAAATACCTATTGTTGCTAGTATGATACTAATAGAAAAATTACAAAGTTTCAAATAAAATCGTAAAATCTCCACTTGTCACGGACATAAATTCAACTAATTTATCATCAAGAGCTTTTATTTTGTGGCACCAGGTCATCATATTAAGTTAAATTTTAATATTAAAATAGCCGCTTTTGAAAGTATATAGGTAACATAAGAAAAGCAAAAGAAAAAGGGTTCCACCTGGAACCCTTATAATCCTTGACTCGGGCAAGCGTGCAAATGTCAAGAAAAATTCTCGGTATTTTTTCAAAAATAATGATACTAATCCCTTTCTCGTGTTTTTGCTTGTATTGGGTTTAGGCAATAAATATTTTTATTTGGTTGACTGGTTATGGTTGATATTTTACCGTTGTCAAATATAATTGCTGCACAATTATCTAACGCATACCCTGTAACACCACGTTTTTTTAATAACGCATTAAAATACATTCTGTCAGATTCCGATTTTGTATCATAGTGTGGTACGCAGAAACCTTTTATAAAACCAAGACCAGGCAAAAAATCTAATTTTTCCCAATCAGTTTTACCTGTTTCATCTTTTATATAATCGTCATTGTCATAATACTCGAACCAACATATTGCCCCTGCAGATAGTCCAGATAGAATAACACCTTTATCGCCATATTCTTTTAATAATTTATCGAAACCTGTTCTACGCCAACAATTTATCATCAGCAATGTGTCGCCTCCACCAACATATATGATATCAGTGTTATCTAAAATTTTTCGAATATTATCTATGGTCGGAGGATTGTTGATTAAACGCAGTTCTGAAACATTAGCCCCCAAGGATTGAAAATGTGTTATCAGAAAATCTGTATAAGACGGCAAATCGTTGCCAGCTGTTCCTAGAATTAGAATATTAGGATTCTTTTTGCCAGATAATTCGATAATTTTTTTGTTAATTAGTGTATTTTCAAAAGGGTATTGTTTTATTGTACCGTCTGGTAGTATTTTGGTGCGCCCATTTTCGCCGCCTCCGATAGCAACAATTTTCATGTTTTATCCTTTTTGAGTATATTTTGTAATTATACGATTTGGGTTAAAAATATTCAAGATTAATTCGATAATTTAGACAAAAGGGTAATAATTCTCATAAAAAATATCGAAGTATGTGGAATTTTAATCATAGTAAAACAAAAACCGCCTTGACAGCGGCAGGTTGAAATCCTTGGCTCGGGCAAGCGTGCAAGTATCTAAAATAATTGCCTTGATAATTTTATAATATTTATGATATTCTTCCTTAAAAGGATATATATGCCATTGGTTAAAAAGTCATATTATCATGGAAGTGCTACGGAAATACAAGATGACGCCTTAATGCCAAAGGAACAGTGGAATAGTGTTCAAAATGCACGTGTTAAAGGTGCTTTTGTTACAAGCGATAAAAATTATGCAAAATTTTTTGCTATTGTAAGATGTGTTTCTGGTCGTGGACAAATACAGTTGCATAATAAGAAAATTTATATAGAACGATTGTCAAAGCATATTAAACCGAATTTTTATGTTTATACTGTTTATGAAATGCCGGATGCACCTTTTATACATGATAAAGGTAAGGAATATTATTCAGAAAGCCCCATAAAAATTGCCAAAAGAGAAAAATATGATACAGCAGTTGAAATTGAAAAGTTGGGGTATGAAGTTTATGTACTAAATACTTGTTATGATAACGCCAAAACAACTCAAGGTGATAACAATTATGACAAACAAAATTATATGAATGAGGCAATTCGTAAAGGTGAATTTCATCGTGTAAATATAGTGGATTTATTGAAACGGCAGGCTACATCAGATTTGAAACGTGGTACTAATAAATTACGGATTAAAATTGGTAATATTTCTAGAGCTTTGCAAAGTATATTTGGCAGAGAATAACTCGATAACTTGTAAAAGTGATTAATTTTATATATTAAAATTGTCGAATAGTATAAACACTATGTGTATTCAAACGAAAACCGCCCCGATAGGACGGTTTGTAATTCTTGGCTCGGGCAACTGGACTCGAACCAGTGACATACGGATTAACAGTCCGTTGTTCTACCGACTGAACTATGCCCGAATAGCCCGCATATCATATAACCTTTTTTATCCGATTTCAAGTACTTTTTTTATCCGTTGCGATTTTGCTTTTTTAGTGCTATATTTTTACCCGTCCAATAAAAAACATAGAGGAAGCAAAATGTTATTAAAAGGAAAAAAGATTTTAATTACTGGTGTCGCAAATGATTGGTCTATGGCGTGGGCTATTGCCCGCCGCGCGCATGACGAAGGCGCAGAAATCGCCATGCCGTATGCTATGCCAAATTTGGAAAAACGCGTGCGTCCGTTGGCTGAATCCATCGGCGCAAAGTTCGTCCAGGAATGCAATGTTCAAAATGACGAACAAATGGATTCTTTGTTTGCGAACATTGAACGCGAATGGGGCAAACTGGACGGCATGCTGCACGCGATTGCGTTTTCAGATAAAAACGAATTGACCGGTCGTTATGCAGACACAACACGTGCAAATTTCAAAAATACTATGGACGTGTCAGTATATTCTTTGGTTGATTTGACGCGTCGTGCATCCAAACTGATGACAGACGGCGGCAGTATCGTTACATTAACATACTACGGCGGTGAAAAATCAGTACCAAATTACAATGTAATGGGTGTTGCAAAATCAGCGTTGGACAGCAGTGTTCGTTATCTGGCATCCGACCTGGGGCGTGATAAAATTCGCATCAACGCAATCAGCGCGGGCCCGATTATGACGTTGGCGTCGTCTGGTGTTGGCGGGATGAAATCCATGCTGCGCCTGAATGCGGAACAAACCCCATTGCGCCGCAATATGACGTTGGACGATGTGTCCGGTGCGGCTGTGTATTTGTTCAGTGACCTGTCCAGCGCGGTTACCGGCGAAGTACATCACGTTGATTGCGGATATTCCACAACTGGGATGATTCCAAACGATTTGAAAGATGTTTTATTACGCGGCTTGGACGAACAGGATAAATAAAAAATCGTTTTGATTCAGCATAAAAATCCCGTCATTTGACGGGATTTTTTATCAGAATATTTTCCTGTAAAAAATAATTGATTTTGGTTAAGGATTCAATCATAATAAGAATATAGTCAAGACAACGTGCGGAAAAATCAGGAGGGAAAAAATGATAACGAATGCAATGTTTTGGCGTGCAATAGATAATTTGGCCGCGGCGCATAATATTTCTTGTTCGCGCATGGCGCAAATCAGTGGAATGGATATAACGGCACTGAATAAATGCAAGCGTCGTAGTGCAGATGGCAAACCACATTGGATGTCGGTCGGCAGTTTAGTCAAAATCATGAATGCCACAAATACCACTTGGCGTGAATTTGCAGATTTTTTCCCACCCGACCGCGGCCGTGAATAAAATTATATTTCCGTTGTGTTAACAGCGGATTTTTTTTATAATCAGGGGTATGAGTAAAACACCTGATTTATTGATATTGGCCGAACACGCAGATTTAATGAAAAAATTAAACGCGTGGGACATAGCATATCA
>CALXXD010000008.1 GCA_944392595.1 uncultured Alphaproteobacteria bacterium
AAAACACCTGATTTATTGATATTGGCCGAACACGCAGATTTAATGAAAAAATTAAACGCGTGGGACATAGCATATCACCAAAATGATGCGCCGATTGTTGATGATGCGACGTATGATGCGGCGCGTCGTCGTGCGATTGAAATTGAAACAGAATATCCAGAATTGGCGCGTGGTGGCGCGTCCGAGCATGTTGGTGCGGCTGTGTCTGAAAAATTCAAATCATATCCGCACAGCGTGCCTATGTTATCCATATCAGATGTTTTTAACGAGGCCGAGGTCGCAGACTGGTTCAACAAATTATCAGACAAAGATATTTTTATCGAATTAAAGGTTGATGGCGTATCGTACGCCGCGCGGTATGAACGCGGGCGTTTGGTGCGCGGCCTTACACGGGGCAGTGGGGTTGCTGGTGAAGACATAACTGCAAATTTGCGCACTATTTCCGACATTCCACAGCAATTGCGTGGCGATTTTCCAGATGTAATCGAAATCCGGGGCGAGGTTTATATGTCCCGTTCGGATTTCTTGGCATTAAATGCTGCGGCCGATGCGGCCGGTGATAAAGTTTTTGCAAATCCGCGTAATGCGGCGGCGGGGTCGTTGCGGCAATTAAATCCCGGGGTGACGGCGGCGCGGCGGCTGTCCGCGTTTGCATATACGTATGGCGAACTGTCCGAACGTACATGGGCGACTCAGTCTGAATATTTTGATAAATTGGAATCGTGGGGATTCAAAACGACGCGCGCATGGGCGCATCATGCGCACAGCCTGGATGAAATCCAACGCGTATATAATGACACTATGATGATACGCCCCGACATCCCGTTTGATATAGACGGTTTGGTGTTAAAGGTTAATAACGTTGATATCCAAGAACGCATGGGCGCGCGCGCCAACAGCCCCCGGTGGGAGGTTGCCTATAAATTCCCGGCCGCCCGCGGTATAACCACATTGCGTGACATTACAATCCAGGTTGGTCGCACAGGTGTTCTGACCCCGGTCGCAGAATTGGAACCGATAAACATCGGTGGTGTATTGGTATCGCGTGCAACGTTACACAATGCTGATGAAATAGTGCGATTGGGCATAAAGGTTGGCGACAAAGTCATCGTACAACGTGCGGGCGATGTTATACCGCAAATTGTTGGTGTGGCTGAAACCGCGCCAAACGCAACCGCGTTTATATTCCCAGACAAATGCCCTGTATGCGGCGGCAACGTTGTCCAAGAATCGGGCCAAGTCGCCCGCAGATGCGTGAATACTTTGGGATGCCCAGCCCAGCGAATTGGCGAATTGGAACATTTTGTTTCGCGCAAAGGTTTTGATATCGAAGGTCTGGGGACAAAGCAATTGGAATTATTTATTTCGCGTGGATGGATATCGAACGCGGCGGACATATTTACACTGATTGCGCGCCATGGCGACGAAATCAAACGCTTGGATGGATTTGGTGAAAAATCAGTATCGAATCTGAACGCGTCGATTGAACGGGCACGCGACATTGAACTGCATCGTTTTTTATTCGCCATCGGCATACCCGAGGTTGGCGAAGTCACCGCAAAAATATTGGCGCGTGCGTTTGGCACATTGGACGCGTTGCGTGCTGCGCCCGTATGGAAATTAAAACAAATTGACGGCATTGGCGAAGTAATGGCGGATGAAATAGTATCGTTTTTTGCAGATGCCCATAATAGCGCGGTTTTGGATGAATTGTTGAGCCAGGTTAAAATCCGTGAATCTGCACCGGTGGCGGCCGCGCCATCTGGGCCATTGGCGGGTAAGAAAGTGGTTTTGACTGGCACGTTGGCGAATTATACACGCGATGCCGCGCGCGAGATTTTGGAACGCCTGGGCGCACGCGTGCAGGGCAGTGTATCTGCCAAGACGGATATAGTTTTGGCGGGCGCGGATGCGGGATCCAAACTGGACAAAGCCCAACAATTGGGGATTACAATTTGGTCTGAATCCGATTTTGAAAAAGCGATTGAAAATCAGTAATAATTACAACCCAAACTTATACGCCGCGCCGATATAGAATTCTGTTCCATCGACTTCGATATTGTAATGATTGCCGGCGGCGTCGGTCATTTCCAAATCGCCATAGTTTTGATACTTTACGCCCAAATTCAAATCGATGCGTTCGTTCAGTGCGAAATTGACACCAATCATCGCCGCCCAAGACATATCGGCCGTTGCATCAGACATATCCAGTGCGCCATCAACGCTGCCCCAGATGCCGGAAACGCCGACGCCCAATCCTGCATACGGTTCAACCGCGCCGCCGAATTGTTTGTATAAATACACATTCAGCATATTCGACCAAACATCAAAATTATAATTGTTGCCGTTTTTGCTTTTATTTGCGTATGTATATTCTGTTTCGAATTCCAATTTCAAAAAATCGGTCAAACGATTTCCAACAATTAACCCGAAACCAAAACTGTCATCGCGAACCTTGAACCCATCGCCATTTTCAGGTTCAACCCCAAACGCCAAATTGTCATTTTTGTGCAAACGCACGCCGACATAGTTGTCGCGCCGCGGCGTCTGGCCGCCGTATTCGTTCGCCATCGCGGGCACAGTCATAAATAACGCAGTCATAATTGCAAATAATTTTTTCATTCCCCATTCCTTTTATGCAAAATGTAATACGACGCATTATAGTTTTAATTTATGGAAAAACGCAAGTTGTTTGTGATATAATTCCATCAGACCATGGGGAAAAATTTGCAGAAAAAAAACATCGCATCACGAAAAAATCAGCCTGAATCGCGCACATCCCGCGGAATGCGGATATTTGTGTGGTGTATTGATTTGTTTATGCTGTTGTTGGTTGGGGTTGCGATATACGTTGTGATTGTGTTTTTGCAGATGCCGTCACTGGATGCGATTTTACACGAAACTCGTCCGGCGACCATTATTATTTTGGATCAAGACGGCAATGAAATTCGTGCGTCAAATCGCATAATGGGAACGCCTGTATCCGTTGAAACTTTGCCCCCACATGTATGGCAGGCGATTGTTGCAATCGAAGACAAGCGATTTTTTGAACATGGTCCGGTTGAATTTCGCGCAATTGCACGTGCGATGATTTCGAATTTAATGCGCGGTCGTTTGGCTGCGGGCGGTTCAACCATTACCCAACAAACGGCCAAGAATATATTTTTATCACGTGAAAAAAAGATTTCACGAAAAATCCAAGAACTGATTTTGTCATATTGGTTGGAAAACAGATTTACAAAAAATCAAGTACTGGATTTGTATATGAATCGCGTGTCTTTGGTGGGCGGATTGCGTGGGATTGACGCGGCGGCGCGTATGATGTTCCAACGTTCTGCAAACGAATTATCCATTGCCCAGGCTGCACAAATCGCCGCTATGTTAAAAGCGCCAACGACATACAGTCCGTTGGCAAATCCCGACAAAAACATTGCACGCGCTCGCGTAATATTGCAAGAAATGGTGCGCCAAGGATATATCACATTGAACCAGGCGCGAATTGCTGCGCGACAATTGGCACCCGCCGTGCCTGCGCACAATACAAATATTTATCGTTATTGGACAGATTTTGTCCTGGACGAAGTTAAATCAACCATCGGCACATTGGAATCTGATTTATATGTTTATACCACAATGGATATGAAATTACAGGAACGTGTTGCCGATATTTTGCCGCGCCATGTTGGCGAATACCAGGGCGCCGCCGTTGCCATGGATACGGGTGGTGCGGTGCGTGCGATGGTTGGTGGAACGGATTATCAAGAAAGTCAATTTAATCGCGCGTTGGCACTGCGCCAACCTGGCAGTTCGTTTAAGCCCGTTGTATATCTGGTGGCGTTGGAAAATGGTATGACGCCCGACAGTTATGTTAATGATTCTCCGTTTTCAATTGGCGATTATTCACCACAAAATTATAACAAACGTTATTATGGCGATATAACTTTGGCGACCGCATTTGCAAAATCTGTTAATTCAGTGCCATTGAAATTAACCCAGCAATTTGGAATTGATAACGTGCTGAATATGGCGGGGCGTTTGGGTGTGGGTAATAAATTGCGGCGCGAATATTCAACCGTTTTGGGTGCGTCTGAAATGTCTTTGTTGGATTTGACGACAATATATGCGGTCATTTGGAACAACGGGTATTCAGTGCGTCCATATTCAATCACAAAAATAACAGACGCGCATGGCAACATAATTTACGAACGCAATCCATCCGAACCGTTACAGGTTTTAATGCCACAAACTGTGGATTATATGACTGAATTATTGGCCGACGTGGTAAAACCCGCCGGTACGGGTCACCGTGCGATGGCCCCCGGTGTATTGGGCGGAAAAACAGGCACCAGTAATGATAACCGCGATGCTTGGTTTGTTGGCGCGTGGAATAATTTGATAATAGGGGTTTGGACGGGCAACGATAACTTTACCCCCATGTCGTCAAAAATAACCGGCGGCACAATCCCCGCAACTATATTCCATGAAATTGTGAAATAAATTGCTTGAATGAAATTTTCGGTTTTTGTATGATTGGCGTGCTATGGCATACAATTACAATCAAAAATTACCTAAATCTTTGTGGAAGTTTTATTTCAAATACGCAATGCGCGGCCATTGGCCGTTGATGATTGGATATGCGATATTGTTTATGTGCGTTATGTCAGACGCTGTGTTGTTCCCAAATTATCAGCGTTGGTTTATCGCGTTGTTTGAACAAACGCCACCGGCGGGCGTTGGATTTGTTGAGTTTGCATTGCCAACAATTTTATTTATTACGGGGTTATTTATCCTGTGGGACACGTGCTTGATTTTGCGTGGCATGTTGCACGGTCGTTGGCAACCGATAATATCAAATCAAATATCAGATGTGTTAAATGATTTTGTCCAGCATCAGTCTATGTCGTTTTGGACCGGGCGTATGGCGGGAAAAATAAATTCCCAGATTAACTATGTAACAACCGGATTCACGGTTATTATGAATTTTTTGGAAATATTTGGTTCCATTGTGATGATTTTGATAAACGTGGGATTGGTATTGGAAATAAATTCGTATGTTGCATTGATTTTTGCGGCCGTTTTTATATTCAGATTGGTATATGGTTTGGCACTGATGAAACCGATGAGCAATTCTGCCAAAACCGCCAGTGAAGAAAACAGTTCGCTGTCCGGTAAAATCGTGGATAGTATTTCAAATTATTCGGTTGTGAAATTATTTGCCGCGGCGGATGCCGAACGCGAATATTTGAAACCTGCGCGTAAAAAGACAATTACCACACGCATTTATTCGTTCTTTATTCAACGTTGGTTTTGGGGTTTGCCGAATTTTGTGTGGGATATTGCGTTTGGGCTGACCATGTTGCTGTGCGTGATTTTGTTTTCCAAAGGCAATATTCTGGTATCCGAAATAGTATTTACAATGTCGGTGTTCTTTAACGTTATGGGAATGATATCGCGCATTATCGGGCAAATCCCTGATGTGGTTGAAAAATTGGGCAGCGCGAAAAAATCGTACGATGAATTAAATGTAGAATTGGCTGTGCGCGATGTGGAAAACGCGCCTGATTTGGTTGTGTCACATGGCAAGATAGAATTCAAAAACGTATGGTTCAAATACAAACGCAAATGGGTTTTGCGCGATTTTAATTTAACGATAAAACCAGGCGAACGGGTCGGGTTGGTTGGACCATCCGGTGCGGGTAAATCAACACTGGTACATTTGTTGATGCGATTTTATGATCCAACACGCGGCGAAATTTTAATCGATGGGCAAGATATAAAGACCATAACCCAGGATTCTTTGCGTCGCAGTATCGCATTTATTCCCCAAGAACCAACATTATTCAATCGTACAATTCGTGAAAATATTGAATACGGCAAACCGGGTGCCACGGACAAGCAGATTCGTGATGCGTCGCGTCGTGCGGCCGCGCATGATTTTATCATGGGAACCGAAAAGAAGTATGATTCAATGGTTGGTGACCGTGGAATTAAATTATCTGGTGGTCAAAAACAGCGTATTGCCATCGCACGTGCATTTTTGAAAAATGCCCCCATTTTGGTATTGGACGAGGCTACATCCGCGCTGGACAGTGAAACAGAAATCGCAATTCAAAAATCTTTTGATGAATTGGCACGCGGGCGCACAACTGTTGCCATTGCGCACAGATTATCCACTTTACGTAATATGGATAAAATCGTGGTGTTAAACAATGGCGTGGTGGTGGAATACGGCACACACAATCAATTACTGCGCCGTCGCGGCGAATATTGGCGGTTGTGGAATTTGCAATCCGGTGGATTTATCCAAGAATAATTTTGTTTTTATTATGCCTGAATTTATGATATAATAATGGGCATGAGAAGTAGGAACCTGCTGCTTTTACCGATTGTTTTGTGCGCGTTGATCGCCGGCAACGCCCGCGCAAATTGGGAATACGACGGCTATTACGTGGGGGATGGTGCGTATGCCGATGACGGCGGCCGTTTTACTTTTTCTGTTCGTGGCGGTATGTCATTTGGTTTTGGTTCGATTCAGAACGACATCGGTGAATTAACCCCACTGTATTACAGCGATGGCGTATCGATATTGTCTGAATTGGCGTATTTACAGGGTATAAATTCCACAAACAGTGCAGATTACGAAAATTTCAAACCGATTGGATATGTAAATATCGGTGATTTACCACCAACCAAGGATTATGAATCATTTACATTTGCCGCGGGCGCAAGTGTCGGTTGGGTAATACCAAATTCGCCCCAGTGGCGCATTGAATTGGGTTGGGACCATATTTCTGAAAGTGAATATAATGCGTCGCCATTCTTGTCGGGTGATGCGCCGATTTTGGGTACTGACCAGAATGGCTTGGTCGCAAATATATCCAGTGGCGCGGTGCAATCAACTGCGATGACTGATATTTTCAGCGTGATGGCTTTCTATGATTTCTTTGACGGGATGCAAAAACCGATACGCACGGTTGTTCCGTATGTTGGTTTTGGCGTTGGATATGCAGATATTTTGACAACGTTAAATATGACGGATTTGTACGGCGATTTATCGTTAAGTACGGATTTATTACCCTATGGCGACAAAGCGGATGAATTAAGCCCGATACAGTTTTATCGTTCCGAACGTAATACTGCGAACATCGCGGGATTGTTGGCGGTTGGCCTGTCGTATGGAATCAATGAAAATACATATTTTGATTTTGGTGCGCGAATTGCATATATACCTGAAATTCGCTGGTCTTTAAGTAACAAAGACGGCACGCTGTATCGCGATTGGTACAGTTCTCAAAACACAATATATGCAAATATAATGATTGGTCTGCGGTTCGAGTTTTAATTAAAAATCCGCCATTTGGCGGATTTTTTATCGTACCCCATATTTTCCGCGATTTATTGGCCGGTATGATAATGCCTCGGCCAAATCAGGCATTTCAATATTTTCCGCCCCGCGCAGATCCGCAATCGTTCGCGCAATGCGTTTTATACGATTGTACCCACGGGCAGACATTCCCATTTTTTCGGCGGCATTATTCAAAAATTCGGTTAATTCGGCCGATAATGGTGCGGCCGCATCCAAAGCTGCACCATCCAGACGTGCGTTTGGCATTCCCTGCCGTTCAATTTGGCGATTGCGTGCGGCAACAACACGCACACGAATTTGCGCAGATGTTTCAACCGGTGCGTCGTCGTTTTTATTCATATCCCACGGATTAACCGCATCAACATCAACGTGTAAATCGATTCTGTCCAATAATGGGCCGGAAATTTTGTTTTGATATGCCTCGGCACATCTGGGGGCGCGCGAACAAGACAGTGCGGCATTCCCCAAATGCCCGCATGGGCATGGATTCATCGCGGCAATCAACTGGAACCGTGCGGGATAGGTCGCGGTGCGCTTTGCACGCGCAACCATGATTTTGCCGGCCTCCATCGGTTGGCGTAAAATTTCCAAAGTTGCGCGATTAAATTCAGGCAACTCGTCCAAAAACAAAACGCCATTATGTGCCAACGATATTTCGCCCGGACGTGCATCTGCGCCACCACCCGCCAGTGATACTGCGCTGGACGTATGATGAACGCTGCGAAATGGGCGCGCGGTAATTAAAGATTTGCCGTTTAATTGACCCGCGATGGAATAAATTATGGACGTTTCCAAAATTTCATCAGGTGTCATTTCTGGCAATATGGTCGGCAATCGCGATGCCAACATAGTTTTCCCAGACCCCGGCGGCCCAACCATTAACATCGCGTGTCCGCCGGCCGCGGCGATTTCCAAAGCGCGCTTTGCGGCGGCCTGGCCATGAACCTCGGCCATATCGATGTGCGTGGCGGGTGCGGCGTCAATTGCCGACATCTGGGGCAGGGGCAAAATCTGAGTGCCTTTGAAATGATTTATTATTTCCAAAACGTGAAACGGCGCAAGTATATTGGTGTGTCCCGCCCATCGGGCCTCGGCCCCTTGGTCGCCGGGACATATTATCCCAAGGTTATGTTGATTTGCCCAAACACTGGCGGGCAATACGCCGTCTGTTTTAACGATTGCACCATTCAGGCCGACTTCGCCAATGATGATATATTTTGCCAACTCGTCTTCGGGCAACACCCCCATCGCGCACAGAATGCCGCACAGTATCGGTAAATCAAAATGAGAACCAGATTTTTCCACGTCCGCCGGCGATAAATTAACAGTCAGTTTTTTCGGCGGCATAGATATGTTTAATGCAGCCAACACATTGCGAATACGTTCGGCGGATTCTTTGACCGCGCGATCCGCCAACCCGATTATGTTAAATTCAGGCTTGGCCAACCCAGCCGACAATTGCACCTGGACATCTATGGGTGTTGCATCCATCCCATTAAATATGATTGAATTCAAAGAAATCATATTTGCATATTAAAACTTGCGCAACGTCAATTCAAGTTATAAAATACTGCGGACGAAAAGGGGATTAAATACACTATGCCATTGAAAAAGAAGACAAATGTCGCACGCGATTGGTTTAATACCATATTTTATGGTGTGCTGATTGCCATCGCGTTCCGCAGTTTTTTACTGGAACCGTTTAATATTCCATCTGGGTCAATGATACCAACGTTGCATGTTGGCGATCATATTTTTGTGGAAAAATGGCCGTATGGATATTCGCGTTATTCGTTTCCGTTTGGGTCATGGCATTTGTGGAATGGACGTTTTTGGGGGCACGAACCTGAAATTGGCGACGTTATTGTTTTTCGTAATCCGATTAACGAATCCCAGGATTATGTTAAACGCTTAATCGGCAAACCGGGCGACACAATCCAGATGGTGGATGGCCGCCTGTACATAAACGGCGAAATTGTACCGCGTGAAAATCCGCGTCCGTACGTAATCGCGACTTTGCCACGCGCATTGCGCAGTGCGGGCTATCATATCCCAGAAAAAAATATGGTGATAAAGGGTAACAAAGTTTGGGTGGATAACAAGCCCGCCGAATTCGGATATACAATTGAATACAAAGACGATAAATTCTGTCGGGCAAACGAATGGGCGTGCGGCGTATTTACGGCAACTGAATACACAGAAACATTGCCGAACGGCGTTTCGCACAGCATTGTTGAAATGGCGGATGATGCACCATTGGATAATACGATGTTATTTACAGTCCCTGAAAATCATTACTTTTTCATGGGCGATAATCGCGACAACAGTGGCGACAGCCGCGCTGACATTGGCTATGTCCCGCGTGATAATGTTTTGGGACCTGTGTGGTTTATATGGTATTCGCACAATTATTATTCGTCTATGTGGGCCGTATGGAATTGGGGGCACAAGATGCGCTGGGACAGAATTGGCATGGGGATAGATTAACGTGATGAAATTAAAATATGATTTCAAAAATCCAGAATTACTGGAATTGGCATTAACGCAAAGCGGCGCGGATGCGGTACATAATAACGAGCGGTTGGAATTTGTTGGCGACCGCGTGCTGGGATTGTCTGTGGCAACGTTGCTGTACGATATGTTCCCGGACGAGCACGAGGGCGAATTAGCGCGTCGTCATGCCATGTTGGTATCAACGGGTACATTGGCGCGCGTCGCGACCGAATTGGGTTTGGACAAAGAAATTCATCATGGTCACATGACGGCGGGGCGCACAGATCATATTTGTGCCAACGCGATGGAGGCTGTCTTTGGTGCAATCTTTATCGATGGTGGGTTTGAAGTGGCGCGAAAAATCATTGTTGATATATGGCGTGATTTGGCGGCTGCCGACGTTGTTGCACCCAAAGATGCCAAAACTGCGTTACAGGAATATGTGCAAAAAAATGCAGGCGGCGCATTGCCAGAATACGAATATTTGGCGCAAACCGGCGCATCGCACAAGCCAACATTTAACGTGCGCGTGACGGCCATGGGGCAAAGCGCGGATGGATGTGGTACATCCAAAAAGGCGGCCAGTATTGCCGCCGCAGACGCGTTGCTGAAAAAACTTGCAATTTAGGCTTTTGGTATATAAAATAATCGCAAATTAAAGGGTTTTTATATGTTCACAATTTTATTGGTTTTGTTAATCATCGTCGCGATTTTGATGACGGGCATCATTTTATTACAAAAATCCGAGGGCAGCGGTATGTCTGGTTCGTCCGCGGCATCTATGTTTGGTGGTGCGCTGACTGGTGCGGCGGCGGGGAATTTTTTAACACGTGCGACGGCGTGGTTGGCAACGATATTCTTTGTGCTGTGCGCATTATTGGCGTTGGTATCGGCAAAATCAGATATTGCAACCCAACAAAGTGGCCTGCGTGACGAATTGGTACAGCAGGCCGGCGCACCCGCGCAATCGGCGATACCGGCCGCGACAACGGAATCAGAAACTGCGCCAACACCGGTGGAATCTGAAAATCAGTAATAAAAAAAAATCCCGCAATTGCGGGATTCTTTTATTTACCAATTTATTTATTTCTTGGATGTTTTTTTGGATGCTGTCTTTTTCGCGGGTGCTTTTTTTACCGTTGCGCTTACTGTGCGTTTGCCAGAAAAAGCATCGCGAAATGCGCGATACAACGCGGCACCGCATGCATACGCAACCAGCGCACTTAACGCCGTAATCAGACCCGGAATCAGCCCGTCTGCAAAATATGCAAAGAATATAACCGCAACAATCAGTATAATTGTATAACCCAGGTTTTTACCAAAAACATTCAAGATTTTTTCAAAAGTTGTCATATTTTATCCCTCTCGCTTGGATGGGTACATTATATCATATTTATGATAAAAAGTCCATAAAAAACGGCTGTATAAATACAACCGTTTTTATTTTCAGGGGAAACTGGTAAATTTATAAAATCACTTGGCCGCCAATACGTGCGTTGCGCGGAATTGGGCCAAACGATGAATCTGGGGTAACATATATGTTGCCTGTTACTGTGAATTCGCCTGCGAATTGCAACATGCCCATATCGCGCAGGAATAAATTACCATCAACAACAATCCCGCGCGGTAAAATGAATTTGCGCATGTGCTGGATGTATAAATTCCCACGAATTGTATCGCCGGGCTGTAATAATGAAACTGCACCACGATAATCAATGATAACATCGCCATACGTCACACGACCAACGCGCGCGGTTTGACGGGCGGGAACACGATCCAATTTCGGTTCTTGGGTTACAACGGGCTTGTCAATTAATTCGTGATTTTCATTACGCGCCATCGGCAAAGATACAACTTTTTCGATGCTGCGCGCATACAAAACGCGATTATTTTGATTGGATATATGTTCAGGATTTGGTTTGATAATAACAACAGATTTTTTGTTGCATCCAACGAAATCCATAATCAACATAGAAAATAAAACAATGATTGCACACAAAAGGGTGACATTAACCAATCCAATTAAATCCAGGCAGCAAATCCAATGCCAAACCGCGCAAATCCCGCGCCATATCGCACGGAAAGGAACACAAATCGCACCCCATGCGCGTGACAAAAACGATTGATTGCGGCGTGATGCGCCACGACGCGATTTTGCGACAGATGCGCGCTTTTTCGTGCTTTTACGGTTCATTTTTCGTGCCGCGATTTTCATTTTCAGTGCCTTGAACATATAATCACCTTTTTATATTCGTTTGTACTTATTATGTCCTAAAAATAATATTTGTCAAGTATTTTTGTCAATTAATTTGTCAAGTGTAAAAATTATGCAATTTGACTGGGGTATATGATTAGGATACAATCGCATAAAATGGCACGCCGATATTTTTTATTTTTATTACTGTTATTAACCGGTTGCGCGGGCACAAATTGGCACGTGCCCGCGGAATTTACGCCAAAAACAATTCACGCCGGTAATTTTGAAATTGCCACATTGCAAAAAATAACCAGTCCATCCGAACCGATACATATTTATATAGAAGGCGATGGTCATGCGTTTGATGGCCGTGGTGCGCCGACCCGCGATCCAACGCCGCGCGGGACGTTCTTGCGCGAATTGGCCGCGTCAGACACGTCGGCAAATGTTGTATATATGGCGCGCCCGTGTCAGTATATAATGTCGCCCGCGTGTGATGTATCTGATTGGACTGACGGGCGATTTTCGCCGCAAGTAATTGAATCCGCCGCCGATGCGATAAAACAAACGGCCGCCGCGCGCCCAATAATATTGATTGGATATTCAGGTGGCGCATTGTTGTCGGGTTTGATAATTGAAAAATATCCCGACATAAATGTGAAAAAATGGATTACAATCGCAGGTGTTTTGAATCATTCTGATTGGACGGAATATTTCGGCGACAGCCCGCTGATACACTCGATAAACCTGGATACATTGCCGCGTGTGCATCAGTTGCATTATGCGGCCGAAAACGATAAAACGGTGCCAAATTCATTAACAATGCAATGGACGGGCGGGGCGAATACGATAATTGTTCCAAACGCCACACATGACGATTTTGAAAATTTGATTCTGGATTTTACATATTAAAATAATTTGACGAATTAAGTTTTTTGTACTATATATACCAGCGAAATGACCAAGTTAAAACAACAAGATTACGGATTGATGGATATTCCTTTGTCGTGCAGCATATTTTTGGAACGCGCGCTGGGCAAGTATATCCGTATCAATAAAACGACTAAAAATTTTCTGCACGATTGGAATTGCGCGCTGTTGGATATTTTGAAATCTTCGCATTATAACATTCACATTGGCGCACTGGGGCGTAAAATTATCAAAGCCGCAGAAAAGGGCGATTACGTGGTTACTAAATACGTTGAAAGTGCGCGAACCGCCCCGATGCATGCATTGCATTATGCGCTGCGTTTTTCCGACAGTGTGGATTTTTTTGATAAAAAAGTCGCATCGAATTGCAATATAAAGTTCGTTGATTTGGGATGCGGGTTTTCGCCACTGGCGCCGTTGATTCAGTATAAATATAACCTGGACGATGCGTATTGCATTGATGACAAACCCGAAATCATAGATGTATATAGCCACGTGGCTGAACGTGTCGCAGGTCGCGCCCCGCACAGTATTTCATGGGATACAGCCAAAACAATGGTAACAAATAATCAGTTAAATACTGTTGTTGCAATTGGTGTTTTGCCATACATGAAATTGTCCGAGCAAATTTCCAGATTAAAATTCATTAACGCGAATTTTCCGAATTTCTTTTTGGAAATAAAATATAATAACGGTTCGGATAACATTGGCGAGTACGCGTTCGATTTGGCAACATTACAGAAATTGCGTATGAGTGTGGAAAATACTCGCACGCTGGAATCTACTTTGCTGCACAACAGTTTGCATTATTTGCGTAATTTCATCGGTGCCATGCCGAACAAACGCGAATTTTTGGCCGGCGAACGCAGCCTGTTTCTAAGCCGTTAATGCGAATATTGTACAGTATGACGGTGTCACCCCAGTGTTGAACGCTGGGGTGAATTATTACAAATCCAGAAATTAATTGGAATAATAACAATTGCCTTCCAATACATATTCACCAGAGCTGTCTGCCCCGGTTATAAAAAACACCCGCACAAGGCGGGTGGTTTTATTTCTGGGGCGGATGACCGGATTATTTCGCTGCGCTTCATCACCTTGCAAAATTGTGCGTACGCACAACCGGCGTACTTCCGTCCGCCTTTTTGCGGCGGTTCGACCGGCTTTCTCGCCGGTTCTTATCCGCATCCTTGCACATAAATAAAAACACCCCAAACAGGGTGTTTTTATTTCTGGGGCGGATGACCGGTCACCTTCGTTGGGCAATGAATTGCCCAACTTCGTATTGTTCGCGACTGCGCGCTCACCACTCGTATTCGCTCGGCTGCGCTGACGCTTGCCTTGCGTACTCGTATGCGAACCTCCGGTTCGAACCCGACCCGTCCAGAGTTATAAAAACACCCGCACAAGGCGGGTGGTTTTATAACTGGGGCGGATGACCGGATTCGAACCGGCGACATTTGGTACCACAAACCAACGCTCTAACCAGCTGAGCTACATCCGCCATACTGAAATCTGGTGGAGCTGATCAGACTCGAACTGACGACCCCTTGCATGCCATGCAAGTGCTCTACCAACTGAGCTACAACCCCATGCATTGCAATATTCTATATTTCTTCTTGCAAAAAGTCAAATCAATTTGCTAACATTTTTGAACAGCAAGGAGATATATCATGGATTATCAATTATTGAAAGCCGAAGTTGAACAAAAAACAGCCCAAACATTGGAAGTTTTACAAAATGAATATGCAGGTTTGCGTACAGGTCGTGCGTCTGTACATTTGTTGGATGGGGTGCGCGTGCCGGTGTATGGGTCTGATATGCCGTTGAATCAGGTCGCAACCGTTGCCACGCCTGATAACCAGACTTTGACTGTGACCGTTTGGGATATTAACAATGCGGGCGCAGTGGAAAAGGCAATTCGTGATTCCGGTCTGGGGCTGAACCCGATGACTGCGGGTGGGGTTATTCGTTTGAATATGCCGCCATTGACCGAAGAACGCAGAAAAGAATTAACCAAAGTTTCCGGAAAATACGCCGAAGAAGCCAAGATTTCTATGCGTAATATTCGCCAGGATGCAATGGGCAAAATTAAACGTGCCGTTGCCGACAAAGAAATTTCCGAAGATGACCAGCGTAAATTTGAAGACGATCTGCAAAAGGTGTTTGATAAACGCGCGGCCGATGTTGATGCGTTGGCAAAACAAAAAGAAGCAGATATTATGGCCGTTTAACCAAAGCATCAGGGGATAAAATATGCTGAATTTATTTAAAAAGAAAAATCGCACGCCCGTTGCGACAAACGTGTCAAAAGTTCCGAAACACATTGCTTTTATCTGTGACGGCAATCGTCGTTGGGCCGAGGCACGTGGTCTGCCGCCGTTGGCGGGGCATCGCGCAGGTATTGCCAATTTTGAAAATTTGGTCGATTGGTTTATTGCGCGTGGCGTGACAACGGTTACGTTTTTCATATTTTCCACAGAAAATTGGAATCGGTCCCAGGAAGAAGTCGATTTTCTAATGGACTTGTTCTATACCGAATTGGATAAAAATATGAAACACGCGTTGGAAAAAAATCTGCGGTATCGCGTGATTGGTTCGCGTGACAGATTGCCCGCCCGTTTGGCAAAAAAATGTGACGAGTTGGAATCTGCGTCCGCCGAATGCACGGGTGGTACGGTTGTGTTTGCGCTGAATTACGGCGGCCAGGACGAGATTGTTGCCGCGGTAAATGATGCCATTGCGGCCGGCGCGCCAGTTGATAAGGAAACATTTGAAACTTTCCTGGATACAGGCGAATTATTGCCGATTGATTTGATGGTGCGTACCAGTAATGAATTCAGAATTTCTAATTTCTTGCTGTGGAAATTGGCGTATGCTGAATTGCTGTTTGTGCCCCAACATTGGCCTGATTTAGTGCGCAGTGAAAAGTTGTGGCAATATACATTGGATGAATATGCAAAGCGCAATCGCCGTTTTGGTGGTGGCAAAAAGGCAAATTATTCAGGACGTAAAAAATAAGGAAATTAAAAATGTCTGATACAAAGAAACGTATTATTGTCGGCGCGGCCATGGTCGCAGTCGCCGCGTTAGCGGTGTTGGGTGAATATTTCGGATTTCACGCGGTTAAATATCTGGCGACAATCGTGGCAATCGGTATGGTCGCAGAAATGATTATATGTATCCTGCATTGCCCGCGCGATACAGTTTATAAAAACAAATTCTTGTTCGGTGGATTTCTGCTGCTGCTGTGCTTGGTGGCGATTTCAGCATGGGTTGTCGGTGCGCGTCCGTGGATTATGTTGTTGTTGTTATTAACAATATGCTGTGCGGATATTGGCGCATGGTTTTTTGGTCGTCTGATTGGCGGCGATAAAATGTGGGAACATGTATCCGCACACAAAACCTGGGCCGGACAAATCGCAGGTATTATTTGTGGAACATTTGCGTCTGTGATGTATGGTTTGTTGGGCGCGGATGTGTTTATGCCGCAATTACTGTGGATTGGTATCAGTGTGTCACTGTTATCCCAATACGGCGATTTAACCGCCAGTTGGGTCAAGCGTAAAATGGGATTAAAAGATTTTGGTCGCATTTTGCCGGGGCACGGCGGATTACTGGACAGATTCGACGGATGGATTTATGTTTTGCCGATAATTTGGTTTGTGTTGTTGTAATGTTTTTATAAAAAGGCGGGTATCATGCAGATTGTTTTGGCCATTGTCGCATTGTTAATTGTTCTGGGGGTTGTGGTTTTTGTCCATGAACTGGGGCATTTTTTGGCTGCGCGATGGGCGGGCGTTCGTGTTGATACTTTTTCCATTGGCTTTGGTCCGGCAATTGTAAAATGGCACGACAAGCATGGAACAGTCTGGAAAATCGCGTGTTTGCCGTTGGGTGGATATGTATCCATTTACGGGCAAGAGGATATGTTTGATCGTAAAAAATATGCCGAGTTACCCGCCGAAAAGAAAAAGGGTCATTATTTATCCGCGCCCGCATGGAAACAGTTTATCATTGTTGCCGCCGGCGTTACGATGAACTTTATTTTGGCCTGGTTGATATATTCGGGAATATTTATGTTTCAACCGAAAGAAGTGCAATTGCCCGTTGTTGGCCAAGTTATCCAGGAAAGTGTTGCATTTAACGCGGGTGTAAAGCCGGGCGATATCGTTATGCAAATCGATAACGACCAAGTTACCAATTGGGGCGAGTTGATTATCGCCAAAGATTTGGCATCGCATCATGATGCAGATGTGTTATTGTTGCGCGATGACAAATTGGTTCGTGTGCAATTGGCACCGGCCGAACGTTGGGGGCTGATTGCCGACGGCAGTAAAACTGAATTGCGTAAAAAGGGATTTTTTGACGGCCTTTATGCGGGCGCGCGCGAAACTTATTATCAATCGAAAACGTTGCTTGTGGTGTTAAAGCAAATTGTCACAGGCGAACGTTCGTCCAAACAACTGGGGTCGTTTATCACCATCGCAGAAGTTTCGGGACAAGCGTTGTCAATGGGAATTGTTGCGTTATTGTCGATTATTGCGTTGCTGTCGGTTAATCTTGGTGTTATAAACTTGTTGCCTTTGCCGGTTTTGGATGGTGGGTATTTGCTGATTTTGATTATCGAGGCCATCATACGCCGAAAACTGGGCGGGCGCGGAATGGAAATTGCGATTTTAATTGGGTGGTTGTTTATTGCCGCGCTGTTCGCGCTGACCATGTGGAATGATTTGGCACGTGTATTTGGAATAAGTTAAAGATGAATATAAAAAAGATTTTATTTACTGTATCTGCGATATTGGGGGCGGGCGTTGCAAACGCCGCGACGGTTTCGCGTGTCGATGTGTCCGGCAATCAACGTATGGATGCTGAATCCATTCGGATTTTGGCGGATGTAAAGGTTGGCGATAATGTCTCGGCCGAGGGCGCAAATCAAATTGCCAAAAGATTACAGGAAAGTGGATATTTTTCCCGCGTGTCTGTGCGTATGTCGGGAAACGTTTTGAAAATCAATATTACCGAGGCTCCAACCGTAAATATGGTCACCATCGAGGGTAACGATGAAATTTCCACCGACGATTTGAAAAAAGAACTGCGTTTGAAATCGCGCGATTCTTATGATGAATCTGTTATCGGTGCAGATGTTCAACGAATGCTGACGCTGTATCAGCGCAAGGGTTTTTTCGGCACAACGATCGAGCCCCAAAAAATCGAACTGGCGGATAATCGTGTGAATGTGGTTTATGAAATTGATGAAGGGCATCCAACTTATATCCGTCGAATTGATTTTGAAGGCAACAAAGTTTTTCGTGGGCGCGATTTGCGTGACGCGATTTTGTCGCGCGAACATGCCTGGTGGCGTTTTATGACACAGTTTGATGTGTTCGACGAAGACAGAATTTTATATGACCAACAAATGTTGCGTCAATTTTATATGCGCAATGGATACATCGATATGAATGTAACCGACGCAAATGGTGTATTTACGCCCGATCGTCAGTATTATTCTGTAACATTCACAATTGATGAAGGCGAAAAATACGATTTCGGAAAATTAACAATTAAAAATCCTTTCCCGGATGTACCGGATGAAGAATTGTATGACGAAATCGTTATGTCCGATGGTGATACATACAACATTGATTTGGTTGATGAAACAATATCGAATCTGCGCGGTGCTGTGGCGGATCATGGATACGCGTTTATAACTGTTAATCCAGTCCCGACAAAAAACGAAGAAACCAACACCGTTGATATAGAATTCCAAATTGAAAAAACAAATCGTATTTATTTAAATAACATTAACATTTTGGGTAATGTTCGCACATTTGATTCTGTGATTGAACAATTAATTCCGATGCGATCGGGCGATCCGTTTTCGCTGCAAACCATTGAAGAAGGTCGCCAAAACCTGATGCGGACACGGTATTTCAAAAATGTTCAAATGGTGCCAAACCGCATTGCAGACGCAAATATGATTAATCTGGATATCCAGGTCGAAGAACAACCAACCGGCGAATTATCGGGCGGCTTTGGTTGGTCAAACATCAACGGTTTTATGGTTGATGCCGGAATATCAGAATCTAATTTTATGGGCCGCGGCCAGATAGTCCAACTGCGCGGATCAATTGCACAGTATCAAAAGCAGGCGTTGTTCAGTTTCACAGAACCTTATTTGTTTGGTCGGCCGCTGTCTGCGGGATTTGATGTTTCATATACTATGTATGATTATTCGTCGTTGGGTGGTTTTGGATACGACCGCGATTCTTTAACGGTGGCGGGGCGTATGGGTTGGAAATTAACCGACCATTGGTCCCAAACGGTGCGTTTGTCTGCATCTTTTGACCAAAATTATGATTTATATACCGCGCTGGAAACGGGCGACAGTTGGCGCGATGCGACCGTATTTACATTGGGCACATACCTGCGGTATTACAATCTGGACACGAATTTTGAACAAAACACGCATACTGGTGTGGTTGGTAATTTGGGGATTGCATATACTGGTTTCGGAGGCACGGAAACATATATGCGATATAACGCAGATATTATCGGTATGGTAAAATTCTTTGACGACAGGTGGCAATTGCGTTCGTCATTGGAATTCGGGTTGATTCAGCCGTTGGGGGACTCGTACGTGTCGCGTGTTTATCGTTACTTCTTGGGCGGCGAAACGTTGCGTGGCTTTGATATTGCAGGTGTTGGATCGCGCAGTAAATTCTTTACAAAGTATGCTTTGGGCGGATTATGGAAAGTTAATGGTTCAACACAATTAAATTTCCCTATATTTATCCCGGATGAATACCAGGTAAAGGGATTTGTGTTCGTTGACTACGGTATTTTGGGCAAACCACCACGCGAGGAATACGAATACCAAGGCGTACCGAATTATATCGATGATACAATTCGCACATCTGCGGGTGTTGGTATTTATTGGAACACGCCAATGGGCCCGATGAATTTCAGTTGGGGTTGGCCATTAAAGATGACGCCATACGATCGGGAACAGCGTTTCTTGTTATCGTTTGAAACCCAGTTCTGATATTTTTATATCTTGACCGGGGGGACTGAATTTTCATATAATTCATTTACCAAGGGGGAAAGACATGAAGAAAGTAATTCTGGGGTTATTTGTTGCATTGGCTTTGGCTGGTTGTGGCCAGGTTTATGACCGCGAACCCGTGGGCGTCGGTTATGACAACAACGAATTGAAATTAAGCCCATGCGCATGCATCATGGTATATCAGGCTTAACCGCCCAAGTTTTTCAGGGGGGGATGATGCGAATGGATTATCCAAGCGATTTTGACACGCCTGGCTTTCCGGCCGGTTCGCGTATTGTTATATCCCGTTTTATGGGAATTGCGTCGTGCGTGTTGTTCGTGGTGATAATTTTTGCATGCATTTTGTTATTGTGGGCTGTGCGGTCCCAGCGAATTGACCCGTTTATTGTTTCGATTGATAAATTAACTGGGGCTTGGACCGTTGTGGGGCATTCGCATGGAAATGCGCCACGGCAATATTCGGCTGTGAATTTGATGCAGCAATCTGTGGTGGTGAATTTTGCGGCCAATTGGTTCAGTATTTCTGATGATGCCATGATAAATGATGCGCTGTGGCAGTCGTGCGACCGTATTGATGATTGTGGCGTTAAAAGCAATCTGAAATATGGCGAAAAAAAGTGCGCTTTGTATTGCGCCGCCGGCGAAGAATTATTTAACAATTTCATATATGACATTGTTCCAAAATATCAAACGCGATTTATATCTGGGGAAAAATGGGTGGTGGATGTGACCCAGATAGACATTGAACCCGCCGGTGCAATTGGTAACAATGGCGGAACATGGCGCGTATATGCAACAATACAATCGAATATATCTGGTGATATAGATGTGGTTGCATTTGCCAAGGTTGCCAAGGACACGGAAAGATATCCGAAAACATTGGGCTTTTATGTGGCTGATTTTAACGCGTACAAGATAGATTGATGAAAAAAGTGCTGTTATTTTTGTTGGGGATATTATTGCTGGTTTTAACCGGCGGGGTAATTTATTTGACTGGCGGTATTTTTGATGCAGGCATGAATCAACGCGTGTATCCTTACTTTTTCCAGCCCGATAATTTATCTGAACGTCGCCCTGGGGTGCCCCAGACTGCGGAATATCTGGGTGATACGCAATTTATGGATTTGTTGGTTCAAAAATATGTGACTGAATATTTTTATGCTGCGCCCGATCCTGAAAATATCGCCCGCAGAATGCGGTCAGACAGTGTGTTGGCACTTATGTCCGCACCAAGTGTATTTGAAAATTGGATTGAAACCCAGGGCGCAGAAATCCAAAAATTGGCCAGCGATAAAAGTATGCGTGTCGCGCGGGTTATCGACCGAATATATCAACCCGAAGGCGGCCGGTACTGGGTCGTAAATTACGAATTAACAACCTGGGAAAAACCAAATGATTTCGATGCCGCGCCCGTTGTTACACGTGGCACGATGTATATGGATATAACGTATGAAATGGGTATGCGGCCACTTGTCGAATTGGATGTGTTGCACGAGTATTTGGAAAGGGGCTATGATCCAGCGGCTGTGTTTCATTTCAATGTTAATCGGATTATTCAAGGGTAATGCGAATGCGTAAAAAGATGTGGATTTTTGTGGCAATGTTATCAATGGCGACCGCGCCGGCGTTCTGTGCGGACGATGATTTCGATTTTGATAATTTCGCAATCACAGAAAGTGGAAATTCGGATTTAACAATGTCTGATGTATCGCTGAATTCTGGGGCAAATCCGATAACTGTGAATAATTTTGATATTGCGGGCATTATGTTGGGGATGTCGTACGACGACGTCGAAACATTGTTTTTGAAAACCAAGGGCGGTTTGTATTCACTGCGTGAAAAGGATGCGATTGTATATTCGATTCAGAAAGAATGGAAATATAACCTGGATTACGAATGCAGACAACAGGGTATCGTTATCCCCGCGGAATTAAAGCAGTGCATATATACACTTGCGCGTGACCGTGGGTTGCTGTACGCGGCGGAAATGCACTTGGTTCGTGAAAATACAGGCGAAACAATAGATGTGTTTTTTACAAGTAACGCCGATGATAATGTCGTATGGCGCGTGCTGTATAATAACGACGTAAATGAAATCGAGGGCGCACACGAAAAATTTTCTGACCAGCGTGAAAAGAAAATTTTGGCGTTTTGGCAGGGCGTCTTGGATAAATATGGCGCGCCTAATTCAGGGACAGACAAATGGATTTCTACGACGAATTCGTATGACCCGATGATGACGGCTTATTATGGTGCGCTGGATTTGGTGGATATGGGGCGATATACATCTGATATAGCCCGCAATGTCCAGGCCGCCCGTGAAAATTTCCAGGCAAAACCATACGCGTTTTAATAATATGACATCGTATCAAACGGGATTGTTTTCTGAATTTTTGGCGCGAATGTATTTGCGACTGCATGGGTTTCGCATTGTGCAGCGACGTTATACAACCGGACGTAATACAGGTCGTGCAGAAATTGATATAATCGCGCGCCGTGGAAATTTACTGATTTTTGTCGAGGTTAAACGTCGTGCCGATATTATAACCGGTCTGGATGCGGTAACCCCACGGCAATCGGGTCGGTTGCGCCGTGCAGCAGAAACTTTTATTGCGCGTAACGGATGGACGGGCAATGCGCGGTTTGACATAATTGTTGTTGTACCGCACAAAATCCGCTGGATTCGCGGTGCGATATAACTTTGGTTGCAAATTCGACGAATTCGGTGTATAATTAATACATGCTTTTTACGTAAAAGGAGAACGCAATGAAAAAGGTAATGTTGGCTTTGTTCGCCGTTTTGACATTGTCCGCTTGTATGGGGCATTATAAACAGGGCAATTGTGAATATGATTTCTTGCTGCACAAAGATATTTCTATTTCTAAATGGATTGGCGCAGCAACAGGTTGCTAATCACAATAAAAAAATCCCGCAACTGCGGGATTTTTTATTCATCCACAGCCATTATAAATATTTTTAATTCGTTTGCACGTTTGATAACTGCATCTTTATCCACAACAAAGCACGTTTTGGTATTCACAACAATCCCGCGCAACTTTGCGGCTGCAACGGCATTAACAGTATCAACGCCAATGGCGGGAATATCAATTCTTAAATCTTGGCCTGGTTTTGTCATTTTTGCAAAAACCCCGCTGGGGCGTTTGTGATTTTTTCGCATATCAACCACGCGTTCCAGCATCTTGGCTGTGCCTTCGGCGGCCTCGACCGCGATTACTTGCTTATCAACAACGACCGATGCGCCTATATCAGCCTTGCCGATTGTGTGCGATACCTCGATTGCGCGTGCTATATCGCGTTCGTCACGTTTGCCGGGTTTTGTTTTTGTTTGCACGCCCGCGCGTTGGAATGTTAATTCCGGTGCCACATCTTGGGCCGCAACAATTTCAAACCCGCGATTTTCCAGTGCTTTATTTAATGCAACCGCCATAGAATCATACCCCCGTTGATGTTTTAATATGCTGAACAATAATCCAATTGACCATAAATCAGGCCGTAAATCCGCCAAATTCGGATGCCCCAACGCGCCAACGAATGTCAATTTTTTTATCCCGCGACGCCGAAATTGTCGCACCGCAGGCCATCCGCCCGCCGGTCGCACGGCGATGTCCGGTTTTAATCGCGCGTCGTAAAAAGGCTTTAACCCGACGACATAGACATCCCATCCCGCACGCTGCAACGCATCGCGGGTAAAAAATGGCAAATCCAACGCGCCCGCAATCAAGGCTATTTTTTTATCTGATTTTTTTGTGTTTTTCTTCATATCCCAAATGTTACGAATAAAACGGGCTGGAATCAAGTTTCAATTTATGTTAAAATATACTCGTTGGAAAATGTTGGGTGATGTAATATGAAGAAAATATCATATTTGGGGATTTTGTCTGTATTGATTGCCATGCCTGCGTTCGCAAGTTACAGCGACGAACAATTCCGGGACGAGGTTACCGAAGGTCTGGATTTGGTCGCCGCGCGTGAAAAGGTTGATTTGCCGGGTGATGCACCCGGCGCGCTGGGGCTGGATGTATATCAAACCGATGACGCGGGATATAATGAAGATGTGCAAATGTTTATCCCAACGCGGATGTATGTGCGCGCCGGCGCTGGATATACATTGCCGTTCGCGACTGATTCCGCGGGTGTCGGTGGCGAAAAGTACAGCAGTAAAAACAGTTGGACAACACAAATCGGTTTGGGATGGAATTTATCATCATACGTCCGGACGGAAATCGATTTCCAAGAATCTACGCTTGATTTTGATGGCATATCAAATGGTGCGTCTTACCAGACGTTTGGCGGTATGCTGTATTTCGATTTTGCGCGTCGCTATGTTCAAATGGGCGATATTACGTATCGTCGGCATTTTGTGCCGTTTATGGGTGTTGGCGCGGCTGTTGGTGCATACGCGTTTGATGGTACGGGTGGGGCGGATGGATTTGTGATTGCGGCCCCGCGTGCAGCGATTGGATTTAACGTAATGCTGACTGATTTAATCGGTATTGATATTATGTATCAATACCAGATGATGATTGGCAATGGATTCGGTTGGGATGTTCGTGCGGGTGGTGTGGATAATATCAGTAATATTATGGCATCATTCCGTGTGAATTTCTGATAAATATGGGGTTGTGGAAATGAAACTGAAATTATTAAGTTTTTGTATTTTAAGTATGTTGCCGTTTGCGGCAAATGCATCGATTCCATATCGGACCGAGCAAGTTGATATGCCCGTCCAGGCATCTGTAACGGGTGAAGATGATATGGCGTTGGCGCGCCTGCGTCGTTTTTATGTTGGTGGGATGTATGATTTCACAATGTGGAACGACGGCGATAATATAACCGGTAAAAATACATCCGGGTTCGAGGCTTTGGTCGGCGTTCGTGCGTTTGATATTTTCAGGGTCGAAGCAAACTATATCTATAATACTGCGAAATGGGACGCGTTTGAATTGACGGGGCACGTTGCGATGCTGAACGCGATTGTCGATGCACGCATTGGCAACCTGTATCGTCCGTTTTATCACCAGCGTTTGGTGCCATACGTAGGTATTGGTGCGGGTGTGTCGTGGAATTCATTTGATGGCGTCGCGGCGGAAAAAGATGTAACGCCTGTATTGGCGGTAATGGCGGGGCTGTCAATCGAGATGGGACAATATTTCGCGGTTGATTTGGGTTACAGATATATGTATATGTTTTCGCCAAAATTTGAAACTGCGCCGGATTTAACCCCCATGGGACATCAATTCCGCGTTGGGGCGCGTGTGCATTTTTAAGTTGGTCGTTATATGAAAACTTGTCCTTTTTTTGGCGTATGTGGTGGTTGCAAATATGATTTTGCCGCACCCGATTATCGCGCACAAAAATTGTCTTTGATATCAGATTTACCCATAACGGGCGAAGCGGTTTGGATTGCGCCAAATACGCGCAGACGCGCTGATTTTGCCTTTGCAGATGGTGTGTTTGGATTTTATATGGCACATTCAAAAAATATTGTGCCTGTGCGGAATTGTCCGTTGTTGGTTGATGAAATAAATAATTTATTGCCGCAATTGGAATCATTGCCGTGGGGCGGGGCGGGTGCGTGCCTGGTTACGTTATGCGATAATGGGATTGATGTTGCGATTACATCGGCTGTGCCTTATTTTTCTGGGGAATTCAAATGTGCGTGTGACAAATTAAAAAACGTTATACGCGTTACTTGGAATGAACGCACAGTGATTCAAATTGCAACGCCCAAGGTAAGTTTTTCTGGGCATTGCGTTGATTATCCCCCAAATGCATTTTTACAGCCAACTGTGCCCAGCGAAAATACATTGCGCGAAATGGTTGTCGCGGCGGCCGGTCAATCACATCGTGTGGCGGATTTATTTTGTGGATTGGGCAATTTTACATTTGCATTAAATGCAGATGGATTTGATATATCGGGCATCGGGGTAAAACGTGATTTATTCTCACATCCTTTGACGGTTGGGATGCTGGGGCAGTATGATTGCATTGTGATGGATCCACCGCGGGTGGGCGCGTTTGCCCAGTGTCGCGAATTGGTTAAAAGTAATGTTAAACGTGTGATTTATATTTCTTGCAATCCGATTACTTGGCGGCGCGATGCAAATGTATTAATCCGTGGTGGTTTTGAATTAAAATCATTGACGCCCGTCGATCAGTTTGTCGGCAGTGCGCATTGGGAACTGTTTTCAGTATTTGATAAATAATTTTGGGTAAATAAAAAAACGCCGGCGGTTTCCCGCCGGTGTTTCCGAATGCCCCGAAAGGAAGGAAAGGAGAAAAAGAAATTGGGCATTCTAAACTAAATTTAAGTGGGGCCCAGAGTCCAGAGGAGAGAGAATGTAGGAGGGAGTCTGAATCCCTGAACCCCATTTGGGCTTTCGCCCCGTCGCCAGGGTTGCCCCCTTTGACGAATCGAAATGTAATACATAATTACTTATTTGTCAAGTATTTTTGTCAAATTTATTTTTTAGTATCGTTTTTATGAATCAAGTCCTTGATTTTTCGTGGTTTTAGGAAATCGTACTTGTTGTCTGTGATTGGGCATTGGAATAAAATCAATATAAAAATTCGGGGAAATCCGAATAAAACCACAGGAGAGAGAAAATGACACATGAAGATGTATGGCGGGCCATAGAAAGATTTGCGACCGAACATGGCATGTCTTGTTCGGGCTTGGCAAAATGCAGCGGATTGGATCCGACCACATTTAACCGCAGCAAACGTTGGTCCAAAGAAGGGCAACCGCGTTGGCCATCAACAAACAGCATTTCAAAAATTCTGTCATCGACCGGCGCCAGTATTAATGATTTTACAAAATTCATCGAACCGCGAAACAAAGAACGTGAATAACGCGTCCGCATTTTGTGCGTTTTGACCGCGGCATTATTTCGCGGTCTTTTTTATTGGACAATATGGCGACGTTTTATTATTCTTTGGATAAGATGTTACAGGGCGTAAAGATTTTTTCATCCGACCCAATATGGCGCAATATCTTATCAGAATTGGGCGCAACGGTGTCTGATGCGCCGAATGCTGCATATTTGGATTTTGATTCGCTGGGGTTATCGTATCCTGCAACGCCGATTGCAATCCAGACCGCAATTCAAAACGCAATCGATGGGAATATTCAATTATTGCAAAATATTTTTGGGCGCGCTGTGCAATTGCCACGTGTCCAGGCCCAGATTGTTATTTTGCTGCATAAAACGGGCGGGATTTCTGCATCTGATTTACGTGTTGCGTTGGGATATTCACCGACGGCCACGACACATGCATTGGATACTGCGATATATCAGTTGCGAAAAACATTTGGGCGTGATTTTATAATAAACGAAAACGGGATATATAAACTTGGCCGGGTATAAATTAATATCTTTTGATAAAATCCCCAGTACCCAGACATACGCGCTGGACATGGTATCAAATGGCACTGCGCGCGATCATATCGTCATAATGGCCGAGGCTCAATCCGCAGGCCGTGGCCGGTACCAACGCACCTGGGTATCCCATCATGGAAACCTGTATGCAAGTTTTGTTTTTGATTCTGATGAACGCGACCCACGGTTGTCTTATGTTGTTGCGGTTGCAGTGACGGAAACTTTGATTGCGTTTGGTATTCACCCAAAAATAAAATGGCCAAACGATATTTTGATTGATGGCAAAAAAGTTTGTGGAATTTTAATCGAGTATGCGTCCAGATTTGTAATTATCGGAATTGGTATAAATATAAAATCGAACCCGACCGTGGAAAAGTATGAAACGACAAAATTGGATAATTATGTGTCTGTTGATAAATCAGAATTGTTAAGCAAACTGATGAAAAATCTGGACAGATGGCGTCGTGTTGATTTTCCATTGGTACGCGTGCGCTGGATGGATTTGGCAACCGGGTTGAACAAGACTGTCAAGTATCGTGGTGATATGGTTGAATTAATCGGAATCAATGAAAATGGCGCATTGGTGTTGCGCGACGGTTCGCGTTATTTGTTGGCGTATGGTGATGAAATCGTGATGTAGAAAATTATTTTCTTGACTTTAATGTCAAAATATGATACAATGATGCGCATCAAAGGGAATAATTCTGTCCGCGGGAAACCGGCGGATTTTTTATTGGTCGCGCATTTTGCGCGACCTTTTTTTATCAAAAATATTCTGTTGGGGGGGCGCATGCAAATCATGTTAATAAAAAATCCTGATGAATCATTACGCAAAGTATATCAAATCGCACGGGTGGTTTATGCCGAAACACATGCGGTGTCTTTGCGTGCTGTCGAAGCATTAACATCAATGATTAAAAATTTTGCGATTGCGTCTGGGCATGATGTATCTGATGTGATAACAGATAAAAATTTGTTTGAATCACTGAATAAAGATTCATCGAATCATGAATTGTTATCTGTTGCGGCGGATAATCGTGGATTTCAAATGTGCGTGCGTGTTGCGCGTCGTATGATAAATGGCGGGTTGCCAGATTGCTGTTACGGCGCGACAAAATTTCATCATGACGGATATATACCGGGCTGGGCAACATCGCGTGGTTATATTGCGGACATAGACGGATTATTATTTTATCTGTGATAATTAATGGAAAAAATTATGAATAAAATTATCAAAGGCGGATTTTTATCAGGCCACAGAACTTACATAATATCAGGCATTGGAATATTATCTGCGATTGGCGCGTATATGGTTGGTGACACAGATATATTTACAATGTTGCAATCAATATTCACATTTGGCGGAATTTATTTTCTGCGTAAATCAAGCGAAACAAAAGGAACAACAAATGGAAAACATTCCAGAAAAATTTCTTAACAAAGACGGAACTTTGAATACAGGTGCATTATTAAAATCATATTCTGAATTGGAAAAGAAAATAGGTACGATGATATCTGTGCCTGGGGAAGATTCAGATGACGTAACGCGTGCAAAATTTAATCGTGCGATTGGTGTGCCTGAAAATGCGAATGAATATCCAACAAATGATTTGTTTGATGACGAATCGTTGCGTGAAAAATTTTTAGAAATTGGATTAACTTCAACCCAAGTTGAAAAAATTTATCAGATTGCAAATGAATTTTTATCACCTGTGATAAATGAATTATTCGACATGCAAAATGAAACAAATGCAATAAACGAATTAAAAAAATTTTTTGGTGATGATGAAAAAATGTATGAAGCAATGCGTGCAATAAATTCATTTGGTGAAAAATATTTACCGCGTGATGCGTTTGATGCTTTGTGCGCGTCACCCCAGGGAATCCGCGGCATATATGCGATGATGCAATCAATCGAACCAACCGTACAAACAGATGATGCGCCACAAAAAAATTTAACAGAAAATGATTTGCGTCGTATGATGCGTGATCCAAAATATTGGCGTGATATGGATGAAGAATATGTCAGAAAAATAGAAAACGGATTTAAAAAATTATATTCATGATGAAAAAAATTCACTTTCTTCTTTACTATTTTTTTTCTTTCATATAAAATGAAAGTAAGAACAAAAAGTTTTGTTCTATCCAAAAATAAAATAAAGGAGAGAAGAATGGCATTCACATTCTTGAAGCCAGCCGCCAAGAAAGCCGCCGCGAAAAAGCCAGCGGCAAAACCGGCTGCAAAAAAAGTTGTCGCGAAAAAACCAGCGGCAAAAAAACCAGTTGCAAAAAAAGTCGTTGCAAAGAAAGCGCCTGCGAAAAAAGTAGCAGTTAAAAAAGCAGCGGTGAAAAAACCGGTTGCAAAAAAAGTCGTTGCAAAGAAAGCACCTGCGAAAAAAGTAGCAGTTAAAAAAGCAGCGGTGAAAAAACCAGTTGCAAAGAAAGTTGTTGCAAAAAAAGCACCTGCAAAAAAAACAGTTGCAAAAAAGCCTGTTAAAAAAGCATGTGCAAAAAGAAAATAATTTTCTGATATAAAAATCCCCGGTTTTCCGGGGATTTTTTTTGGAAATATTCAGTCAGATTTTTTATGTCTGACTGAATATTTCATTTTGGATAATTCTGAAAAGAACCCAGTATTTTTTTGTAATTGTGGCGCATACGTATGCATAACCACATTTGCAAATTTTATTTGCGCAAAATTTATTGCGCGTTTTTCGTTTTATTAAACAAAGGAAATAAAAAATGTCTGTTTCAATTGACCAGGCCTTTACAAAACAGTTCGAGGCCGAAGTCCATTTGGCATATCAACAAATGGGCACTAAATTGCGTTCGACGGTACGCAGCAAATCTGGTGTTATCGGCGCATCCACAACTTTCCAGAAAGTCGGACGTGGTACCGCCAGCACCAAATCGCGTCATGGTATTGTGCCGGTTATGAATTTGAATCATGAACCTGTGGAATGTATTTTACAGGATTATTATGCCGGCGATTGGGTTGATGCTTTGGATGAATTAAAAACAAATATCGATGAACGTCGCGTTGTTGCATCCGCAGGCGCGTATGCGTTGGGACGTAAAACCGATGAATTAATTACAAATGCAATGAGTGGCGCAACCACATCTGTTGGTGATTACAGCACAGGTTTAACCAAAGATTTGATTTTGTCCGCACTGGAAGTCTTGAACGAAAATGATGTCCCAGACGATGGCCGCCGTTTCGCGGTTGTTGGCGTGCATCAGTGGAATGAATTGCTGTCTATGGACGAATTTGTATCTGCGGATTATGTTGGCGATAATTTGCCATTAATTTCTGGTGGCGCATCGAAAAAATGGTTGGGCATAACATGGGTTCTGTACAATGATTTGCCTGTGAATTCAACATCTGGGCGCAATTGTTTTATGTATCACGCAACCAGCATCGGACACGCATGTGGGCAAGAGGTGAAAACTGATATATCATGGCATGGCGAACGCGCCGCACACTTTATCAGCAACAGTATGTCCCAGGGTGCGGTATTAATTGACGACACAGGCATCGTTTGTATGAAGTGCAAAGATGTCGATGGCGACAATAATTAATTTCCATAAACACAAATCAAACCAAGGGTGAAATCGATGGCATTTCAAAATAAAAATCTGTCCGTGATTGCGTATGCAAACGGATTTACACTGTGGCACTATGCGGCGAACGAAACACTGACAACGATAACGGCGTCTGGGTATTTCGATGATGTAAAGACTTTGATGAATACCGGCGATATAGTAATTATCAACGCGTCTGATAATACATCTATTAAAAAAATCACGGTCGGCGAAAGCATATCTGTTGCCGCATTGTCGTAATTATTATACCGGGGCGGGTATCGACGCCCCGGATTTTTATTTGTTATAAACGAGGTAATTATCATGCAAACTAAACTGGATTTATGTTCGATGGCGTTGTTAAAATTGGGCGAAACCCCGATTCAATCTTTGAATGCAGATACACCTGCAGCGCAATTGGCACGGACTTTGTTTGAACCCACGATGGATATGTTGCTGGCCATGCATCCGTGGCGATTTGCAACGCAATGTTTTCAATTAATTAAAAATAACGAAGGCAATTTTTTAATTCCGCCCCAGGTTTTGCGCGTATTGCGATGTGATGGCGCGGTTGTGGGAAATTGTATTATGTCGCCGGGCGAAACAATGAATATAACCGCCGTTGTGCGCGTGCCGTCTGAAAAGTATCCGGCATATTTTGCATCTGTCGCAATAACAAAACTAGCGATGGAATTTTGCATTCCATTGATTGGCGATAAAAATGTTTTCAGTATGTTGGCTGCATTATATGAAACAGAATTACAGTCTGCGAAATTCATAGACAGCAGTGCATCCAACGTTCATCAAAATATAACAGATTTTTCTTTGATTAACGCGCGATTTTAATCGGGGGACACCATGACAGAATTTATGAAAACACAAAATTCTTTTGCCGACGGCGAGGTTTCTGCCGAATTTTTTATTCGTGATAATTTGAACGGATTATCACGTTTGGAAAATATGGATGTAATCGCAGGCGGTGGATTGCGACGTCGTCGCGGATTACAAAGTTTTGCAACACTGAATTCATCCGGGCGATTGATACCATTTTCGGTCAGCGAATCAGAAAATTATTTGTTGGCATTAATCGATGGGCATTTAAAGATTTATAACAATTACGAACTTGTACGGGATCTTTTGGTTATATGGGATTTTGCGGATATTGAAAAAATACAATACGCCCAGCGCTTTGGCACGATGATATTCGTGCATCCTGATTATCGACCTTATGTTCTTACAAAAACAGATTCTGGGTTTCAATTAAGCGAATTCGCATTCGAAGTCAATGACGCAGATATGTTCGAAAATATGCCGTTTATGAAATTTGATGATGCGACTGGGGTTAAAATTACTGTTACGAAAAATTCTGCTGGTAACAATTATGCGACATTTACAACAAACAAAGATTTTTGGCGTGCCGATAATGTTGGCACACGCATAATGTTGTTGGATAAACAATGGCAAATAACAGAATACACCAGCCCGACCGTTGTTACCGCATACACAAATTCGCAATATACATTGCCATCCAAACCCGTTTCTGATTGGTCTGAGTCGGCATTCAGCGCGCGGCGTGGTTGGCCATGCAGCATTACTTTTCATCAGGACAGGTTGGTGTTCGGCGGCAGCAAATCGTGGCCCAGTGGTATTTGGATGTCATGTGTCGGTCGGCATAATAATTTTAATGTCGGTACAGGGCTGGATGACGAGGCAATATTTTTAACATTAATATCTGAACAGCGACAACAAATTTGCACAGTTGTAAGCAGCGACAATTTGCAAATTTTAACAAATGTTGGCGAATGGGCAATATCCAGCAAACCACTGACTCCGTCTGTGGTTGATGTTAAACAACACACTGCTGTGGGCAGTGTTGCATCGCGTTATTTGCCACCGCAAAAAATCGAGGGCGCAACAGTTTTTATATCAAATACAGAAAAAGATATTCGTGAATTATCTTTGGATGCATTGGGTGAAAACTATAACGCACGCGATTTATGTGCCGCGTCAAAACATTTAATGAATACGCCGATTGATTTGTCTTATAACGAAGATACGCGTCAATTATATGTTGTTATGATAAACGGCGATATGGCGACATTGAACCAGAATTCAGCATTGGGAATTTCTGCATGGGCGCGTTACAAGACGGCCGGGCAATTTAAGTCTGTGGCAACAATTGGCGGCGTTACGTACGTGATTGTTCAACGCGGCGAAGAATATTGTTTGGAACGTTTTTCAGATGATGCCTTGAACGATGCAAACAGTTACGATTTTGCATATACTGCGGCATCATTGCCATTGCATGCATCGGGTCACAACGTGCGCACATTTCGCATCAGAAAAATATCAGCGCGAATTTTGAACACAAAAACGTTATTTATTAACGGTACGCGTGTGGAATTTCCAAACGAAATCTATGCGTCCGATTCAAACGGATACACAGGTGATGTATCTGTAAATTTACTGGGTACCCACCATAACGGCACAGTTGCGCCATGGGTGATTTCCAGTGACGAACAATTCCCTGCAACAATACTTTCGGTCAGTATGTCTGGAAGTTACATGGTATAAAAATACAAACAAAGGATAAACAAATGGGACAATTGGTATCAGATGTTACGTCTGTCTTGAATTATCGCGATTCCAAGCGCGAGGCAGAAAATGAACGTCAGAAAATTTTGGCGGATATGGCCGCAAACGAACAAGAAAAAACAAACCTTGTGAAAAAAACTTTGGCAACCCAGCGCGCTAAATATGGGGCGTCTGGTGCATCGTCGCGCAGTATGTCTTCGGGCGCGGTGTTAAAAAGATTAAAATCTGAAACAGCGGCCCCGTATGACGAAAAACGTAAAACAAATACTGAAAAGTTAAAGAAAATCCGCGTTGCACGCCCGAATTTGTTGCAATCAATTTTGGACAAATTCGACGATTTGCTGGGCTAAGGGGCGATTTTCTATGTTGGATGAATTTTATGATTTTTTGGACACTTGGAATGATGTACTGGGGATGAAAACCCCGGCACATCATCGCCAGATAATGGAATTTTTGGTATCAGTGTGGCAAAACAATCCGCGACGTGGATTGTTATTGGCATTTCGGCATTCTGGCAAATCTACGGTTTTGGGGATTTTTGCGGCGTGCGTTTTATTGCATCGCACAGAAACCAGAATCTTGATTTTGTCGGCGGAATCAGGTTTGGCCACGCGTATGGTATCGCACATTCGGCATGTGTTGGAAAATCATCCATGGTGCGCGGAACTGATACCGAAAAATAAAAAAGAATGGGCGTCGGGACGCATAACAGTAAATCGGTCGATTGGCATTCGCGAACCATCCGTCGTATGCCAAGGCATCCATGGCAACATAACGGGATTGCGTGCCGATTTAATAATTTGCGATGATGTCGAAGTTCCCAATACCTGCAACACCGCACAGAAGCGTGAAAACCTGCGTGACAGATTGCGCGAATTGGATTTTATTTTGTCCCCATGCGGCGCGATGATTTACATTGGCACCCCGCACACGATGGATACGATATACAGAACGCACGATTAATTAAACAGATTGATTATTATTTGTAATGCCTTCGTCGGGAACGGTTGCGGAAATAAAAGAACGTAATTTCCCCAACAATTCATCGCCGGCGTCACCGAACATAGGCAAATATGTTTCGTATTCAGGCATATCCGCCTGTAATTGCGCGCGCGCACGTTCGGATAATGGCTGGGTCAGCATATCGCTTGCGACTTTCCACAAATAATATGCACGATAAGTTTTATTAACCAACGACCATTTTTCCAATAAATCAGGCCGCGCAGACAACGCCGCACGAATAGCCACCAACCATTGATCACCAAACTTTTTAACTACATTTAATTGTTGGATTTTGTCCAGACCGTTTTGATCGGTTGTAAATGCATCAATACCAGATTCCAATTCGGCCCATTCTGATTTTGTTAAAGTCACGGTTGCGACCGTTTCGTCCATCAGTCCGCCGTACGGCAACAAATCGCGTTCAATTGAATCCATTGGCGTTTTGCCACTGCGCAGATTTTCGATGTGCCGTACCAGGTTTTTACCCGTTGGCAATTCGCCCAGGGCGGATAAAACATCATCGGTGGCCTCGGTCATGAATACTTGATTTACCGCGGCCCACCCGCCAAAAATAACATGTTCTTGGCGATACAGATTTAACAATCTTTGTGCGATTGTACTGGATTTTGCGTTCATTGCCCCCCCCGTGGTTATAAAATATTTATTCGATAACAATCATCACAATGCGATGCATTGTTTTGCCGATAATTTTTTCTTCGGGCGCAGAAATCTGGCCGTAAATTTTACCGCGGGAATCGGTGCGCACACTTACAATTTGTGCGTTTGCGACATCTTCCGGTCCCATCGCATTAAAATCTGCATCGATGCACACAGCCAAATCGCCAACGTTTGCGGGCTGATCAGAATCGGCAAACAAGTACGAATTTTCTGGGATATATCCCCCCAGTCGTTTCGAGTTTGGTTTAACCGCATAAATACCACTGCGGCCCTCCAACGGCATGGGCGCAACAATCATAGATTTGTCTGATTTTTTTAATATGATTGATTTGCCCGACGGCATACCGAACACAGGCACAAGTTTTCTGCGCGCGCTGTCATACAATTTTGCGCCATATAAACTGCTGTGATCAATACCAGAATGCGGATTATCAGGCACCAAAACAGATTTTACACGTTCTTTGACCTTGTTTATTTGCTTGTTTAATTCGCCGGCTTTGTACAGTTCTGCGATTTTATCCAGCATAGTTTCCGTCGTGTATGCAAAAGATTGCGCCAATGGTTCGATTTCGTTTTCATAAATTTCGCGTTGGCCAACCTCGATTTTATGATACACAGACAAAGTCATTCCTGCATCTGCGGCAGCTTGGGCAATGGTTTTACCAGATTGCTGGCGAATTTTGCGCAGACCACTGCCGAATATTTTTAATCCGCTGTCTTCGTTATCTTTTAATCTGCGTTTAATTTCGTTTTGCCATTGACCTGCGATCTCGTCAGATTCTTTGATGAACACATCGGATAATTTGCAACCCAAAATATTACAGATGTTCAGCAATTGTTTTTGGTTTAACCGCCGCACACCCTTTTCAATCTTTGAAACAGCGGACAAAGACAAATTCGCACGGCGCGCCAGTTCGGTCATTTTCATACCATTTGCCAAACGAATGTTTCTGATGTTGTTTGGGAAAATTATTTCTTCTTGGGCCATCGCAAAACTCCTTGAGATTTCTTGACAAAAAGTTTAGTCAAATTTGACGGCTTTGGCAAGTACAAAATATTTACAATGGAATATCGTCGGGTATTGAATCAACATCCACAGGCGTGGGCTCGATATCATCAGTTATTGGTGCAGCGATGGTTGGCGCGTTATCAAAACTGTTTTCGCCACGTGCGGCAATTTCGTCCAGGTTGTCGAACAAACTGTAATCGCCAAAGAACGCCAAATGCACAGTCTCGGGCCGGCCATGGCGGTTTTTACCGATGATAACGTCGGCCTTGCCGCGTGCGCGTTCCAATCGTTTTTGGAAACTTTCGATAATTTTTTCGTTGGCGTTACCAGATATACGCTGGGACGGATCGCGATTTTCCAGATAATATTCTTCGCGATATGTAAACATAACAATATCGGCGTCTTGCTCGATTGACCCAGATTCACGCAAATCGGACAATTGTGGTCGTTTATCATCACGTGATTCGACGCTGCGCGACAATTGTGACAATGCGATGACCGGAACATCCAATTCTTTGGCCAGCATTTTTAACCCGCGGGTGATTTCAGAAATTTCCTGGACACGGTTATCCTTGTTTTTTCCGCCCGGCGACGTCATTAATTGCAGATAATCGATAACGATTAAAGCAATGCCGTTATACTTTCGCGCCAAACGACGTGCGCGCGTGCGAATCATCGGCACAGACATCCCCGGCGTATCATCGATGCACAGCGGCACTTTGCCAATCGCATCGGCGTATTGAGACATTTTCAAAAAATCTTCATCGGTCAGTGACCCTTCGCGCATGGCGGATGCAGGTATCTTTGATTGCGACGACAAAACGCGCGCAGCCAATTGGGAACGTGACATTTCCAAACTGAAAAACACAACCGCCCCGCGATAGCGTTCATTTGCGCGTCCGTACAGTATCGCATTGGCCGCATTAAATGCAATATTCATTGCCAGTGTCGTTTTACCCATGGCGGGACGACCGGCGATAATAATTAAATCGGAATGGTGCAGGCCACTTATTGATTTATCCAACGCATTCAATCCTGTGGTCAAACCAGATAACTGCCCATCGGCCTTGTATGCGATTTCAGCCTCGCGCAGGGCGTCTTGTAACGCGTCGCCAATGGTTGCGATTTCGCGTTCTGATACGCCGGTCGAAGCCATTTCAAATAATTTTTGTTCCGCCGTTTCGATTTGCGCGGAAACTGGGTTGTCCAAATCTTCGACGAACGCAGCGTCCGTTATGGATTGCCCCAGATTAATTAATTCACGCCGCATGGCGTTTTCATAAACTATGCGGCCATATTGTTCAACATTAACAACGGTTGCGCCCGCAGATGACAATTGGGTCAGATATTCGACACCGCCGACGGATTCCAACACACCTTGTTGGTCCAGGTAATTTTTTGCGGTGATAATATCAAACGGAATTCCTGCGGCAAATTGCCGTTCAGCCAACTTATAAATTTCTTGGTGTGCAGGATGCGAAAAATGTTCAGGTCTTAAAAATTCAGATACACGTTCCAACGCGCGGTTATTCATCAGCACCGCGGCCAAGACAGCCTGTTCGGCTTCCAGATTCGTTGGCAAAGTCTTTGGGGTAAAGTCCATGTCAGATATGGTATATAAAAATTTTGCTTTTTCAACGCCTTTTTTGCGCGGATATCGCGAATTAAAAATTCCGATAATTTCCGCCGATGGCACGCCCACGTGGCCCGAATTATTCCCGCCATCACGCATAGATGAATTAAGGGACAGCGTTGGCGCACGATATTTTTCTGCGCAAATGATGCTGGAATATATTGCGCCCGATCGTGCGCGTCTGGACCCAGATGCGTTACATATATACAGCGATGAATTTGATGTAACGACCGCGCGCATCGGTACCGCGCAAATAACGGGTGCAACAATTTATTGGGACCCGTCCAGCGGACACAAAAAATCAGACAACAGCGTATGCGTCCTATTGTACCGCGACGATAAAAACAGATGCGCATTCATCCACGATGTTAAATATTTAATTGTCCCGGACGAAGAATTGCATCCGCTGGCACGGCAATGTGAAATGGTAATTGATTTTATGATGCGGGCGCGACTGCGTCGAATAAGTATTGAAACGAATGGTATCGGCAATGCGTTGCCTGAAATTATGCGCGATGTATCATCGCGACAAAATATCTCGATTTCCATAAATCGCGTTACGAATCACATAAAAAAAGAAACCAGAATTTTGGATTCGATTGAACCGATATTAACCGCGGGGCGTCTGTATGCGCACGTTCGCGTTCAATCGACGCCATTATTGGCGGAAATGTTGGGATGGACACCGATTGGTGGCACCACACATGATGACGGATTGGATGCTGTGGCGGGCGCGTTGTGCGCCACACCAACACCCATTCACCCGTTATCACGTGGTATGCCGACGTTTTCCGCAAACACAGAATTTAAAATCTGAACCAAGGGAGAAATTAATTATGCAAAAAAATTTACAGCAAATGTATCGTCGTGCGTTGGATATGCGTGCGCCATGGATAAATCGTTGGGATGCAGCCATGCGTTACACAATTCCAACAACTGATGACGATGTGGCGACTTTGTTTGATGCAACCGCATCAGATGCAGCCGACAATTTGGCGGCATCGATTTATTCGTTGCTGACGCCGCCCGAATCACTGTGGGTGTCTTTGGTACCCGAAGGCCCCGACTCGCCGGACGCAGTTGCGGCAACGATGGCTTTGCGCGCAAATTTGAACGATTCGAATTTTTATACAACAATCCACCAATGCTATATGGATTTGATAATTTTGGGCACAGCATGCCTGTTTATGGCTGAAAATCCAATTGGTGCCGCGTCTGCGTTTTCATTCACCGCAATTCCCATGCGCGACATCGCGATTTTGAATGGCGCAGTATTTCACACTGCAACAATGCCTGCGCGGGAAGTGATGGAAAAATATCCGTCTTGGACACCGCCCGCCAATTTGCGTGACACGATAAAGCAAGACCCTGAAACGCCATTGCGGTTGGTGCAAAGTTTAATCGGAACCGATTTTGTTGCATGGCTGGACGTTGGCGGCGACATTGAAAACAATATCGTTGCGACCGGGAAATTCGAAACAAACCCGTACATAATTTTCCGTTGGTCCGTGGCCAGTGGCGAACTGTACGGACGTGGGCCGGTGTTGCGCGCTTTGCCAGATATAAAAACCGCGAATAAAGTTGTGGAACTGGTATTAAAAAACGCAACGATTGCCGTATCAGGTATATGGCAGGCCGACGATGATGGCGTGATAAATTTATCGAATATAAACCTGACGCCGGGCGCGATTATTCCAAAGGCTGTCGGTTCATCGGGATTGACGCCATTGGCAACCGGTGCGGATTTTGATGTTTCTCAAATAATATTAAAAGACCTGCGCGAACGGATACGTCACGCATTATTGGCGGACAGGTTGGGGTTGCTATCTGAAAAAGAAATGACCGCGACCGAGATTTTGGCGCGCAACGCGGATATGGTGCGCATACTGGGCGCGACGTATGGGCGTTTGCTGCACGAATTTATCCGCCCATTGGTCGAACGCGGATTACAGATTTTATCGCGCCGCGGGGTTATCGACAAAATAAGACTGCACAGTGATGCAGAATTAAAATACATTGCGCCAATTACAAAAATGGCAATTGCTGAAAATATGACAATGGGGGAATAAAATGAAAGAACTGGAACAAAACTTTGCCCGCGCGTTTGCAACAACCGCGGGCGCGATGGTATTAAAACATTTACGAAAAATCACAATAGAACGAGTACTGGGGCCGAACGCCACCGATGCAGAATTAAGGGGGCTCGAGGCGCAACGTGCGCTGGTACATCAAATTGAAAATATGATTCAGCGGGGGAAATGATGAAAAACGAACCACACGGCGCAATGGGATTTTTGGAATTTTTGCGTAACAGTTGGTTTTTAATCGCGTTTATCGCGGGCGTGATATATTGGGTCGCACGCCAAGATACGTCGCTGGATGAATTGCATCGCACAGACACCCGATTAACAGCATTGGAAAATCGTACAACGATATTGGAAACGGGGCTTGGGCAATTACAGATAAAAATCGACACAATCCGCGAAGACGTGTCTTTAATCAAAACGGCTGTGATACAGTCCGATTAATTACAAATCCCCCATCTGGGGGATTTGTGACAACTGGTGCAATCGCCTGTGGCGGTACGATTTTTTTCAAAAACATCAAACATTCTTTATCCCACAGGTGTCACAGGTAAGCCACCGCCACTGATAGCATTGTTGTAATTGCAATCACCGCCAGATATTGTGTATGTGCCATCTGGGACAGTGGTTTCCGGTCAGAACGATACTTCACTGACCCCCGATGTAGATGAAGACACATGTGCGGCCACAGAAACGGTCTATTACGGCAGTCGTTCCAACAGCGGCGCAGTTTTTGGTCAAACTCAAAAAAAAAGTATCATGCACCAGTTGTAAATCTGGATATTCGTTGGTGTCGCATACAGGCATATCCACCCGCGCCCGGGGTCCCCGCAAATACGAATGTATTTGTGGGGTGGATAAGGCGGGAATTTTATATCCTTTCAGCAATAATTTTTGTCATTCCCGCGCAGGCGGGAATGACAAGAGACTAAGTGGCTAATTTCGCACTCTCTTACCACCCCGTCGGCAAGCCGCCACCCCCCCAATGGAGGGGAACTTTGCCTGCAACGACAACATAACAAGTTCCTCATCTAGCGGAGGGGTGCCCGATACCGGGCCCCGCGAAAATGCAATTTTCGTGGGTGGTTGGGGCGGGGTGGTTAAATGCCCACCGCCCCTGTTGTGGGGGCGGGGGGTGTCGTGCTTTGCACGACGGGGGGTGGGGTTTGTCACCCGAAGCCTTAGCGAAGGGTGAAACACGAGTAACTAGTAACGAGTCACGAGTAACTAAAATGCCCCGTTGGGGCATTTTACTATTCCTGGCGGAGACGAAGGGATTATTCCGCTGCGCTTCATCACCTTGCAAAATTGTGCGTACGCACAACCGGCGTACTCCCGTCCGCCTTTTTGCGGCGGTTCGAACCCTCGCCCCCGGGTTCGAATCCACATTATCAAACACAATAAAAAATCACGCCCATACGGGCGTAATTATTTATTGTGGCGGTGTGGAAATAATCTACGGCGAACGCCATACAACAAAATACAGGGATTAACAGGGAATTTTGACGGTTTTGGCGACCATATTTTCACCCACCGCGCCCAATTTCCGCGACTTTTGCAAAAATTCACGCAAAAATAACAGGGAATTTGATTTCATAAAACAGGGATTTTACTCACATACATCAGGGAATACCCCCACTCCACCCGTGCCAAGGTATAGATTGCCATTATTTGCTGATAACCCGAAAAATCATTTCAAAAACATCAAATTATTTTGAATACAAACCTAAAAACTATGCGATTTTATCTATTTTTTGGAGTACAAACATAAAACTTATCGCCAATTATATCGCTAATTCCACCCCCATAAATTAGCGATATTTTGTATTATTTGGTAATTATCTGGGAAAAAATATTGGCTTTCTGGGAACTATCTGGTAATATCAGGTAAAACATTAACAATCCCAAAAGGATACAGAATGCCAAATAATCGCGACGTGGTTATCACACCAGAAATACTGAATAATATCGCAGAAATTGACGCTTTTAATGGCGCATGGGCTGGCGGTGCTGTAAAGTTGTCTGCCGATGATTTGCAACCAGATGAAGAAAAACGAACTGTATTAGATATAGAGCATGATTATAAAACCGCAAAAAACAATTTTGCACAGCTGATTAAAGATACTTTATATACAGACAACAGTATTAAAGCACCAAAAAATGTAGATCTTGCCAAATATGATTTGAAAGAGCCAAAGAAACTATCCGACAATCAACTGATATATGGCAAACTTTTTATAGAGGCCGCGGATTTATACCGCCGTCTTCGTATGTATTGGTTGGCAATTGTAAAAGAATACACACCTGTGGCGGAATTATTGGAAATATTATTGGCAGATGCCGTTAAATTCGGTTACAGCCATTGCAGATTGAAATATATTGAACAGGAAGTAAAAATGATAACGGGGTAATTAAGTTATCCCTATAAATAAACCGCCGTTATGGCGGTTTTTATTTAATAACCGTCTCGCGGGGGAATAATAGAAAAACCTTCCAATTTAGACAATTTTTCTATTATAATAGAAAAAATGTTGAATTTATCATTTTTTTCTATTAGAATACCCGTAAAAGGATTCTGATATGCC
>CALXXD010000009.1 GCA_944392595.1 uncultured Alphaproteobacteria bacterium
ATAACGCTACATGCTGAAAAAGCATTATTTGCACTGACTTTGCTGGCAGTGTCCCAAGATAAAAATATTCTGTCCATAGTTTGGGGCAATTCGTTATAATAGTGCAGCCATTCCCGGTGAATAAGGTTCCCAATCAATGGGGCGGGGCGTTGTTGGTATTGGCAGGCAAATGCTAGTTCGCCCATAGTCTTGCGAAGTTCCAATTTTCAAAAACAGTTTGCTTTTCTGATGTGGCCAACTTAGTGTTGGATTCGATTTTTGTTATATATCCAGCAACTTGATATAGCATAAGGCTTAATGCGTTTGCGGCGCCGATTGTCCGCCACTCCCGACGGGATAACTTTTTGACTTTGCCGTCTACTTTGAATACAAATTCGCCATCTGGATTGTGCAGCAATTTGTCAAAGTTGTGCATTTGTTGTTTAAGATCAGTAATGTATTTTGGCAGGTTGGAATTGTTGGCGCGGACCAGTTGTTTGAAGTCTGCAATTGCATTTTTGGTTAAGGGTAATATTTGGTCGTAAAATCTGTCAAAACTAAGCGGATACGGTGCCTGTTTTGCAATCTTGGAAACATTATACGTGTTAATTATTGCAATTCTGTTGGCAATAGATTGTTCTTCTGTTCCTGCAATAAAATCCACACGCCGTTTCATATCATAACCCCATAAAAGCAAGGTATAATGAAAACCGTGGTAAATCAAGTTGATAATCGTTTTTTGCGGTGTTATCTTGTTATATAAATGTTGAGGGGACATGATGAAAATGGTCAAAGAAAAGTGGGGCTTTTTGCGTGAAACAACAGAAGCTGCCATAAAAGCAGGAATAGATCGTGGAACTGGCCTACATAGGACAGGGCTAAATGAGTATTTAAAGGTGATTTTTCCTGATGTAGACGATTGGGCGCATGATAAGGCATTGGGGCTTACTGTGAATAATAAAGTTTGCAGGAAACGGCCAGATTATCGTAGTGAAAAATTAAAAATTATAGTTGAATTTGACGGAATACAACATTACACAATGCCAGACAGAATACAAAAAGATATTATAAACACACAGTTTTACGAAAGTTTAGGCTATAAAGTAGTTCGTATTCCGTATTTTATCCAATTAACTAATAAAGCAGTTAAATATTTTTTTAATGTCGATGTAAAAGAACCTTTATTTAACGAAAATATCCATTCTATGGATAAGAATGAGAGAAATACGCCAGCTTTTTTGTGCGGGGCAGGCGTTCTTAGAATGATAGAAGAATTTAAATATCACCCAGAACAATATAGGGTAAACAAAGAATTCTTAATAAGTCAGAATGATCCATTCTTGACAGGTGTGGATTTGATTTAACTAAAATTTTATGTTTTTGGGCAGGTTTAAAGGGAGGTTCTCAAAATTATTTATAAGTTTGGTTTTTATCATTGGTTTGTTGCCTACTTGTGTTATTACAGGTTTGAAGCTAGTCGTTTTATGTTTTCTATTATTAACAAATTGTCGCAGTCCATCATCGACATATGAAGTAATTATAAAACGTTGAGCGTTAAAAATGGCATGTTCGTTTATTCTGGTGATTAGTTTTTGTGCCTGATTCCAAAATCTGGATATTTTACCATATGTAAGTTGACCAGGTTTGATTTGTGAAAAATCACAGAATCCAGGTTGGAATACTTTGGGATTTGTTATTTCCTTTGGCATTATTCTAAGAAAAGTGTGTGGGTCTAAAGCGATTCCTAAGGGCTGATATAACGGTGGAATTGTGTCATTTAAGCATAAGTAGTGCGCAGGAAAGTCGCAAGTTATAAAAGGTAAATCCGTAAAATTATATGTTAAATGCCAATCGTAGGCATATAATAACATTCCGATGTGTCTAGCTTGCTGCAGGTTTCTTTGTCGTAAATAAAATGTCAGTTCTTGTGAATTTTGATCTATATTATATCCAAGTAGTTTTAAGGAAGAATAGTCGTATTCTTTTCTTACTGGAGAAAGTGCAAAAATGATGGCAAGCCAAGTTGCAAAATAATATCTGTCATGTTCGGTTATTCTTTCTCTCTTCATAGCTTGTAAAAAGCTTTTTAGGTGTGGTTCTAATGCTTTTAAGTGATCTGATAAATCAGTATTTTCTCCGTTACAATCTAGTCTATCCCAACCATATTCAAAGCATATGTTTTTTGTAGTTGTTTCGAACCACTTATCTGTGTTTCTATCAAAAATATGTATTTTTTTTGTTTCTTTATTACAAAAATTGGATAAATAGGCCTGGGGTACAAAGTGGTCTTTCCTTTCTGGTATTTTTGAAGATGTTTCTTGTTTGCTCATGTCGTTTATTTTACAAATATGTGATATGTTTTTATACGTATATATATATTAATTAAATGTTTAATATACCAATCGTTTTAAGATTATATGTGTTGTGGATTTTTTAGTTTTTCATTGTAGTCCTTGGCTCGCTCTAAGTCATTGTCGTCAGAACCATGAACTTTTTGTAGGTTTTGTAGTTCTTGTTCTAGCTTGTCTAAATCCGGAATAATACTGTCCCATATTCTTTGTATTGGCTCTAGTTCATTAGAATATATTACAATTTCTTTTAAATTAGTTTTATTTATCTCTTCTTTTATTGTTTGAATGAGGGCGTATAACTCTGAGTAAGTTTTTGTTGACCTATTAGCTAATTTATATAGATTATCAATTTTACTTCCACGTAATGACCAGTTGTGTTTACTATGTATTAATGCAAAGGCGTTTCTGGCAGGATGGCGTGCAAATGCCACGGTTTTTGGATTCCTTTGGTTGTTAGTATATATATTATTGTCCCCAAACTCTAATTCTGAACCGCCATGCCAACGTAATATTTTTTCGTGATAGATCTTATTGCACAATGTGTATGCCAAAAGACGGCAGCGTATAGGTTCTTTATAATTGTTACAAAATATTTTTGCTTGGTTTATTATTTCTGAAGTTTCACGGTACGATAGTTTAACTAATTTAGCATAATGCGCCATCCATTTCTGTAGAACTGTTATGCTGTTATAATAATCTCCTTCAGATACCAAATTTTGTGTAAAATCTTTGGCTGTAATTTTATCTTGGCATATTTTTAGATAGTTTAATTCGGGTATTTGTATTGTCTCGTTTAAAAATTTTTGTAAATATTCTTCCTTGTCTTCTCTGGAATCCGTAGGAAGTCCATAAAAAGCGTTGATGTATTTTGTAAGGCGCTCTTTCCCAACAGGAATAATGACAATAAGTCCTTCGATGTCAAAAAAATGTTTAATTACTTCAAGTGTTTTTACTGCGATGTCAGGTCTGCATCTATCCATATCATCTACTATTAGTACAAGCTTATGATTAGGCAATCGTTTTATAAATTCTGCAAGATCGTATTTAGCTTTTTGTAAAATATCTGTAGGTAATATCGGGTCATCCGTTTTGCGTAATAACTTTTTTATATTCAGTTTCCCTGAAATAGGACAAGCCGGAGGAGTGAAGGGTATTGATAAGTCCACAGATTGCCATAAAGATATTAAAGCTTGTTTAGCGTAAGGCATATTCATTGCTTGTATCGTTTCTTGTTCATTCTTTACTAGCCACGTGATCATTTCGACAAAAGATAACATGGGATTATTGTAGTAATCTTTTTCCCATGCACTAAAATACAATGTCATTATTTCTTTGTGCATTTGCGCACAGAAGCGTGTAGCAAAATGTGTTTTCCCGGTGCCATAGCCACCATCCAGTCCCAATACGTATGGTGTATCAACTTTTTTAATAAATTCTTGTAAGTCTTTTGCAAACTGAACGATTTCTGGTGCGGTGTCGTCCCATAATAAATTGGCTTTTTTGCGTTCCAATTCGTCTGGTGGCAGTTTAAATATATTAGCAATGTCTTTCATTTCTTATACTTTTTACATATGGTTGACAGGTTGTTTTGATAGTATACCTTATGTGTTTTTTTGCAAGGATGTTTTAGTGAGAGTGATAAATTCCCTGATATTCGCTGATAATTCCCTGATATGTTACAAAAAATTCCCTGTTATTTTTGTAGGGAATTTTTGGGCGGGCAGGGCAAAAAACACCGAAAATCTGCGGGCGTGTTCTATCGTAGGTTGTGTAAAAATTGCCTAGAAAGACCGTTTTTTGCAGAAAATCCCTGTTTTTCCCTGTTTTTAACCCTTTCGTTCGTGTGTTGGGCGCAGGTCTTTCATAAGCCAAAGGTAAAAGGTTTCTTGCACCGCCAGAAAATAAAACACGCCCAACGGGGCGTTTTTTTATAAATGCGTAATGTCGATGTCGGGGATTTGCGATGCAATATATTCCGCGGCGAGCCTGCGGTGGCATTGCACTGCGGATTTTTCAGTGCATAACAGGCAAATACGATCAAAGGTGGCAGGTTCTGCCCCAACGGTCGGTCGGCGCGCAGCCAACAATTCGCGATACATTTTTTCATAATCAGCCCAACTGATGGTGCCGTTTTTATATCCTGTCAATATTTCTGTGGTTGGGGCAAATTCAGGATGGTATTCGTATCGGTCGCCCAGCGCCGCCGATAAACTGTCGCCACTGTAAAACGGTACGTGTGTGCTGGTGCGCCACAAGCGCACGTCCCAAACAGCATGCACGCGCACTGCATTCAGAACCTCTATAAACCCGTCCGGGCTTTTACCACTGAAACCAATTGTAAAAATCTTTGGCATCGTGTTTATAATTTTTCATACCATGCGGATTTTGTGCTGCCCAGTTTTTTCAAAATGCCGCGTTTGACCAGTGATTGAACAGATTTTTTAACTGTTTCCAGGTTCTTGTTTAATGTTTTTGCAATGTCGGACGCTGTCCAATGACTTTGCGTTTCAAACAGGTCTAAAATTGCCGTGGCGGTTGCCGACAGTTTCCCATTGTTTGACTCCATTGCCGTTGCAATTTTCGATTCCAAATGTTGTTTTTGTTTGAATAATGAATTTACAAAGAATGTCAGCCATGGTTCATAATCAACATTGTCCGTCCAAATGCCTTTCTGTGTGCCACGTAATGCCAAATAATATGATGACTTGCTGGCTTCTATGATAGATTCCATTGATGCGTATGGCATATAACTGTATCCCTGTTGTAACATTAACAAAACGGTCAATGCGCGTGACATACGGCCGTTTCCATCTGTAAAGGGGTGAATCGCCAGGAAATGCACAACAAACACCCCAATAACTATTATTGGGTGCAGGTATCCGTCCGCCAGATTGCGGCGCGTCCAATCCACCAGTTCGGACATCAGTCGTGGCGTATCAAATGGTGTTGCGGTTTCAAATATAGAACCAATTTCATTACCGGTTGCGTCAAATGCCGCCACACGGTTGGAATCTTTTTTATATTCACCGCGATGGCTTGCATCTTTGCCAGAATACCGCAGTAAGATTTTGTGCAGTTGTTTTATATAGGTTTCGGTTAATGGAATTGTTGCATAATCATCAAAAATAGTATTGATTAAATCGGCATAGCCGGCAACTTCTTCTTCGTCCCGTGATTTGAAAGATGTTTTGTTAATATTGCGGAACAGGGTTTCAATCTGGGCATCGGACATCTGATTGCCTTCTATACGATTGGATGAACCAACGGACTCAATCGTTGCGATACGGCGCATTGATTTTAACTGTGCATTCCGCAGACGTACCAGACCGCCATTCCAAGTAGCCTTGAAACTGTCTATTTCGCTAATTTTTTTCAGCATATCAGGTGTGATATGAATGTTGTTTATGTTCGGCATGGTCGCCCCCAAATGTTACCTGATCATTGTTTTTTATTACCTAATTTTACCTAAATATTACCTAATTGTCCAGTGTTTTTACCAGATAACATAAAATCTCGCTAATTTATGTGGTTGGATTAGCGATATTTTTGACGATAAATGTGCACTGTGGTTGGAATTGTTCCCTGATGCGGACGAGCGAAATCCCTGTTTTGTGTAATTAAATTCCCTGTTATTTCTTGAAGGATTTTTGTGAAAATCGTGAAAATTGGGCGTGGCGGGCGAAAATGCTGCTGGTAAAAAGACAAAAATTCCCTGCAAATACCCCGTATTTATCATATCTAATACCGTTAAATATTCCATCTCCGCCAGTATTCTGGGGTTTGCAATGAACTCCACAAAAATCCCGCGGTTCCGCGGGATTTTTCATGCATTGACTCTGGTATAGCCATCAAAAACCCCGTTTTTACACCCAAAAACACCGGTTTCTATACAATGCCAGTTTCCTCATAGTCACAGGTTTAAAAAGAATAAAAAAACACCGCCTTTATAGCGGTGTTTTACATGGTTAACGACTATTAACTAAATGCTGAATAATTGGTATTTCCAATTCTTCTTTGGTAATACCTGCGTGATTCGAGATGTAGTATTTAACGTCGCGATTCTGGTGTAACCCATAATCGGCTGTGGCTAATGCCATAAAGTCGCCTATGAACCGGACAGGTTTTTGTGCATGAAGATAATCACGTTCAAACTCCTGTTTTGTAACCAGCTTGAACCACTTGCCAAAGTGTTTGTTGAACATAACTGGAAATTCAGCTATTTTTTCCGGTTTAACAAACAGTGATGCCGCACGAGCCTCGATAGAAATTGGATGCAATAAAGATTGTTCTATGTCCGGAAAATCAGTCAAGAACAATGGCTTTACCAATTTGTGACCATGATCTGCTGTTATCAAAACCTCGGTTTTATTCACGATTTGCCCCAAGGCTTTTTCAACCTTTTGTTCCATATCACGCAATAATGTTTTTACATTATCATTGTCTTCGCCAAATTCATGCAAAGCGGCATCCGGCTCGGTCCAGTATGCGTAAATGTATGCATCGGTTTCGCGATTGGCAGTATCAACAATTTGTTTTAACCAGTCGTCGAAAGTTTCGGCACCACCAGGGACAAATGCAGGCATTATTTCAAATGCGCGTCTGCCATCTGCATTTATTTGTTCCACAGATGTCTTGAACGACAACGTATTGGTATGGGTCGGCATTTTGGAAACTTCACCAGTGTAGTAGTTTTTATTAAGAAACACCTCAATAACTTCATCTGTTTCCGCAAAGTATTGCGACCATCCAACAAAACCTGTTTCCCATGGCATTTTGCCAATACGGTACGCAGTTGTTGCTGCTACTGTTGTAGCAGGAATAATCGCCGTTTCAACATCAGTAAGATGACGAGCAAAGAACCCATCTTTGTCCAACAGTTTCTTAACAATAGCAACACCCATACCGTCCAGAATCATAACCAGGCGGTTTTTGCCACTATCATTTTGCATTTTTTTCAATCTTTCTAAGATCGCCATTTTAATATCCTTTTTATTTATTTTTTATAATAAAAAATTGGCTTTGGACGATTCCCCTTAAGGTGCCAAAGCCAATCAACCCATAACACCTTAAGGGGTTAATAGGCACAATAAAAAGCACGTACGCTGAAAAGCGCAGTATCAAAAGTAGCGTTAAAAATCGTACTTTTTGTTTTCATATCGCTACAATTATAAGGCATTTTTTCCGAAAATCAAATTTGGGTATACCAAATTGTGCAACAAAATTCTAGTCCGCCAGTGATGAGTATAAGTTCAAATTTATACGAAATTTATACCAAAAATCCCCGCGTTCTGCGGGGATTTTGTTATTTTACTGACCCTGATAAGCCGGCCGTTGCGGCCAAATCCGCCCCATTTTCCCCAAACCTATATTTACCCCGATTTTGCATAGTCAGTGAAGTTAGTCAAACACTCTGTCTTTTCCAATCATGTCTTGTACGGATGCCGCATGTTGTTCTTGAATCTCGGGTGTCGCACCATTTTCTACAGCTTGTTTTAAAATGCGCATTATTTCATGTTTATCCGTATAACTTGCTGGCGGATTGTCGTTTATAATTGTTTCAACCACATCCAACGCGCGCCGTGCCGTTGTGATATATGTTCCATGTGGAATAAAACTTATATCGCGTAATTCACAGTTTCCATAAAAAACGATTACTGAAAATATCGGCAGTTTTGCGAACTGTCTAGATTGTTTCCTTAACTCTGCTATATGATTCTTATTTTGTAGTACGGGGTTGTAAAAACGATATTTATCACAGCCGTATGCCAGAACTTGTGTCCATTGGTTTTGGTTTCCTTTGCCAAAAATCCAACCACCATAATCTTTTACTTCAAACACGATAAGTCCAACTTTTGTTGCCAGGACTAAATCTATTTGGGTATGCTGACCATTATACTTTTTCAAATACAAGTCATGAAACAATGCACCCGAATTAAAACCACTTTTAAGTAATTCCAGAATCAAATCGCGTTCAGACCACGTGCCACGGTCCAGTTGGGTTACGCTTTCTATCAACTGCCTGTTATGTTTTGTGCGTTCTTCCCATTCCCATTTTTGGTTACGTTGCCCAATGCACAATCCCATCAGTGCGGCAAACACCACAACAACACCGATAAATATTGTAAGCCCGGCTTCCATATCGGATATTATACCTTTGAAAACAATTCAATCAACTTCAAATATGTACAATGTCGATGTCGGGGATTTGCGATGCAATATATTCTGCGGCGAGCCTGCGGTGGCATTGCAGCGCGGATTTCCCTGTGTCATGAACTTTTGCCTCACGCCTGCGATAATGCGCAAATTACCAGACGTCGCGCAAGGAACAGACAGCATAACAAACACAGTTCCATCTGGGGTGTTGTTTATTGTGGCGGCGCATAGTGTGCAATTCACAAGCTGATTTTCGTCATAAAATTTTATTTTTTGGAAAAGATGCGAAAGTGTTTTTGAAAAAACGCTATTTTTGTTGGGCAATAATTTCTGCTTTATGTTTTTGTAATGCAATTTCAGATATTTTGAAATCATAAAAATCATGCAGTTTTTTTACCCATACTTGTATTTCTGATGCATTTAATTGTCTTGGTTTGTATCTTGCTGCAAAGGCCTTTTCAATCTTTCGTAATTGTGAAATATTGTTTTTTTCTGGCAACGGCGACACGTTTTTATCCAAGCGAACAACATTATTTTGTCTGAATATTATATAAGAATTCAGACCGCCACCCTCTGTAAAATTTGGGTACGAAAAACCGTTTATACCAACTGACTCTAAAAACAAAATCATGCGTTGATAAAATAAATTTTCATTGGTTGGTTGGCTGTACAGACTTTCCAACGATAATTCTTGTTGAATAGAATCTGGCGCGATCTGTTCGCGTATAAAATCATATTGGTATGGCAGTTCCTTTGTTGCCGCAACTTTACATTTTTGCTCTATATCTTTCCACGGAATCAACGAATTTATGTTATCAATAATAGATTTGTCTAATAGCAGCGCCAATATAATTGCTTGCCAGTCGTCTGTATAGTGGTTATTCAAATCAGGAATTTCAACATAGTTGCCATGTTTGAAATTAACGGGGATTATCTTTGGGTTGTTTATATCGATGTTCTTGTCGCGTTTCCATTTACCTTCATTCAGCACTCTTTTTGCTGCATACTCTGTTCCAAAGTGCGTAAGAGGAAAGAAATAATCAAAATCATAATAAGTTCCATGGAATGCAGTTACCACATTTCCATTGTTATCTGTTAAAAGTTGGGTTTCTTGTGTCATACGCAAATTATATAAAGATTTTCACATTTTCCCACATAAAACCATAAAAGTATTGAAAAATTAACAAAAAACGGACAGAGAAATCAGATTTGGTGGATGTGTTTAGGAACGTGTTTATAATGTAAATTCAATGGAATTTACGGTGTTTTTATGTTATAATACACCGCGTATTAACAAAGGCTTCATTGGTGTTCAAAGCGTCAAACATTTACGAAATGGAAAATTTTTTATTATCTAAATCATCAACCGATGATTTTGTTTTCAGCGCGAACAAGCGCGGCGTTCCGGACGGAATTTTATCGGTTGATGATGTTCGGCGTGATATCGCGATATTCGCACGATTGCTGATTCGCGTGTATGTTGGTTGGCCGGTGCATGATGAAATTACAAAAATGCGAATATTGAAACACTTGATTAACGTTTATAACGACGCACACGAAATATCAGCCGGCGAATTTTTCAAATTATTAAAACCCGTTGTGGCTGATATTCCGGATGGCCATATATCTGTAAGGTTTGGCACAATTCGTTTTGGAACGAAATATAAAAAGCCGTATAAAAATGTTGGTAAAAATATCGCGGGTAATAAAATTGTGCGCGGTGAAATGCGCGATGGTGGTGTTGCGGCGATTGGATTTTCGGCAATGATAAAATCAGACGAGTTCAAAAATGCAATTGTTGATTTTGCAAAAAATATATTGCCGAAATCAAACGCATTGGTTATGGATTTACGTGGTAATACCGGTGGTAACAGTTGGTATTCAGATTTATTTGCGGAACATCTGTGTGGCGCATGGATTGACAGTATGCAGGCAGTCTATGTCCGTACAAATCGTGATGCCAAAGAATTTTTATCGGTTGTATATCCAACGGCACCGTGGGCAAAACTGCCTGAATCCGAAGAATTGGTTGTGTGGAAAACGGGTAAAAACTATACGCCTGATACAACAAAAGCATACATGAAACCGATTTATATTTTAACTGACCGTCAAACTGCATCATCGGCAGAAATGTTTTTGTTGCGAATGCTTCATCATCCATGTACGGTGGTGGTTGGTGATAATTCGTCTGGAACTGAAGTGTTTGGTAATGTCGGCAGTGCCCTGTTACCGAGCAGCCAAATCAAATTCAATATCGGTATGAATTATCGTGTGTTGGCCCAGGAAAATTTTGAATTAAATGGCGTTACGCCGAATATAAAATGTCCTGAAAATACAGATGCCCTGGATATAGCATTACAGGAAATTGCAAATCAGCAAATTTTATCGCAAGCAATAAAACAGAACAGTAACGCATTGTAATATCAACATTGGTATGAAAATTCCTTGCCGTCCCAGTTTAGTTTTACATAATCACAATTACCAATTTTTATATCCGTCATGCCAACCATATTTAAAATTCCCCGCATAATACCACTGTGTGTGGAAATGGCGATTGTGTCATACGGTGCGTTTTTGGCAATGTCTGTAATTGCCGCCCGACCCCGGGCCCAACATTCGGTACGCGATTCCCCACCGTCGGGTTGCCAGTTATCGTCGTTTAATTGTGCCGCCGGCCAAAACAGTTCCATTTGATTGTAATCCATCTGGTATTCAGCCGGATTATCAGTACCGTGCACTATATGTCCCTGTAATTTTCCGTTGTTACGTTCCATCAGACGTTTGTCAGTAATAATTGGTGCACCAATTTTGTTGGCCACTGCCCGTGCTGTTTCCATTGCACGCGCCAAGGGCGAAGAATATATCGCACCAATTGCGAATGTTGCCAATTTATTTGCTAATTCAGTGGCTTGGACGCGCCCCACATCATTCAATGGAATGTCCATTTGGCCCATAACACGCCGTGCCACATTATAATCAGTCTGCCCATGCCGAAAAACATAGATTGTTTTTGTCATTATGATTTCACCTTTCCAGGGTTCGGTTTTGTTGTATTGTGGCATAGTCAGCCATCATTTTGGCAACGGCACTGGGTAAATCAGTTTTTATCACATCGGGGGTTATGTACGCATTTGCAAATGACTTCTCAAACATTTGCTGTACAGGTTTATTAAATAACTCCAATCCGATAATATCCACAATGCGTTCCTTTAAATCTTGGGGGACATTGTATTTTGCGATGATTGGTTCTTCGATTAAAATATGGACAAATTCATGTAACATCAGCGGGCATACACCAAAATCGATTTCCCGCCTGGCATTGCTGATACGCAGGAATATTTTAGCATTTTTACCCGTTCCATAACTGGCACCAAAACCATACGTGCATAGTATGGTCAGCGTTTCGGGCATTGTCGCATTCCACGCATCCAACAATGGTTTTATACGCGTTTTAATTGTTTGTTCAAATATCGGAATTGCTTTCTGGATGTTCTCATCCTGTTTTGTTAAGTATTTGGGATTATGTATTTCATTAACAAAAATGTCATGATAATCTTGAATTTGTGCGTCAGACAGTTTTGGTTGCTGAAACATCTCACACATTTTTTGGTGCATAGGCATAAAACCGTTTGGACTGTAATTAAACTTTTTCAATGAAGATTGGTACATATTGTACTGTCGCAAAATGTATTGCCATGCTTCTTCTGCATTCAAATGTTTCAGTATTATTTGCATTTTATCCACTTTATTGGATTATATATCACGGATAATTATATCATAAAACAGATTTTATTTGCGTGGTTTTGTTACGATAATCAACGGCATTTGCAAGAATTACAAACATCCCAATTTTTAATATTGGGATGTTTTTTTGATATCTTGTGCGACTTTTACAAACTTCATATCAGCACGCGCCGTTATGTTCGGCACTTTGACTTGTTTGTTGTGAAACTTTGGGGCCGCCTTTGACTGCGCAGAAAACAAATTTTCATAATACTTTTGCGCATCGTAAAACAGTTTTCGTATCTGTTTGGCCTGTTCGGTGTTTTTATCCATATCCAACAGGCAAACGTTGCCAAATGTCAAAAACTGTCTGCACAAAATTTTAAAGTTATCGTCATACACCGGTTTGCCGTCGCCTGACTGGATTCCAAGTTGCACCCCGGCTAAATCCAAAGCAATATGCTGTTTCGCATAATAATCTTTGTTTTTTTCCAGAACTTTGGCAGATTTGAAAACTGCGTCCAAAACATCGGCCGGGGTCGGGGGATTTTTGTCTATCAAAAATCCTTCTGCCATTGCAGCAACTTCGGCAATGTACTTTAACAAGATGTTCGAATAAGAATTTCTATTGACCAACGTAACCGGTAATTTGCCATAATTTTTGCACAAACTTTTATAATAAGCGACATATTGATCGCGATGTGCGTTATAATAATCGATTACTTTGGCGGCTTTATTGTTCTTGCCAACATTTCCCGATATCAAATAGCGATAAATAACAACATTATTTCCAACCACATCAAACGATCCAGCACACAATTTTGACATGTTGCTTTCGTAAAATTTCAGCAAAGAATCATTAACAACAACGTCTTGGAAAGAAACCGTTATGGGTTTATTGTTTGGTCGCATATTTTTTTACCTCTTTTGGGGTATATTATAGTACTTTATAGCGTTTTGTCAATATAAATATGATAAAAAATATGCGCCTTTTTCAACCAATCTCGTAACAGGAACGCACCAATGCCCACCGGCCCACACCGGGCCCCGCGCAAACACAGTTTGCATGGGCGGTCAGCACGGGATAGTCTAATGCCCACCGCCCCCGGGCCCCGCGCAAACAAAGTTTGCGTGGGTGGAACCTGGGCGGGGGGTGTCGCGCCCCGCGCGACGGGGGGGTGGGGGTACGAGTCACGAGTAACCAGTAACTCGGGTCCCCACCGCTGTCATTGCGAAGGAGCGCGAAACGTTGAAAACGTTGGCGTACGACTGTGGCAATCCAGGTATAATATGTCTGCGGGCATTCGCCCGCAGTGCTTTTTTATTCACTGGATCGCCACGGTCGTTTCACTCCCTCGCGATGACAAGAGAGTAAGTGGCTAATTACGCGCTCTCTTACCACCCCGTCCTAACCACCCACGCGACACGTCGCGCGGGGCCCGGCTGCGCGGGACACCCCTCCAATGGAGGGGGAACTTAGCCCGCGACGCCCGCAGCAACGAATTTGAAATAACAATCAGATAATTAAACCTGGCGGCCGTTGGATGTGATGCGGTTGGGAATGTTTTGCTTGGCGTTTTCTTTCGAGTCGTTTTTTACAATCATTTTTGCCCGCCATAAATCATAAGATTTTCGAAGGTGTTCGGGCCATGTATTTTTATCTGACCTTTTTATTTCGCGCACGCCCGATAAATCTGTATTACTTAGCATAACTTCTTTCGTACGATTAAAATCTAATACTGGTGGTAAATTTTTACAAAAACTTAGGTTAATCTTCTCGCTTGGACATTTGATTTCGCGAACGCCCGATAAATCAGCATAAGCCAAGATAACGTCTTTTGTTGTACTAAAATCTAATACAGGTGGTAAATTTTTGCATCCGCTTAAATTTATCTTCTCAGCAGGACATTTGATTTCGCGAACGCCTGACAAATCAGAAACGGTCAGCATAACTTCTTTCGTACGACTAAAATCTAATACCGATGGCAAATTTGCACCCCAACTTAGTTTAACCTTTTCAGTTGGCCATTTGATTTCGCGAACACTGGATAAATCAGTATGACTTAAATTAACGGCTCTTGTACCGCTGAAATCTAATACAGGTGGTAATTTTTTGCATCCACTTAAATTTATCGTTTCAGTTGGCCATTTTATTTCGCGCGTGCCCGATAAATCTGTATCACTTAGCACAACTCCTTTTATTGTGCTAAAATCTAATACAGGCGGTAAGTTTTTGCATCCACTTATATTTATCCTTTCGCTTGGCCATTTGATTTCGCGAACGCCAGATAAATCAGTATAACTTAAATCAACAGCTCTTGTACCGCTGAAATCTAATACAAGTGGTAAGTTTTTGCATTCACTTATATTTATCCTTTCGCTTGGCCATTTGATTTCGCGAACACCGGATAAATCTGTATGACTTAAATTAACATCTTTTGTTCCGCTGAAATCTGTTTTCGGATGAAGTTTTATGTTCTTTGCCTTGGCAAGATTTAATATTCCTGTGACTTTTATATTCAAATTTACATCGGCCAAATCCATGCCGGACAAGTCTAAATCACCACGCACAACAAAGCCGTTTGGCAAATCGTATATTGAATAATATTTTCCATCCTGTTTTATCAAACCGATGTTTTTCATATCGTGTTTGATTTCCAGTTTTTGTGCCTCTACAAAATGTTGAACCGCTGGGATATATCTTTGTACAGGCGTCTTATTCCCCTTGCCTTTACATTGAAATACGTTTTGACCACGAACCTCAAGCGTCGCATGGGGTTCGCCGTTGTTGTCCCTGATTGAATATATTTTTACACTGCCGTTTGTTACATCTTTATCATATCCGCCACGACCAACACAATGCCCCATATATTCGCTTTCAAAATCCAATGCCTGGGGCGTCATTAATTGATATGCACGCATACCGTTTGGCAAATCCATAATGAACTGCGTCCCGGCAAGCGACGCTTTGTACATCTGTTCATTTTTTTCTTTCTTGGCGGCCAATTCAGCCATACGTTCGTGCCACTTTTCCGCCTGGGCCAACGTTTTTTCAAACGTGCTGTATTCATTGCTGGTTTTCAGATAATCCAAACGCACCTTGGGTAATTTCTTTTTATCTTTCTGTATGTTTTCTTTTATCGCGATGACTGTCTTATCAACATAACTTTCCGCCGCAGAATATAAAAAATCCCTTATCGTTGTTAAATCATGGCGCATTTGCCCCGTCATCTTGGCCTCATCAAACGAATATACTTTCTGACCCGCGTCCAAAGCCCTGGTCGCCCAATCAGGCAAATCCGCACGCTTTGATACAGGCGTTAAAAATGGGTAATCTTCACTTTCTGTTAAATAAGCCCTGATTCTGTGCTTCATGTACTGCGTTAAAATGGAACGAACAATGGTATCTTTATTTTGCTCGATATAATTTGCGTCCATCATGTTTTCTTGGGACTGGCCGTCCAAGATAATCGGCATGCCGTGTTCGCCCCAAACAAGATCAATCAAGTAATCGTTAAGTTCTTTATCATTTAATAAATTAACAGACATAATTTCCCCTTGTTATCTGTATGATTATAGCATGATTTCAAAGGAATAATGAATATAAAAAATAGGAAAAGAAAGCACTATACATTTACTTGATTATTGCTGTATAATACAACCGTATATTGAATTTAATATGAATATAATCACAACCAAAAGGGGAGAGAGATGAATCATGCGACTATATGGGCGGCCATAGACCGTGTGGCCATCAGGCTGCGGATGACTCGTTCTGGCTTGGCGCGACATTGTGGCATGGACGCAACCGCCTTTAACAAAAGCAAAAGATTTGATAAGTATGGCAAGCCGCATTGGCCATCTTGTATAACTGTATCCAAAGTAATGTTATTTGCGCATCTTTCCCCAGAAGAATTTGGTCGCATAATCAGCGAAGCCGAACACGACTTAGCCCAACAGAACGGCATCGCCACCGCGTGACAGCGGGGCTAGTTACTAGTTACTCGTAACTCGTATTTCGCCCTTTCGTATAGGGTAACTTACCCTGCAATGGGAACACCTCAATGCCCACCGCACCCTGTGGGGGCGGGGGGTGTCGCGCCCCGCGCGACGGGGGGTGGGGTGGTTAGAGAGTATGGGATTAGCCACTTAGTCCCCATTGTCATCGCGAGGGAGTGAAACGACCGTGGCGATCCAGTGAATAAAAAAGCACTGCGGGCGTTCGCCCGCAGACAAATTGCACTGGATTGCCACAGTCGTACGCCAACGTTTTCAACGTTGTTCGTACTCCTTCGCAATGACAAGGTAGTTACTTGTTACTAGTTACTCGTGTCACCCTTCGCCGAGGTTTTGGGTGACGGGCCCCCCCCACCGGAGGCAGTGGTGTGTAATTATTATTCAGAATAAAAGCAATTACCATCTGTTATCTGATACCGACCGGTGGCGTGATGACACCGGTATATATGAAATTTCGGGCGGCAATTGCGGGTATATAGATGATTAAGTTCGCTTAACGCGACCAAATGTGGCGGTGGCTGGGGTTATTTGCCATCGCCGTTTTTTTGGTCGGTTTTCTCTCTCCCCCGGGCTATGTTGAACTCTGGGGTTCAGATTAAGATTTTAATGCATATTGTTTGGCGTCACAATATACAAAAATTCCTTGGAAATTAATCCGTCGTTAATTTATAATTGGCTGTAATTAAATATCACAAGGGGACAAGAATGCCTTTAATCAGTGTCATTATACCTGTGTATAATTCCGCCAAATATTTGCCTGATTGTTTGAATTCTGTATTGGGCCAGACTTTGAAAGATTTGGAAATAATATGTATAAATGACGGCAGTACTGATAACAGTCTGGAAATTTTAAGAAAATATGCGCGGCGCGATCGTCGTATTAAAATCATAAATCAGAAAAATATGGGTGTGGTGTCCGCACGTAACAATGGCGTTGCCGCTGCGCACGGCGAATACATTTATCCATTGGACAGCGACGACATAATCGTGCCCACTGCATTGGAAAAAATGTACGGCGCAATGGTCGCGGGGCGGGGCGATATTATCACTTGTCGTGTGGTTGGATTTTCGGGTGCTTTTACAGAAATGGATATGATGCAGCCAACAAAAATGAACATGGCGCGCAGGAATTGTCTGGTAAATGCCGCATTGATGCGGCGGTCTGATTTTATTGCGGCGGGTGGATATTCGCACGATTGCGATGCAGCGTTGGAAGATCACGAGTTATGGATGAATATGGTGTTTCGGCAAAATAAAAAGATATATCGTGTGCCTGAAATGTTATTTTATTATCGGTTCAAACCGATGGCTGAATCGCGTAATTCTGCAACGCGCAAACTGCACAAAGATTTGCGTCGTATGATGTATGATAAATATCCGCGTGCAAAGTTTTGGCGCGTGATGTATTACATCACAAATCCATTTCGTCAAACAATGCGGTTTTTGTTCAGGGTGCAACACGGTAAAGTAAAAATATTCACAATCCCAATTGCACGTACGCCAAAGCCCGCCAAATATCGCGACAATAAATTTATTCAAGATTAAAATTCAAAAACAACCCCGCGTTTTGGCGCGGGGTAATGTTTTATAACAATCTTAATTTTTTGTACCGAATTTGCCACTGCGTGGGAATCCAACGGGCACAGTACGACCCTGGGATGCGCGGCGACCCGTCCATGGCGACCAGTCGTCCATCTTTGTTGTGCCACGCCCAGTCGTCCATCCAAACCCATCGGCCGCGTTAAAGAACATAACATCCAAAACGTACGTTCTTTCCGCATTATATTTTTGTAAAATAACGCCTTTGCCGCGGGTCATTTCTGGGATTTCGGCGGTTGGGAATATCAATAATTTGTCGTTTGAACCCGACATAGCAACCGTATCGCCCGTCACGCGCACGCACATAATTGCAGGATTTTTTGAATCGACATTCATGATTTGTTTGCCCGTACGCGTCTGTGCCAGGCAATTTTCGCCGGCCACAATAAACCCAGTCCCATGACGCCCAACCAACAAATATTTGGCCGATGTATCCAAAACGAATGCAGAAACGATATTTTCATCCGCACCAATATCAACCATCATACGTACAGATTCACCAAACCCGCGCGCAGACGGCAAATCATTTGCCGCAATGGTGAACATTTTACCGCCACTGGCGAACAAATTGATTTTATCCGTGGAAAGTGCGTGGAATGCAAACTGCAATTCGTCGCCTTCTTTGAATTTCAAATCCAGATTGTTCAAATCCAACGTGCCCTTGGCCGCACGAATCCACCCGGCGGTTGATAAAATCACGGTCAGCGGCTCTTTTTCGATAAATTCGTCTGTATTAACGACAATCTCGGCTGTCTGTGGCACCCACGCAGTCCGCCGACGCCCCAGTGTTGTTTTTTTATCGTATTGCTTTTTTATATCCGCGAACCAAGCCTTTAATTGTTCGTTTTGCATATCGGTGCTGGCCAACAATTCGCGTAATTGTTTTTGTTCGGCCAATAACGCCGCATCTTCGCGCCGGATTTCCATTTCTTCCAATTTGCGCAACGAACGCAGGCGCGTGTTTAATATAGCCTCGACCTGGATTTCAGTTAATTTGAATTCGGCCATCAATACGGATTTTGCGTCATCTTCGTTTCGGATAATTTCAATTACGCGATCCAAATTCAGATACACAATCAACAATCCGCCCAAAATTTCCAATCTGCGTTCTATGTTACCCAAACGCCAATTTGTACGACGTATTAAAACATTTTTCTGGTGTGCGATAAATTCGCGCAACACGTCCCCAATGCCCATAACGCGCGGCACGCCACGTGAATCAATTACGTTGAAATTCATATTGAATTTATATTCCAAATCCGTCATCGCAAACAAGTGCGCCATCATTTTATCAGCCGGCACATTACGACTTTTGGGTGTAATAACAATACGCACAGACGTCGTCGATTCATCGGAAATATCATCAACCAGTGGCAATTTTTTCGCGTCGATTAAATTCGCAATTTGCTCTACCAACTTGGATTTGATAATTCCATACGGGATTTCGGTTATAACAACTTGTTCGGCCCCGCGATCCAGTTTTTCAATTTCCCATTTGGCGCGGATGCGGAATGCACCGCGACCAGAATCGTAATTTTTTACAATTGTATCAAATGAATCGATTAACACACCGCCGGTTGGAAAATCAGGTCCAACCAGTTTTTTCATAATCTGGGTTGTTGTGGCATCTGGGTTATCGACAACCAAACTTAACGCATCACAAACCTCGGCCACGTTGTGGGTTGGAATATTTGTTGCCATACCGACGGCGATACCCATTCCACCATTTGCCAACAAATTCGGAAACGCGCCCGGCATTACCACAGGCTCGACCGTGGTGCCATCGAAATTAGGCATCATATCGACACTGTCTTCATCAATGCCGTCCATAATCAGCATGGCGGCGTCGGTCATTTTAGATTCTGTGTAACGATACGCAGCCTGGGGATCGCCATCAATATTGCCGAAGTTACCCTGGCCATCAATTAATGGGTAACGTACGGAAAAATCCTGGGCCAGGCGCACCATGGCATCATAAACCGATGAATCCCCGTGCGGGTGATAATGACCCAATACATCGCCAACCACGGTGGCGCACTTACGAAACGCGGCCGATGGCGACAATTTTTGCCGCAACATAGAATATAAAATGCGTCTGTGTACAGGCTTTAACCCGTCGCGCACATCGGGCAGTGCGCGTGACACAATCGTGCTGACCGCGTAAGACAAATACCGTTCGGACAAAGCATCCGCCAGTTGCTGTGAATCAATTCTTTCGATAATTTCCTTGCTCATAACACAGGTAAAATTAAAACATTTGCAAAAAAATAACAACTGAAAAAAACGTTATGCCAACTTATTTTTTATTTCGCGAATACGTGCCAAAATTTCGCGTAAATCAGCATCAGTAACCGTGGGCGTGGGGCGGTTATGTACTTCGTCGGCCAATACTATACACAACGTCGCCAGTAACGCATTTTCAGGCAGCGGCCCGATTTTATCCAAAATTTCGCGCGCACGCATATCAACCATTTTGCCCAGTTCGATTAAACGGCCCTCTTGCCCATCTTCGCATCCCATGGGGTAATTTTTATTAACAATAGGTATGGAAACGACACTCATTGTAACTTCTTTAATATATCCATTGCGCTGGTTATCATATCGGTCGCACGGGCGTTCTTTTCACGCATAGTGCGTACTTGCTCGGTTAAAATTGCGACTTCTAAATCCGTTTGTTTGCCGGCATTTATGGCCACAGACCGCAATTTCGCGGCCATATCCGCCAAATTATCCAATTCATTAAAAATTTGTTGCTTTATATCAGACATATTTGCAGTTTAAGATATTTTTTGCATGCGTTCAATACTAAAATGTGATATAATGTTCCCGTCAGTGGGGGATGAATTTCAAATGAAGACAAAAATCATTTATATTTCAGGAAACGAAGTTTTTAATATGGCGGATATTCGTGCCGCTTTTGAAGAGGTCAGACAAACACTTGGCCTGGGGACGGACACTGTTATGTTTGGCGTGCCGGTTGATGGTGATGATGCGTTGGCAACGGTGACGCCCGCCACAGATACTGCATCCGAACCCGTAATAAATGATTGTGTAAATGACGACAATGTCGAAATTGCGGCGGTCGCACCCGCACAGGAACATAAAAAAACGGTGCGCAAATCCCACGCAAAGCGCGCGTCAGTCGTCGCGGAAGATGCGCCCGTAATCGAACCACAACAAACAGAAATGGCGAAATCTGACGACCAGGCCCCCGAATCTGATTCAAAAATAATTCCTATTTTATCCATTTTGGCATCCAAGCAGTCTGATGCGCCCCAAGATGATGCCACAGATTCAGACACCGTCATAACGCCCGAGGTTGTTGATGAAATCCCCGACAACGACGATGCGGATATGTCAGATGAAGAAACCGAAACCGCAATCGTTGATATGATTACCGAAGATGCGCCTGAACAACCAATGGAAAAAACACTGGAACAGTTACTGGAAAGTATGACACCTTTGCGCGAAGATGCTGTGGAGGAAACCGATACGGAAATCGATACAGAAATTGAAATCCCAAATGACGCATCTGATGAATCCTTGGACACGGATATGCTGGACAGCGATTCAGACGCAACATTGGAACAGTTGGCGGCTGAATTTGCCGAAAACCAAGATAAAATCCCCGAACCTGTAAAGTCCGATACGCACAGCAAAATCGGAAAATTGAAAAATATATTGCCATTTAAAAAGGCAAAACGGGATGATACCGGATTGATGGGCGATTTGTTTGGATGGGCGGGCGTTGCCGCAAATGACGATGATTTTTCCATGCCAGGATTTTTTACGCGCGCCGCGTCAAAGAAATAGGCCCATATATGAACACAAATGAATACACTGGACGTCACACGATTATTGCAAAACGCTGGATTTAATATCCTGGGGGCGGACAGTGCGTATTTATATCTGGAAGATCCGTCATGCATCCTACGCAGTTTTGAAACTTTTTTGCAATACGCCTGGGTAATTATTACCTGTATAACTTTCTTGTTTTTGTTTGGTTGGGCAATTACGTTAATTCGTGGCGCAAAAAGCGATTATTTTACAAATATTCGTAACTTAATCATTATGCTGGGGACGGTGTCGGCGGTTTTGCCGATTGTAAATTTAATATGGGGCGACGATTTATTTGCCCGCGGATGCCGCACCATACGTGTATCGTTTGATGAATTAAATCAATTAATGGATATGCGTAATGCCAAGTTATCTGAATATGACGAATTTAATTTTTATGAAAATTGGGACATATATGATTCCGGCATCGTTCCGTACTCAGAAGCACCATTGGCCACATCCGACATACCCCCCGTTGTCGAAACTGTTTCAGTATCCGAAGATGATAACACATATTTCCCAACACCATCGCAATCTGTTACGGGGGTTGCGGTATCTGCCGCGGAAAGTGGCAAAGACGTTATATATACAAATCCAGACGGTTCGAAATACAAAAAAATGAATGGAACGCGGTCGTGGCGAAATAATAACCCCGGCAACATACGGTATTCTGAATTCACACGTCGCGCAGGCGCAATTGGCCAGGCGGGCGGCTTTGCCGTATTCCCGGACGAAGCCACCGGAATGCGTGCAATAACATCATTGCTGAATGCGAAAAGTTACAGAAATTTAACAATTGCCGGCGCAATCAGCCGATGGGCACCGCCGTCTGAAAATAATACATCTGCATATCATACAAATGTTCAAAAATTAACGGGACTGTCGCTAAACAGATTTATAAAAGATTTAACACCAGCAGAATTGGATTCTTTGGCCAATGCCATCCGTACGGTCGAAGGTTGGCAACCTGGTAACATTGTGAAAATATAAATTTTGGGGGCGTGTTATGCAAAAACAACAATCGGGCAATATGTTTTTTAATATTTTATTGATTATCATGTTTGTGATAATCGGTGTGCTGATTTATATCTTGGCCGGTGGCCCAGTGCCGCGTTTGGGGCGCACGGGCGGTGTGCAATCACCAACAAATATGGAAATTCCATCCACAACACCGGGGCGGGTTATATCTGACAACACGGGCGAATTTTCAGATGGTCTGACCAATCCAGATTTTATCAAAACATATCCTTTGGATGAATTTGGGGCGGGGGTGTCTGAACGTGCAGTATTTGATGTTGATATAAATTCAGACGGCCGTATCGACAGAATAACGCGCACGCGTAACGAAAATGGCACAGATCATTTTTATTATGAATATAAAATCGAATTAAATCAAAATGGCGAATATGTTGATATAACGCCCGATGGATTTCGCACGACCGAAGGCGCAGAATGTTCTTTGCAAAAATTACAGTTTGTATTTCGGCCTGAATTTCGTGTGATTAAGATTTCGCGTGATTGGTCTGAAACATGGACAACGCCAACGATGGCGCGACGCACGGTTTATACGATGTATAACGACGGTTTAACCGCATCCGCGCCGACAGACTTAAAAGTTATCTGTAACGTCGTTGATTTGTTTTAATAAAAACATATTTCGCGCAGAATATACAATTCCGCCCGTTACCAGGTAATGGTCGTGTAACCTGATGCCAACCGGCAGTAATAATTTTTCAACTTCTTCGGTTACCGCAATATCTTGTTCTGAAAAAGTTACGTTCGGCGTCGGATGATTATGCAACATTAAAACAGATTGTGCATTTAATTCCAACGCGCGCTTTAATATTTCGCGTGGATATACAGCCGCCCAATCAATCGTGCCACGGCTGTGCAAATCATCGGCCAATAATTGATAATTGTCACCCAAATACAGAATATGAAATTCTTCAAAAGGTTTCCCACCAACCAACAATATACAATAATTTGTTAAATTCTTGTCATTATGGAATATCTTTTGTTTTCCCAAATCGCACTTGTATGAATTCAGCATAATTTTGTGAATTGATTTAATAAAAATCGCGGTATTTCGCCCCAAACCAGGGTAATCCGTCAATTGTTCAATTGGCGCGGTTATAATCGGATACAGACCGCCGAATTTCTGCATTAATCCACGTGCCAACGGGCGTACGTCACGACGCGGAATCGCGAAACTTAACAGTAATTCCAATAATTCATAGTCCGCCAAATGCCCGTCCAGAAACTTTTGACGCAAACGTTCGCGGTGACCAACATGAAAAGATAAATCTTTCTTGTTTTGGTTTTCCATTTGTTCATTCAGACATTTTTTCAGTAAATATTATAACGCCGTCTTCGGTAATCCCCAATGTATGTTCCCATTGCGCGGACAGCCCGCCATCAATCGTACGTGCGGTCCATCCGTCGGCATCGATTTTGCATTCGGGGCGACCTGTATTTATCATCGGTTCGATTGTAAAAACCAATCCGGGAACCATTTTTACTTTGTCCCACATTTTATCATAGAAATGAAATATCTGGGGGTCATCGTGCATAACTTTGCCAATGCCATGGCCAACAAAATCGCGTGATATTGAAAATCCGTGTGGTTTAACGACGGCCTCGATTGTTTTTCCAATTTCAGACAAAGGCACGCCCGGCCCGCACACCGCGATTGCAGAATTCAGCGCATCTTGACATGTTTGCACCAATTCGCGTGCGCGTGGCGCAACATTGCCAATCATAAACATACGTGATGCGTCGCCGTGGAATCCTTTGTATTCAGCCGTTAAATCAACATTTACTATATCGCCATCTTTTAATATAACTTCATCGCTGGGGATGCCATGCACGATTACGTCATTGACAGATGTACAAATGCTTTTTGGGTAACCTTGGTATCCCAAATCAGACGAACGTGCGCCATTTTCGCGTAAAAATTCAGCCACCATTCTGTCTATTTCGCCGGTTGATACGCCCGCGTGAATGTGCGGTGTAATGTAATCAAAGCATCGTGCAACTAAATCGCCAACGACGCGCAGTCTTTTGAAATCTTTTGGTGCATACACAGATGCCAACATTTTTTACTTCCTTCGTTTAACAGCCATTTTTGCCGCGCGCATCGCAAGTTTTAACGAAAAATCGCGCAACAGTATTTCGCCCGGCATACCCGTGGTTCTGATTTGTAATTCCAATTCATTTAATCTTTGCAACACGCCAACAATTTCATCTTCGTGCCAGATTTTAATTGCCTGGTTAAACTTGTCAGCCACTTTCCAAAACAATCGCGGCAATTGCCCTTCGACAACCGCAGTCATTAATCGCTTGAAATGAATATCCAGCATCCGCACCAGCATATTTGCATCAACCCCGTCATACATTAATCTGTCCAGTGCAGTCATTGTTTGCTGGATATGTCCCGCGGTCAAAGAATACAGATAATCATCCATATTTGATGCGCCTGTATCAGGCAAGCATTTTTCCACGTCATCCAGTTCGACTGTTTTTTTATCATTAACGTACAGAGCAATTTTTGCCAAAAAACCGCGCGTAATACCGCGATCGCCCCCCAGGTGAGACGTCATATATGCCATTGCATCGGGTGTAATTTGTTGAATGCCTGCATCGGCGGATAATTCGCGCCGTATTAATGTGGCCAACGCGCGCGCATCATCGGTATAGCACGGCAAAGCCGCCAAATTATCGCCCGATTCAAACAAAGAACGTAATCCGCCACCCGCACGCAAATCACCCGCAGCGATTATAACCGTTGCACACAGCCCCGAATGTGTTACCAAATCTGTCACCAGCGCGGCATCGCTGTCACCTGCGTTGGATATAATCACCATTTTGCGCCCGCCGAACATAGACGGACTGCAACTTTCAGCGAACAAAGCATCTTGCTTTTCGCGTAATTCATCGGAATCCAGCGCAAACAGATTATCTTTTTCAATTCCCAATTTTTCAATCGCACGGTCACAGTATTCATCGACCTGGCCTGCATCGGGGCCATATATCAATACCGCGCGCACGCTTTCAATACCGCTGTTAAAATCAGATTCTTTCCATTTCATTATTTATCAGATGCACTTGAATTTTGTTCGTATCTGTACGTTTCGGTGATGACGCGGGTACTGATTTTATCAGCCAACACACCGATGGTATTTTGAATCGCGTTATTGTACGATGCATTCGCCGCAACCAAATACCGCACAAATGTATATGATTCAGACGCGCTTTCTGTATCCGTTACGATAACATCATCGCCCGCAGATAATGTATAATCAGCGGTCATAACGATTTCTTGCCATGTGGCATCACCGGTTGATTCCAATGCTTTGTACTGTGTGATCGGGGCATGCAGATTTATTTTTAACGTATATGTCGCAGATGCATCACGAACACCACCAAATTTAGCATTCAAATCATTGCGTAATTCGATTCCGTTTATGCCACTTATGGGTGCGACATATATATCTGTATCGCGCTGGGAATACATGGGTTGAAACCCACACCCGGCCAATAACAAAAAAATCATATATTTTTTCATTTGGGAATAATCGTTTGTTTTTTCCTGTTGCTTTTTATCCTTATATTACATAGAGTTTTAATAAATCGCAAGGGGGAAAGATGAATATTTTTATGATGATTTTGGTTGCCATATTCATGGTCGGATTTTATATGATTTCCAGCCCCAGCCAACGCGTTACCGAACAAGAAACTGAATATGCAATCAATCGATCAGATATGCGGGCAATTGCGCAATGTGCATCCGCAAAACATAACGCACAAATAAATGGCACTGAATTTAATGACGTATGTGTTGCGCAACATGGAATACAAAGCCAGTTTTTATGTCTGAATGCAGGTATGCGAATAACCGATTGTGAAATTATGCGCAATAGTCGCCCAGAATACAGTTATATTATTACTGCATCCGCCGCCATCCCATACGACAGTTATAATGATATGTTGGAAATATTGGAAGAATCATTCCCAGATGCTGGGACGTTTGGAATATTTTTGGATGGTAAAATAATGGTTGGCGGCGCATCCAGTGCGCGTGTTGTTCCGGATGCTATTATTGATGAAATGGGGCTGCAAAATGGCCAGTTGGTTTATTTTACCCAATATGAAATACCCGATGAAGAAACTGTGTTCAGCGCGCCTGTGCAAACGGATGTGATATGCCCCATCGGCACGATAAAAACATACAGATTTGGTCGTTGGCAATGTATCGGATACAACACGAAAACAGATTGTGGTGGCGATATGATATGGGATTCGGAATTAATGGCATGCGTTGCCGACGAATCTAAAAAGCCCCTGTGTGCCGAGCAGCAAACAGCGGTTTTGGTTGATAGTGTATGGGAGTGTGTAAATCCATTTCCTGAAAAAGCATGTCCGGCTGGCATGACCGCGCGGTTAAATTATTCCACGTTGGAATGGGAATGCGTTGTTGATCCGAATGAAACGGTGGCGGCAAAAAAATGCGATACTGTATCCAGCGGCATCATTTTTGGCCCTGTTGGAACGACTGCGCGCGTACCATCCACATCATGTACAGACTGCGAACGTATGATAACCAACCCAGATACTTGTGTATCTGTTTGTGTGCCAGACCCGTCAAAGATAAATAATCCGTCATGTTATCCCGGGAATTTGGACGATTGTCGCGGCCCATCGCGTGGGATTTATTTTGGTTTTCCGAATACATCGTATGTTAATAATGTTACTGAAATATCGGGTTATCGTGTTCCGTTTGATGCGGCGCATTCCCAGAATCGAAAATTTAACTGCCTGGATTGCGGCGATGGCGAAATAGATAACGAAAAATCACTGTCGCCATACACAGCAATTTGTAAATAAAAATGCGCCGTTGGCGCATTTTTTATCGCGTTAATATTTTTAATCGTTTGTCCAACACAGCAATGTCAGCCGCAATTCGTTCGCGCTCTGCGGCGAATTTGTCGGCGTCACGTTCGTAATCGCTGCACTGTTTTGCATCATAAACATTGGCATCAGCATTTATATTGCATGCATCGATTTTATCATCCAGTGCATCCAAATGTTGCTGTAATAAATCGCGTTCTTGTATTAATCTGTTAATTCGTGCGCGACCAAACAAGAAATCTTTTTTTTGACCCATATTGTTTATCTTTTCCAATTTTTCTTTAATGCGGCTATGGTACGATCTTTCCAGTCGGATTTCGTGGATTTCCCCACGGGTTTCCCTGACCGCCGCTGGATCGGATGAAGCGTTGCGATGGATATAATCTTCTAAATCGCCTATCTCGGCATCCAGTTTGCTTATTTCAGAATCTACTTTTTTAATCATATCGCCAATTTTGAAAACTTTTGCCATAACGCCCCCGTTCTGTTCCCTGTGATATATAGTGATAAAGCAACAGTGTGTCAATATGACACACTGTTATTACCCCGCTTAGGCATTTGCGCGTGTAAAATGCCCCGCGTCCAGCAATTCACGCACCGCAAAGTTTTTAATTTTGCGCGCGGATGTTTGTGGCAATTCTTGTTCTGTAATTGCAAAATTGCGCACCCATTTATACGGCGCGATTTTCAGATTCGACGCTTTGACCAACGTCGTCACGCGCGCAGCGGTTGTGCCGGGTGCAACCTGGAACACCGCAAATGGCACAGTTTTACCCTTGATAACGTATTCAAACACCGCCGCCGCCAAAATTTCAGGATTTTGCATATATAAATCCTCTAACTCGTCGGGATATACGTTTTTACCACTGTCCAAAACAATCACTTGTTTTTTTCGCCCCTTTACAACCAGACGCCCCCGCCGATCCAGTTTTCCCAAATCGCCGGTTTTGAACCAACCGTTTTCGAATACTTCCGCGTTGGCCGCATCGTTATCAATATACCCCGGCATAACCAGTTTCCCGCGCACCCATATTTCGCCGATTCCATTTTTGTCGGGATTATGAATTTCGATTTCATTGCCCGGCAATGGCCCTGCATAGTGCATCGAACCATCCGGCAATCGAAACGCAAAGTTAAAATTGGCGGGCCCCGTTGTTTCGGTTAATCCATAACAATCGCCGACTGCGAACCCCATACTTTCAAAGAACTTGCGAATAGTTGGCTTTAACGTTGCGCCAGCGGACACCAACACCTTGGTATTACCACCGAACAAATCATGCACAGGCTTGGTTACTTTATTTACAATTGCCCCCAATCCAACCGCGCGCAGCACGTGCCGCATGGACACAACCATGCGCATCAATGTATAAACATGCTTTTCTTTGGCGGTTGCGACGATTTTTTTGTAAAACGTTTCCCAGATTCGTGGCACAGCGGGAATAACCTGGGGCTTGTACTTTTGGAAATCCGCCAAAAATTCACGCGGATTTAACACAGGCTGTAACAGCAATTTCCCGCGCAACACCAGCGGCGCAATGATGTTAATCACAACGCCATATATGTGATACAGCGGTAAAAAACCATAAAAAGTATATCCAGGGTGAATAACAGGGCTGTAAAACATTGCGCCATCCCCCAACGATATAATATTATCATGCGTTAATCCAACAACCTTTGGATTGCCGGTGGAACCAGATGTAAAAGATAACATCGCAATATCATCACGCACGGCGGGGGCTGCGCGAAATTCGCGCGCGTCTGTGTCGTCGATTGATTCGATATCCACCATTTTCGGCACCCCCCGCCCAGTAATAAAATATTCACGTTGCGCCAATGCCAGTTTGCATTTTGTGCGACGCATCATATTAATATGTTCGGTCTTGTTTAATCCGGTGTCCAGCATCAACGCGCGTGCGCCCTGGGACACAATGGCGAAATAAGTGCGAATAAAATCAGGCGTATTTCCCGATAAAATCGCAACAGTATCCCCGCGTTTGATGCCGAATTTTTTCGCCAACAACACGGCGCGTTGCTTTACACGGCGCAACAAATCGGCATAGGTTTCATTTTGACGAACAAAGAAAATCTTGTCCTTGTTTTGCGTGCAAACGTTTTGCAGCATTTCGTATATGTTTTTTATCATCAATATTCTCTTGTGTTTTATATGTGAATTATTTCACATATTCATACATAACTATATACGTTTTTTGTGTGGAATAACAACCTATTTTATGATTCGCGACATGATTTATAAAAAATTGCCAAAAAGACATGATTATGAATACTTTTGTCAATATATAGTTGCTGATTCGTAAATTTAATCCCATATTTTGTATTTTTTATTAAAAAACGAATCAGTTTTTTAATAAAAAATATGAATTTATTGACACAAAAATCACTTTGGTATTTAAACAATAACAAAGCCTGTCACATCAACCCCGCAGAAAATCCCCTTTTTAAAAAGTAAAGTAAAAAATAAAAAAATTTTTACTTTTTATGTATTGCTGAAAATATGTCAATACTATATATTGTTACAGAACAGCAAAAATAACCACTATATATTGATAATTTTGTAATATTGGGGTATAACAATGTCAGTACCAGAAAACGATAACAAAATACAGATTATTCCGACACTTAATACGCGCCTGCGTGTGGTCCAGAAACGTTCTGGGGAAACTGTACCGTTTGATTCGAAAAAGATTTTTGATGCCATTAAAAAGGCCGTTGCCGTCACGCACGAAATGGCTGATGACAAAATTGTTGATATTACGCGTGCGACATTGACTAAATTGGAAAACAAGTTTATGGACGCAACCCCAACGGTCGAAGATGTCCAAGAATCGGTTATCGAATCATTGATGGACGCACGTGCATATAAAACTGCGGAATCTTATATTATATATCGTCAAAAGCGGACTGAAATCCGTGATTCTTACGTCGATGCGGTCGAAGTTATCGAAGGCTATGTCGGTGGGACAAATTGGCGTATCAAGGAAAACGCAAATATTGGATATTCGATTGGCGGGCTGATTTTGCGCACGTCTGAACGTGTGACGGCGGAATATTGGTTGAACCTGTACCCGCGTGAGGTTGCCGAAGCGCACAAAAACGCATCCATTCACATTCATGATTTGGGATGGCTGACGGGGTATTGTGCGGGTTGGTCATTGCGTGAATTATTGTACGAAGGATTTAATGGTGTTCCTGGATTTTTACAATGTGCGCCGGCCAAACACATGGCGACGGCAATTTCGCACATGGTAAATTTCTTGGGCACGCTGCAAAATGAATTCGCCGGCGCCCAGGCGTTTTCGTCTGTCGATACATATTTGGCGCCATACGTTCGTGTTGATAATATGAGTTACGCTGACGTTAAAAACGCGATGCAGACATTGGTGTTTAATTGCGCTGTGCCGTGTCGTTGGGGAACCCAGACACCGTTTATTAACTTTACATTTGATTGGACATGCCCCGAAGATTTGAAATCTCAACATCCATTTATCGGCAAAAAACAGGTCGATTTCACATACGGCGATTTGCAGACCGAAATGGATATGATTAACAAAGCGTTTCTCGAGGTTATGACCGAAGGCGACGCGCTGGGCCGACCATTTACGTTCCCAATCCCAACGTATAATATTACCAAGGATTTCCCATGGGAACACCCGAATGTTAAACCGCTGTTTGATTTGGCGGCAAAATATGGAACCCCGAATTTCCAGAATTTCTTGAATTCGGATTTGAATCCAACCGATGTGCGTTCAATGTGCTGTCGGTTGCGTTTGGACGTGCGTGAATTGTTAAAGCGCGGTGGCGGACTGTTTGGTTCTGCGGAAAAAACAGGTTCGATTGGCGTGGTAACAATTAACTTGGCGCGTTTGGGATATACGCACAAGGGCGACCGCGACGGTTTATTCCGCGAATTAAAACGTTTGTTGGATTTGGCACGTGATTCACTGGAAATCAAACGCCGCATAATTACCAAGAATATGGAACGCGGGCTGTATCCATTTACACGTCGTTATTTGGGCAATTGGGATCATCATTTTTCGACCATTGGTGTAAATGGTGCGAACGAAATGGTGCGTAACTTTACCAACGATCGTGAAAATATAGCGACGCCGATGGGCAAAAAATTGGTGCTGGATTTGATGGATTTCATCCGTGAAAACCTGGCCACGTTCCAGGAACAAACCGGCAACCTGTATAATTTGGAGGCCACCCCAGCCGAGGGCTGCTCGTATCGATTTGCAAAAACCGATGTGAAAAATTTCCCAGACATTATCACGGCCGGCACGCACGATGCGCCATATTACACAAATTCGACCCAGTTGCCTGTGAATTACACCGACGATCCGTTCGTTGCACTGGAACACCAAGAAGAATTACAGCGCAAATACACAGGCGGCACAATGTTGCACTTGTATATGGGCGAACCTGTATCCAGTGGGGCGGCGGCGGAAAAAATCGTTCGTACGATTTTCGAAAATTACAAGATTCCGTACATGACGCTGACGCCGACGTTCTCGATTTGTCCGAAACACGGGTATTTGCCCGGCCGGCACGAGTTTTGTCCAAAATGCGACGCTGAAATTGCTGCGAATCAAAACGCAGACACGGACAAAGTTTCACAATAAAATAACAAAAAAACAAAAGAAAAAAAGGGAGGAAGAAATATGTCAGACACACAAAGAACACAATGCGAAGTATTTTCTCGTTCAATGGGATTTTACAGACCTGTGTCCAATTTTAACATTGGAAAATATTCTGAATTCTGCGAACGTAAAACATTTACAGAATCAAATTGTCTGACCACTGGCCAGCGTCACAGTGAATTGTTGAAAAAGGCTGCATAAATTATGAAAGACGTCCAGATTGGGGGATTGGTATCATTTACAACAATCGATTATCCGGGTAAATTGGCGGCGGTGCTGTTTTTAACCGGGTGTCCGTTGCGATGTGCATACTGCTCTAACCCCAATCTGTTGAACGTTCGCGATGGCGAATATGACCCAGAAAAAGTTTTTGATTGGCTGAAATCCCGCGTTGGCAAACTCGAAGCCGTCGTTTTTTCTGGGGGCGAGGCCTTGATGCAGGGCGATGCGTTAATCGATTATATGCGCCGTGTGCGCGATTTGGGTTTTGCCATCGGGTTACACACAAATGGATTTTATCCCGATACATTGGCACGTGCGGCCGATGTTGTTGATTGGATTGGTCTGGATTACAAGGCCACGCGTAATAAATACGGCGAATTGGCGGGGCAAAATATCGCGCACGACCACATGATTCGCAGCCTGGAAATTTGGCAATCCACCGGCAAAGATTATGAAGTTCGCACCACGTGCGACCCGCGATTTGTCACAAAAATGGATTTAATGGAAATTGCAAATGATTTGCATAATCGCGGTGTGAAAAAATTCGCGGTTCAAAAATATATTCCGCACTTCGAAGACGCCACACATAATACTTCACCACAACAGCGCGACCAGTTCTTTTCCGACGAAAACCTGCGTGCGGCAATTGACGCATTGTTTGATTTGGTTACTTGGCGCGACCAATAAATTTGCAATTTTTATTCATTTATGTTATAATA
>CALXXD010000010.1 GCA_944392595.1 uncultured Alphaproteobacteria bacterium
GACGGGGGGTGGGGACTTATCACCCAAACCCTTGGCGAAGGGTGGTCTATCACGAGTAACGAGTTACGAGTAACTAGTAACCAATAATGCCCACCGCCCCCGGTCCCCAGCACAACAAACATTCTGTCATTCCCGCACCCCGATCCGCAATGCAACAAACTCTTTGTCATTCCCGCGAAGGCGGGAATAGGGCTTGGGTTGTTATTAGTTATTTAATTTGGGGAATAATTCTGTGTTGTGTTTTTATTATTACACAATCTGCGATACAAATTTAATAGACCCTATTCCCGCCTGCGCGGGAATGACAGGGACAGAGAGTACCCGAACATCACCACACCCGAATGCCCACCGCCCCCGGGCCCCACACAAACAGTGATTAGCGACAAGATAGCCGCTCCCGAATGCCCACCGCCTTTGGCGGGGGGTGGCGCGCTTTGCGCGACGGGGGGTGGGGACTTATCACCCAAACCCTTGGCGAAGGGTGGTCTATCACGAATTACGAGTTACGAGTAACTAGTAACCAATAATGCCCACCGCCCCCGGGGCCCGCGCGACGTGTCGCGTGGGTGGAACCTGGGCGGGGGGTGGCGCGCTTTGCGCGACGGGGGGTGGGAAAATAATAACTACCCCAACAGAGAGAAACTCCCCCCCCTCGCCCCGTCGCGGAATAAAGTCCCGCGACGGTAATAAAATCCCGCGCCGTGGCGCGGGAATAAATACTGCGGGATTTTTTATTCAACCCAAATACTTACATAACTCGTGGCATCCTGACCCCCATACGGAATCTCAACATTGCCCTTGGTAACAGTAACCTTGCCGTCCGTCTGGGACACACCCGTCACCACGGCACCGGTGCCGGTCGATGTGCTGTCCAGTGCGGTTATTTGCGACTTGGTCGCATATGTTGATATAATATCGTTCCCTTCTGCGTCATTTGTCGCACTGACTGCATTTTTGGCGTTTGTCGCGGTCTTGGCCATATTCACAGTCACGGCGCCACTGGTATCCACAGTAATATAACCACCGGATTTCACACCACCCAACGTATTGGCGGTTGCAACTGGCAAATCGTCCGCGGTAATAAACCCACTATTGTTGGTCAATTGACTGGTTTGGGTCGGCACAGTGATATTAATCGTCTTGTTCGCAGACGCATTTGCCGTAAACGTGTCAACCGTTGAGCCATTTTTCTGAATGGTCAAAGTTGCATTATTTACCGTCGGAATTGTTGGCGTGCCTGTCAAATCACCATACAAACCACTGGTTGCCACATCTGCCAACCCAGAAATCTTAGATGCCTCAATCTCTGCGTTTTCTGCAATATCAGCATTGGTTATTGTACCGTCGGTAATTTCAGCACTGGTAACCGCGTTTTTGGTCGCCAACGTCCCCAACCCAGAAATCTTAGATGTCGCAATCTTTGCGTCTGCTGCAATATCAGCATTTACGATTGTGCCATCTGCAATTTTCGCAGACGTCACCGCACTATTTGCCAAATTATCATTTGCAACCGCACCCGCCGCCAATTTCGCGGTCGTCACGGCGTCATCGGCAATCATACCCGACGCAATTTGCCCAGTTATAATATTGCCAGACGAATTTGTAATAACCGCTTTATTGACTGCGCCCGAACCTTGGGCAATGGTGACTTTGCCACTCAAAGCAGTATTAATCACCTTGTTCTGAACAGGATTCGTACTGGTCGAACTTAAAGCAGAATCAACCGTAATCTTGGCTGGGATTTTTTCTTCTACATCGGCAATTGCATCGGCAACAGCCTTGACCGTTGGATATTTCGTATCACTCGATACATTCGCATCATAATTCGTACTTGTCACCTTGTTCGACGTAACTTCCTTGCCATTCAAAGCAGTGTTAATCACCTTGTTCTGAACAGGATTCGTACTGGTCGGACTTAAAGCAGAATCAACCTTAATCGCGGCTGGTATTTTTTCCTCGACATCGGCAATTGCATCGGCAACAGCCTTGACTGTTGGATATTTCGTATCATTCGATACATTCGCAGCATAATTCGTACTTGTCACTTTATTTTTGGTTTCTTCTGCGGTTATATCCTTTTTTACGGAAACAGTCGAACCCGACGCCGAAACAACGGTCACCACATTTCCCGAACCAGTGGTTGAGCCAGATATGCTGGATAACTTGCCACTGGCCGTGCTTTGTGCGGCGGCGGCGGCATCGGCCGCATCATCGGCAGCGGTCTGGGCTGCACTGGCGGCAGATTGCGCCGCTTCAGCCTTGTCCTCTACTACACCCAACGCTGTTGTTGTCGCATACCCGGACAATGCGGACGTATTCGCCTTGGTCGCCAAAGCGGTGGCAACTGCCTTTTCAGATGGATATGCCGTATCAGTCGCACTGGCCGCGGCACGCACAGACTTCACTTTATTTTTGGTTTCTTCCGCGGTTATATCCTTTTTTACGGAAACAGTCGAACCCGACGCCGAAACAACGGTCACCACATTTCCCGAACCAGTGGTTGAGCCAGATATGCTGGATAACTTAGAACCCACCTGTTGGTCGACATAGCCCTGGGATGCGATGGCGGCAACGGCATTACTGGTATGCGCGCCCGCGACCATGGCGACCATGGCGATAAGTGAAACTGCAAAAATACCTTTGATATTCATCATGTCTGTATCTCAACAACTTAACTGTTTAATCTGATTTACTACTGCTCTGCTTTGTTTTTTGGGTTGTATATGTGCGACGCGACATCACGCCGCACATATTGTTATGCCACTATTATTGGCCTTCGCCATTACGTGCAATAACTTCCCAAGAATAGTTACCCGCACCAGACGATACCAGAACACACTTGTTCTCGGGCTCTGCACACGCGGCGGTCGGTGCCGGGATTGCTGCATTTGCTGTTTTCTGTGCCGCCGTGGCGGTTGTTTGTGCGTCCGACGCTTCACCTGCTACTTCATTGATTGCAGCGACAGTATTCGTCTTGGCTTCTGTTGTCAGGTCTGTCAATGTACCAATTCTTGTTAATGCGGTTTGTGCAGTAGTTTCAGTTGCAATATCAGCATACGCCGCATCAGCCGCTGTTTTGGTGAGATAACCGTTCAAACTAGCCTGCTGTAATGCAGTGTCGGCCTTGCCCAAAGATGTCACGATCTCGTCGGCCAATTTTTCTTTGGTTACTGCTTTATTTGCGATATCAGCGGTCGCAACAGCGCCATCTGTAATTTGCGCACTGGCAACGGCATTCAATTTTGCCAAAGCACCCAAATCGGCGGTATTTGCCTTGTCCGCCAAAGCATCTGCAACTGCACCCGCCTGGGCTGCGCCCGTTTGACCTGTTGTGATGCTTGTTGTAACAGTCGGAATTGTATTACCCGCGGTCACCTTGCCTTCGGCATTAACATATACGGGCTGAGATGCACTACCGGTTTGCGATAATTTATCCTGCTTGCCCGCCATCTGTGTTTGTAATGTGTCAATTTCACCTTCGGCGGTGGTAACACGTGTACCTAATGCACTCAAATCACCACTGCTGGCGATACCTTCGGTTTCCGCCTGGATTGTATCCCATACTGCCTTGGCAGATGGATATTGTGCATTTGTTGATGTACCTGACAATGTTGTTGTTTTATTTGCAGAATTTTCTGGTGTGAATCCCAAAGCGTCCTGTTTACCCTTAACTTCGCTTTGCAATGCGTCAATTTCGCCCTCGGCCGTGGTGACACGTCCAGCCAATGTGGTAACGGTTGAAGAATCCGCCTTGCCCGCAACAGTGGTTTGTAATGTGGAAACATCACCCTCTACTTCGGTAACGGCGGTTTGTACTTCGCCAACTTTGTCATCGACGTATCCCTTGGATGCGATTGCGGCATATGCCCCATCGGCCGAAACCACGGCCAATAATGTTGCAAAAATGCCTGCTGTTAATTTTTTCATTTTTCCTTTCCTTTCTTTCTTTTGTTTTTTTGTTTTGTTTGTTCTTTTGTTTGTTTTTTTTGTTTTTATTTAGTTTTCAAATTTCCTTGTTGGGCCGCGGAACCGATTAATCCACCGTTGTGTCGGTATTTTTCGAGCCCATAACCGGCCCAGCATCAACCGGCGCCGTTGCAGGTTCAGTTACAGGCACCCACGCCAGTTTTTTATCCCGGGTCAATGTCAGCACACACAAATCTGATTCAGACGTACATGTGTTCGACGGCTTCTGGATAGCAATTTCAACGATTTTATCGTTTGTTTGCTGTCTGGTATAAACGTCTGCCAAATCCGCCTTGCCATCAATTTCGGCAACAACATCGTCAGACAATTTATCCGATGTCACGGCGTTATCCGCAATCTTTTCCGTGGTCACCGCACCCGCTGCAATTTTTTCACTGGTTACCGCACCGTTTTTCAATTTAGACCCCGCCAATGTACCATCTTCAATCAAACCGGGATTAACAGGCAATTCACTTAAATCCGATATTTCTGACGATACCCACGACGTCATTGCGCCAATCGTCGGGAAATATGTATCAGATGATTCAATGTCAGGCGTAATAGAATTTTTCTTGTTCGCGGAATCTTCCTTTTTCGCCAACAAACCACTATCAGGGGCGGTGATGTTGGTGACGTTTTGTTCAATCTGTTCAATTGTTTGGTTGATTGTGGTCAATTCGGAATCATCAACCTTGGCCGCCAGGGCGTCTGTCAATCCATCAACCCTTGCCTGGGCAATTGTGGCAGATGTAGTGATATTTCCGTCCGCACCCACGGTCAGGATTTTACCGCTGTTACCCGCGCCAACATTTTTGTCCTGTTTGCCATTAATCTTGCTGGCCAGGTCGGTGTTCAAATCGGCCTCGGTCACGGTGCCGTCGGCAATTGCCGCGGAATCAACCGCACTGTCCGCAATTTTATCGCCCGTCACTGCGCCATTTTGAATTTGGCCGGTTCCAACCGCATTATCTGCAATCGCATCGGCATCAATCGCGTCATCGGCAATTTTATCACCGGTGATTGTGCCATCGGTAATTTTATCGCCAGATACAGACCCGGTGCCCAAATCAGTCGACGGATCAAATTCAACATTTGCAATCTGTTGCGTGGTCCAATCGTATACGGCCTTGACAGACGGATATGCGTCTGTGGATGCCTGGTTGGTTGCATTAATGACGGTGGCTTTGTTTGATTTATCTTCCTTGCCGTCAATTTCTGCATTCAACGCAGTATCCAACTTACCCGCGGAAATGGTACCATCGGCAATATCTGTGCCGGTCACACTGCCATCGGCAATCGCGTCGGAATTAACCGCGCCATCTTTGATATGCTCGGCACCAATGGAATCATCGGCAATTTTGTCGCCATTAACAGCGTCCGCCCCGATTTTATCAGTTGTGACCGCGCCATTTTCCAATTTACTGCCAGAAATTGTTCCGTCATTGATATTACCAGGATTTACAGGCAATCCGGTATCGGATAAATCAGCAATCTTTTTATTAGTCCATTGAACGATTGCGCCCACTGACGGATATGCTGTTGGCGATGTTTGATTACCTTCGTTGATTTCAGCCGCCTTGTTTGTTAAAACCTCGTACGTTGTCGCGGCGGTCGCGCTGTCCAACTTGGAATCCATTTCTGAATCCAGCGTGCCAACCTGACCCTTTAAATCCGTCACATCTTTGACCAGGCCAGATTCCGCATTACCAACGGTCGCGCCCAATGCCTCGGTTGCACTTTTCGCACTTTCGGCTGTTTGCTTGGCGCTTTCCGCCGTTGTTTTGGCATCGTTAATATCTTTGACCAGGCCGGCACTGCTGTCGCCAATCTGTTGCGTGATGTTTGTAATCTGCTGGGTCAAACCAGATTCTTCATTATTAATAGTATCACCCAACTGCGTCACGGTTTCATTAATCGTGGTGTATTGATTTTGAACCTGGGTGACGCTTTCTTGTACCGAGCCAACTTTATTATCAACATACTGTTTGCTGGCGATTTGCGTTGTCACAGCGTTGGCCGCGCCTACACTGACCAAAATTGCCGCCATAAATCCAGAAAATGCGATATTTGATTTTTTCATTCTTTCTTTCCTTTAATCCGTTACGATTTCATACCACACTGGATTGCCATCGCCATCCGTGCCCAGTACGCTGTTCACTGGTTTTTCGCCCGCCGGCGCGGCCACTGCGTTTGCTGCGTTATCCAACGCGTTTTGCACATCAGTCGCCAATTTAGATTTCGAAATTGCCGCATCGGCCGCAACATCGGCATCTTTGATTTGCTCTTTGTACGCCAACGCTTTCAGATTCGCCTTGTCTTCTTTACCCTCGATTTCGTCCTGCAAATCCTGGTGCAATTTCGGTTTTGTAATCGCACCGTCATCGATTTGGTCGGTGTTAATATTCACCCCCTCGGCCACAGTGTTGGTGACATATGCCTCGACTGCGTGAACCGTCGGATATTTGGTCGTGGATCCGGCATCCGCCGTCATATCGTCGGTCTTGTTCACGGCATTTTCGGCGGTGTATCCCAACGCATCCTGCTTGCCCGCGATAGTATCGGCATAGCCGTCGTATACAGAAACCTTTTCCGCGGTAATGCCCGAATTCACGGCCTTCAGTTGTTCGGCGGTCAAAGCGTCCTGTTTCCCGGCCACATCTTGGCTTGCCTTCTCTGCCGCCGCCTTGGCATCGGCAACATCGGCAACCAATCCCGATTCGTCATTCCCAATTATATTGGTAATGTTCGTAATCTGGGATTGAACACCAGTGTCAGGATTCGTGATTTCGGATACCTGTTCGGTGATATTCGTCACGTTTTGTGTGACATTCGTGACGTTTGTGGTCAATTCACTGATTTGCTGAACCAGGCCACCTGTGCCATCTTCGCCCTTGATAGTTGTCTGCAAATCGCCAACCGATTCGGTCAAACCATCAACCGTGGTCGCATCAGCCTTGGCATCCAAAGATGTTTGCAAATCTGTAACTTTGTCGATACCAATCGTGGCGGTCGTTGTAATATTGCCCGACGCATCTGTAACCACAACATGATTCGTCGCGCCTGGGATATTTTTATCTTGCTTGCCGGCCAGAATTTGTTCCATACCCTCCATACCACCAACGGTGACGGCTTCTAACTTATCGTCAATTTGCGCCGATGTATATGTATCGGTAATGCCATATCCCGCCAATGTTGTGGCTTTGTCCGCCTTGGCATTCAACGCATCAGTTGTCGCATAACCGGACAAATCTGATTTGGTCGCATAATCAGCCAACTTTTCAGACATATTCGAATCGGTCACAACGCCGGCTGTATCCAACGCGCCATCAACCGCCGTTGCCAGACCATCGTTCGTAACATAGTCATCCAACGCAGACACATCCGCCTTGCCCGCCAATGCCGCAGTCACCGCCGCAGACGATGGATATTTCGTTTCGTCATTGGTAATTGTTGTCGCCTCGCGTGCGGAAACGTCCTGCTTTAACGCCAGGCTGGCTTGCACGCTTTCCGCGGTTTGCGCCGCTTCCTCGGCCGCGGTTTGCGCCGCCGACGCCGCGGTATTCGCCGCATCTATCCGATCTGCCAAACCTGTACCATCGGCATTAATGGTTGAATCCAATTGTCCAACAGTCTGTTCCAGTGTATCCAGATCGGACGCATTTGCCTTGGTTTCCAATTCTTTATATACGGCCGCCCCAGACGGATATTTTGTTGTATCAGCCTCGGACACAACCTGGACCAGGTTCGCAACGTCTTGCTTGCCGGCCAAAACTTGCTCCATCCCCTCTATACCTCCAACGGAGATATCTTGCAATTTTTCATCAATTTGTGCCGTGGTGTATGTATCAGTAATTCCATATCCGGCCAATGTTGTTGCTTTGTCGGCCTTGTTCGCCAAAGCATCCGTCAAATCATCACCCGTAACCATATTGTCCGTGGCCGCGGCAATTTGCCCAGACACTTCATTGGATGTAACATATCCCTTTTGCGTTAATGCATCATTGGTTACATAATTCGCCAATTCAGATTTATCGGCCTTGTTATCCAGACCGCTTAACGCACTTGCCGCATCAGATGCCGCCTCGGTTGCAGTTGCCGCCGCACTGCCCGCCAATTGGGAAACAGTTTCCAATTCGCCATCCAGCGCAGTCACATCGCCCGACAAATCATTAACACTTTTGACCAAACCGGAATTCTCATCGCCAACCGTTGTTTTCAAATTCGCAACATCGGTTTTGAATTGTTCTATTTCCGCACTGCCCACAATATCGCTGGTCGCGTCAGAAATTTTGGTATCAACCTCGGTCTTGTTATAAACCTCGGCCTTGGTATAAACATCTGCTGCATTTGCCTTGGCCGCCAAACCAAGCGACAAATCTTCGTCGGTCGCGTAACCACCCAACGTGGTCTTCAATTCTGTATTTGTAACCAGATCCGCATTTGCAATTTCATCCGCAACAGCCGTCTGAACCGCATCCGCAACCGCGGCATTAACCGCCGCCTGCAAATCATCTTCGATACCATTGATAACTTCATCGACAGTGACGGATTCACCGGGTTCGCCCTGGGGCCCGCGCAAATCGTCCAGCGCAATCAACTGGGCCCAAGTCGTACCGTCCCAGTATTCGATATAACCTTCATTAACACGGAAATCCACATCGGCACTGAAACCCGCGTCCTTCATAGCGTCCGCCAAATTTTCAGTATTGATGTAAATAACATTATCTGAATCAATTTCAATCAGCCCATCATTCGCGGTCAGTATATCTTGCTTGCCCGACCACAAATCAGTTATGCTTTCGTCAATAGAATCGCGGGACTCGAACAAAGAATCAACATCTGATTCCAAAGCATCCAAACGCTGATTCACACCTGACAAATCAACATCGCCACCATCACCGCCAGACGAAGAACCACCACCAGATGTCGAACCGCCCCCCGGTACAATCGGGCGTATCGAACTGCCCCCGCTGACCGATGTGCCGCCCGTCAGATAATGCCCAATGGACAAACGCGGCGAAGTCGCGACACGACCACTGGTCGTATTGCCCGTCGAAATTGATGTTGTCGTACCCGACACATTCGACGACGGCGACACACGCAGCGATCCACCACGCACAGACGACGCACCACCGGAATTACCATCCGCCGCCGCGGCCGCCGCACTGGTGTATGTACCACTGCCGCCCAACGAACGCACAGACGACGCACCGTATGCCCCAGAAACAGTCGCACACAGTACGCAAATTACCGCCAACCTTGAAATTTTCAAATCGTGTTTCATCAATTCCCTCTACTTACGCAATGATAACATATTTTTGCGAATCGGGTCAATAGTATTTTGTGTTAAAATTCATACCTGATACCGATTGATATTGAATTATCGAACAAGAAATCGACTTCGTTCTCGAACCAGAAGGGCTCGCCCTCGTTATCAATCAAATTATTAATACGATGATGCCAACCTGTCATGCCCGACAAGCGATAGCGAATATCCAAAACCAGATTATTATCCAATTCGTATGAATATCCCAACATCACACCAGCCATCGGCGCGAAACCGTAATTTGTACGATCCGTGCCATCGACAAAACCCATCATATCAATTATTTCAATCGGCATCGCCACACCGGCACCAACACCCAAATACAGACCATTTGTAAAATCATAATACAAATTCGCCATTGCGTATGGAATCTGTAATTTGTATTCAACAATATGATCTGCATCTTCAAAATATCCCAGATAACCGGCTTCTAACTCGGCACGCCAAAAATATGCGAAACGAAAACCTGCAAACGCATTACCACCGAACGCAGGCTCGAACGAGAAATCTTCGGTGTTCGCAATTGTTGGGTTTTCTATTCTGTTTTCGGACATGTGGTAATGATTTTTCCAACTCCACAGATTCAAATCTGCGCGCGCACCAACATACCAGCCAGTTTTAGCCTTGTCAGTATAATCGTATGTAACGCGATACCCGCCATCAGACATACGCGTCAAGTAACTTGGCGCCGCCACCGCAGGCGTCGCAAAAGCCAGCAAAACGGCCAAAGAAACATATCTTTTCATAATCCTTCCTTTTATTATTTGCCATTATTATATCATAAATTGGTGTATAAAAAAAAGTGGAAAATCACATATTGACAACTTTTTATCAAATTTGCTAAATTTATATATGTAAATAACATTGAAAAGGAATGGAAATGAACAAATATTTATTGGCATTTGCTGCATTAACACTGGCGGCATGCGCGGGCACAGGCCACATTAACGACGACAAAGTTTTCTTTGCATTCGATTCGGCGGTGATAACCGATGAATCCCGCGAAGAATTGGAACGTCAATCTTTATATATGAAACGCAACCCAGACATTAATGTCGTACTTGAAGGTCACTGTGACGAACGCGGTTCGACCGAATACAATTTGGCATTGGGCGCACTGCGTGCGGGTAACGCGGCACACGTTTTAATCGCGGACGGCATTGAACCGAAAAGAATAAAAACAATTTCGTACGGCAAAGAACGCCCACAATATCCCGGCACAGGCGAAGAAGTTTGGGCGTTAAACCGTAATTCTACGACCAAGGTTGTAACCGAATAAAAAATGCGCCACGGCGCATTTTTTATTTCTATGCGCGCTTGACCGATGGGGCTTTTTTTTATACCATTTTTCTTATGGAGAATAATACAGCAATATCTTTTGCAAACGTGGGTGCAAAATACGATAATGGGCGCGAGGTTTTATCCGACGTGTCTTTTAATATCAGTGCCGGCGGATTTTATTTTTTATCGGGTGCATCTGGTGCGGGAAAAACAACTTTACTGCGATTAATTTATCAGTTGCACAAACCGTGCCGTGGCCAAATTAAATTATTCGGTCGCACCACAAACGAAATGACCCGCGATGAAATCGCATCGCTGCGCCACAAAATGGCAATCGTATTCCAAGAATATTCACTTTTGTCGCACATGTCTGTGTTTGACAATGTCGCGTTACCATTGCGCGTACGGGGACTGCCTGAATCCAAGATAAAAAAATTGGTAATTAAAGTATTGGAATGGGTCGGATTGGCAAAATACGCAGACGCAAATCCAAAAACTTTGTCGGGTGGCCAACAACAACGTGTTTCGGTTGCGCGCGCGATTATTATCCAGCCTGCAATTTTATTGGCCGACGAACCAACGGGAAATCTGGATGATGAAAACGCATCTCGGTTGATGGAGTTATTTGTCCAAATGAACAAAACATTTGGCACAACGATAATTTTGGCCACACACAGTACTAAATTAATGGACACGTATAAATTCCCAATAATCCATGTGGAAAATCATCGCGTCAGTTTTTCGGGCGCACGCGCCGATAACAAATCATCCACACCACAACCCACGCAAAAGGTATGGCGCGGACCAAAGCCCCAAAATTATTTTTCAGAACTGTCAAAACAATTTGATGATATTGGAAACGCATAATGGCAAAGAAACCAACTGTATTTTTATTGGTACGCGAACAATCTGTTTTTATGACGGCAATCATGTCGTTATTGACATTTTTGGCGGTGGTGGCGTTTGGAATTGCATTGGCGATTGGAACGGGCGTGGTTCGTTGGAACACCCAGTGGGATTTAACCGCCACAGTCCAAGTTATGGACACAAGCAAATCTGATACAGTAAAAAAAATCATTGATAACAACGCAGACAAAATCGAAACAGTCACAGAAATCTCGACCGAACAAATGCACGATTTATTGCGGCCTTGGATGTCTGGCGGTGGCGACGCGTTGGAAAATTATTTGCCAAAAATGTATGAATTACAATTTGATTCATCGGACGATTTGGAATCTGTTGAAAAACAAATTGGCGATAACGCACGGTTTCTAACACACGCATCGGCGCTGCACAGTTCGACGTCGGCCGGGTGGAAAATGATTGGTATTGCATCATTTGTACTGTTGCTGACACTGGGGGCGATTGGCGTTTGTATTTCGTACATTGCGCGCAACACAGCATTACTGCACCGCCGCGAATTGGAAATATTAAATCAGATTGGCGCGACCGACAACTATGTCGCCCGACAAATGCAATTTATAATTGCAAAAATATGTACAGTCGCAGGCTTGGCGGGATTTGTTGTTGCCGCACCTGTATTAATGTTAATAATTGCCACGGCGCACAGCGCGCGCGTTGGATTAATGGCTATGTTGGGTATATCGGGTTGGGGATGGTTTGCATTATTTATGTTACCGATTGCGATAATTATTTTTGCGATATGGATAACCCGCCGCACAACAATAGAAATTTTGAAAAATAATTAATGAGATTTTTAACACCATCTTTATTAATACTGACATGCTTTGTAATTGGCGGTGCGGTTTTCAAATCTATGGCACCACGCACGTGCGGCACTATATTGCCAGACGACACCATATTTGTCTTGACCGGTGATATGCGCAGAATTCCATTTGCCATGCGTCAATTGCGCAAACACCCGGATACAGAACTGTACATAATCGGCGCAGGCGAACGAACGTCTTTTGATATGTCGCGTCGTGTTATGATTGAATCTGAATCAAAATCAACATATCAAAACGCATTGGCGATACGTGAAATTGCAAATCGTACCGGTCTGGACAGAATAGTATTAATCACAACCGAAGATCACATGAACCGCGCAAAATATTTAATCCAGCGCGAATTACCATATTCTGAAATCGTGACATGTCCTGTGCCATTGGCGGATATGCCGGTCACAAAAAGACTTGAACGATGGACGGTCGAGTATATAAAATATATCGCTACTATGTTCGGAATAAACGAAGGATACAGATAATAAAACAAAAAGGGGAAAATAAAAATGTTCAGAACGATTATATTCAAAATATTATTGGGACTGTATTTTGTGTTATGGTCGCCGGTATTATTGGTGGGATTAATATCAGACAAATTAAACAGATTTTTTGTACTGTCATGCGCATCGGGCGTATTGGTACTGGCACGGGTTATTGCCGGGATAAAATACAAAATTCATTATCCCCCACGCGAAGAAAACGGCATTCCAACAACCCCAAATGGCAACATCCGATTGGATGGTAAATCGATAATTGCATCGAAACACATGTCTATTTTGGAAGTTGCGATACTTTCCACCCACGTCAAAAATTCATTTTTCATAATTAAGCGCGAATTATTATGGATACCGATTTACGGTTGGGCATTTTGGCGTATGGGTTTGCAACCTGTTAATCGCGCACGTGGTGCAACAAACATGCAAAAATTAACACATGCAGTCGCAAAAAAAATCATGGACGGCAAAGTTCTTATAATATTTCCCGAAGGCACACGCACCAAACCCGGCCGCCCCGTCAAATTAAAGCGCGGATTGCTGTTTTTAGCGCACGAATTAAAATTGCCAATTTTGCCGGTTGGTACTGATTCTGGAAAATTTTGGCCAAAACGTGGCCGCATGCGCAGCGGAACTGCGAACGTATGGTTCGAACCAGTATTACCATCCACTGCATCACTGGACGAAATATACGATGCAATTAACCGCCACAGTGCATAAAGTTAATCAAAAAAAATTTATCGTTCATTCACATCGCGCGCAATCACCATTTTGCGCGCGTTATACATTTTACGCAAACGCGCAATAAATTTATCGTATGTTATATCACACCAAGTAAATGTATCAGAAAATACAATAAATAACAATTTATTCACACCACGATGCGCGACGCCCGCCATCGTACGGACGCCCCAATTTTTCATCCAATAAAATTTTTGATAAATTGCGCCCATCAGACAAATAAACATCCGCATCAATTCGCCCCAGATATTTATCATCTTTAATATTTCGCAGTTCAACCACACTGCCCACGGGCAACAAATCCGCCATTCTGTCACGTGCGCGCAACGCCATTTGAATCTCGCGCTCGCACGCCCCATGAATTTCAGGCGTATCAACATCATTTAACCGCACACGCGCATCCACACCAACAGAATCTGCGACCAAAACACGCGCGGCAAACGTATCACCATCAAAAACATAATCAACCACGGCCGGCACAGCATACGCCCGCCCAAAAAACACCCCAACACACCCAATCAATATTACGGCAATTTTGGCGACCATGTTGGCTCGACCCCATAAATACCATCCGGCAAAGGAATATCATAAATATTTTGTCCGGTAATATCGACACTGCGAATATGGCTCATACGATCCATACCATCGATTGATTTTTCAGTTTCATAATACACCAACCGACGCGACCCCGGTGCCCAGGATGGGGCCTCCATATACCAACCACCGGCCAAGATTTTTTCATTACGCCCACGCGTATCCATAATCCCGATATAGAATGTATCATCGGCCATCTTGGTAAATGCAATAAACCGCCCATCAGGCGACCAAGCGGGCGTAGCATATCGCCCTGCCCCATACGTAATACGTTCAACATCACCAGTTTCCAAATCCAAGATATATATTTGTTGATTACCACTGCGATCGGAATTAAACGCCATTTTTTTACCATCGGGCGAATAAGACGGACTGACGTTCAAAGAATGCCCAAATGTCAATTGGCGTAATTTTTTGGATTCTATGTCATATTCATATATATGGGTTATTCCATTTTTAACCAGCGACAAAGCAACCTTTGTGCCATCTGGCGAAAACCGTGGCGCGAAATTCATTCCGCCAAATTGCCCCAAACGACGTTGTTCGCCCGTATCCAAATCCAGCGTCCAAACCATTGGGTCATCGTCACGGAAAGACAAAAATACTATGGTTTGCATATTGGGCGAAAAATGCGGTGACATAACAAAAGTATCCTCATCCGACAAATAACGCAGCCCATAACCATCCTGGTCCATGATGGCCATGCGTTTCACACGTTCCTTTACAGGTCCTGTTTCCGCGATGAATACAATTTGAGTATCAAAATATCCGACCTCGCCGGTTAAACGTTCATAAATTCCATCGGCCATTATATGCGCCAAACGCCGCACAGATTTTTTTGACGCCACCAGGCTTTGAGCCTCGATTTGTTCGCGTCCCGCCACATCCCAAACATAAAACTCCAAATTATACCGCCCGCCGGACTCGGCCGATAACTTCGCCTGAACCAATACTTGGGCACGCACCGCAGACCACAACTTGAAATCAGGCATTTTTCCCATTTCAACAAATTCAGGCAACGCATCACGCGATACAATTCGAAAAAGTCCCGTCGATTTCAAATCAGCATCCACCACATCGCGTATCATTTCTGCATCTTTGGCGGGCACATTGCCAACTGTTTCGATTTTTTGCACTGCAACCGCAACGGGCTCCAGCGCGTTTGCCACAATATCAACACGTAACTCGGCACGCCCAGGCATCGCCATAAATACAAACAACACAATTAATAAAATCTTTTTGAACATATAAACATCCTTTCCTGTATGGGAACAATTTTATATACAACAAAACAAAAAAGCAAGAAATCGCACACCCGCCCACCACAAAATACAAAAGCCATCACACCCGCCCCCACAACCGTAATTACAACCGTGTTGATAACTGCGATTACAAATGTATTGACAACTGTCAATACGATGATATAGTCAGTTGTAAGTACTGTGGTATTGCTGTCAGTATAGGAGATTGTGTATGCCAAACGTAATGCAACAATTATTCATTATGAATATCGAGGCACTGTTAAAAGAATACGCCGCATATCGTGCGTTTAATAAATCAGACAGTGTTATTAATATGCGCATTCCGCATCAAATTCTGGAACGTATCAAGGCGTTGGCCGAACAGCAACACGTTCCGTACCAATTGTTAATTTCGTCTGTGTTATATTCATTGGTCAGCGCCGACACAGCACCCACCCCGCAACAACAAACAATGGGATATTAAAAATGATAAAACAATCGAAACAAAATTTGTTTTACGCATTGGAAAAATCCAAACATCGCGCAAATGAAAATGTTACGCCGTCTTTATTTCCAAATGATGCCGAGTTAAACGATACTGAATATTGGTTGTTTTCAGACCTGTACAATATTTTCGGCCCGACCAATATGGGCAAACACGGCGATTTACCAATGAACATTGTGCAATCAACAAATATGTTCACAGATTATAATAAAATACCGCGCGCCAAACGCCCAAAGAATTTCTTTAATTTTTGCAACAATCACATATTAACCGTAACGAATGATTACGACCTGGACGGCGTGATAAAACACGACGCCCCAGACGCACAAATGACCCGCTATGCTTGCTGGTCATTAACCAAGCAATTCCCAAACCGCATCTTTTCACAGTTGTATTTTATGATGCCAAATGCGACATTCAAAGACCTGTATAACACAGGCTATAAATTCTCGCGCATATACCAGCGTGGCGAAATGGGAATCGTGGATATGATTGCGAACGGCATCGCATACCGCAATCACGCAGACATGCGTGCATTCAATCGCGCATTGCATCGGGCATTTTTCTACTCTACATCTGCGGACAAGATTCGTGATTTTTATAAAATATCGGGCTCGATTTATAACCACATGGGCACCCAGTCTTTATTGGCGCGCCGCCTGGCATTGCGTCGTGCAATCGATAAATACGACGCATCGCCCAATATGTCATTTAATACATTTTTGAACACTGCATGCACAGAACTGGGCAATGAACGCATAAAAATGATAAGCAGATTAAACCGCGCCCCCGAACAAGATTTCTCACGAACATCAATATCAAATCTTGCAAGCGAATTAAAAAATATGGAACGCGCGTTCAAACAAAAATTTGCATTACAAAAATTGCGCTGATAATAAAATAAAAAAAACGGCGACCGTTTGGTCGCCGTAAATATTACATCATACCCCACTTTGAAATCACCTCTTCACATCCAATCGCATTCAAACCAGTGTTCGAGAATATAAAGAACTGTAACACCACACCGATACCGAATAACAAAACGAACCCGACCAGCATACCGGTACCTTTTTTCTTCAAGTCCTCCATATCTACGCCCTTACCGGCGGAAATATAACCCCACGCCCATCCAGCGATAATGAACGCGGCACCGACAAACGCCAACGTACGCAAAATTTTGAACACGCCATACATCTCGTTTATAATGCCGCACAATCCATCAGCATTTACCGCCACAACACCACCAGCTGCCGGCGCGGCCAGCGCAGCCGCCCCCCCGGCCAGCATTACAAAACCTGCAACACCAATTTTTTTCAACAAACTTTTCATATAAATCCCCTTTCTTTTCCAGTAATTGTACCATAAATTTTACAATGTTTCAAGCACCATCAACACATAAAAAAGCGGTGCAAAATTTGCACCGCCCTTTTCACGCCCACCCGATTAAAACGCAGGCGAAACAACGTATCTGCGCACCAATACTGGTTTTGCACAAGAATCACATTTTGCATTGCATGAATTGCAAGACGCTTTTTCAGCAACCGGTGCCAAAACCTGACGCGGGGCACGCGGCGCAGCACCAAAAGTATCACGCGCATACAAATCTTCACAGCGTGTATTGCGATAAACGATTTTTTTGCCGCTGTCAATGCCATCAACGGATTCAGAAAAATCACGACCACGTTCAGCCTCGTAATAAATACAATCGCGGCCATCCTGGGTATAGCGCACGCCACCCTTGTAATAATCATAATACGCGCCACAACCGACCAACGATGTCAGCGCAATCACAGAAACCAGAATTTTTTTCATTTAACGCACCTTTGGTTTTTAATCTGTTGCTCTCTGACCCGCTCCCGATTTACAACAATTGTTGCACAAATTTATCCGTTGTCAAGCCCAATTCCCGCCATATCCACCCCAACAAATACAAAGAAAAACGTCATCCCGTGGTCGGGCCACGGGATGACAAGAGAGAAAGTGGATAATTACATACTTCCTTTGTCATTCCTGCGCACTCTTTCGTCACCCCGACATCGGGCGACCCTACATACATATTCGTCATCCCTCCAATGGAGGGGAACTCGGCCCGCGACGGGAACATACCAATGCCCACCGCCCCTGTTGTGGGGGCGGGGGGTGGCGCGCCCCGCGCGACGGGGGGTGGGGAATTGTCACCCGAAGCCTTGACGAAGGGTGGTCTATCACGGGTAACAAGTAACCAGTAACTCCACATCCTTGTCATTCCCGCGCAGGCGGGAATAAGGCTTGGGTTGTTGTTAGTTATTTAATCGGGGAAATAATTCTGTGTTGTGTTTTTATTTATCTGTAATCCGCGATATGAATTTAATAGACCCTATTCCCGCCTTATCCACCCCACAAACACATTTGTGTTTGTGGGGGCCCCGGGCGCGGGAATGACAAGAGAGCAAGTAACTAATCCCGCAGTCTCTTACCACCCCGTCCCAACCACCCACGCGACACGTCGCGCGGGGCCCGGTATCGCGCCACCCCTCCAACGGAGGGGAACTTAGGCCGCGACGGGAACATACCAATGCCCACCGCCCCTGTTGTGGGGGCGGGGGGTGTCGCGCCCCGCGCGATGGGGGGTGGGGTTTATCACCCGAAGCCTCGGCGAAGGGTGACACGAGTAACTAGTAACGAGTCACGAGTAACCAGGC
>CALXXD010000011.1 GCA_944392595.1 uncultured Alphaproteobacteria bacterium
GGGGGGTGGGGTTTATCACCCGAAGCCTCGGCGAAGGGTGACACGAGTAACTAGTAACGAGTCACGAGTAACCAGGCCGGCGGGCTACGGTTGATAGGGTTTGATCACGGTGCCAGCCGGTAAATGAAAGCATCCAATACTGTCACAGAATTTAACGCCATTCGGTCCGCCGCGCATTTCACAGTCGTCAATGGATGTCGCGCCCGCATCGGACGTAGTACCCGGCGGGCATGATTGCTGGTCACCCGCATTGCAATAATATCCAGCGGGACAATCCGAAAATACGGGTGACAAAATTACGGTCGATACCGGAACGGGAATTTTGTTCGGCACCGTTACATCACCGCACGGTTCAAATCCAGTTCCCGGCGATTGACATCTGAGTTCATAATGGCTGAATACTTTGCCCGGCTCGACATAATATTTACTTGTGTCATATTCCATGGCCACGCACTCGTTGCCTGTTAATTTGCCATCTTCATAATATTCCAATTGGCCGGCTTCGTCATTTACCATGCAGTACCTTTTTAGCGTTTCTGTTACAACGTCGTCACCAGACTTTTTGTTCATAAAATAATTTATTCCTATTGCGTTATTTTCCCAACACGCAACCAAGGATAAAGGAACGTTGCTTAAATCATAATCATCGGACGTAAAATTCCCGTTGCTGTCAAAAACCAGTTTTCCTGTTGAACACATGTTTGCATTTTCCGCATATCCCAAAAATGTTTTCAAATGATTTGTTGTTTGCAGGGCGTTGTCCGGTAACTTCGTACCCCAAGAACCTATTGCCGAATTGTCCATTCTGAACCCCGTATCGTATTTATAATACACACCTTTGGTGTAATAAACGTCCGTGGTGCCGGGCCACAGGTTGTTATCATCTGTGTTAAACTGTGTTCCTGGGGATAATTGAATTTGTTTAACGTTGGGTTCGCAAACGATGTCATGCGAATACTGTTCAGCCAATCTATTGAATTCTTCTTGACCCGTACCACGGAACTCCATGGTGAATCCACCCTTGTCGTGGTATATGGATGTATAATTGTCACCACATGATGTGCATTGTCCGGATTCCTTGTCGAAATACGCATTTTCGCCACATGTTAAAGTCCATGGACAGGAGTATTCATCAACCATGCCCGGATCTTCGTCGGTCCAGTCTGCACCTTCGTTTGGTCTGTAACAATCGGCGCAAGAGCTTTTGCCACCCGCGCTGTATGTACCAGGGGGGCATGCTATACAAGATCTAGTTGTCTCATACCATCCGCATCCAGCGGGGCAACTGTCGTCTATCATTCTGCAATCCAATGCAAATGCGTTTTGGGTTAATATTATAAAAAGTGGAAAAACAAACGTACGTTTCATTTTACACCCCCGTCATGGTACAGCATAAAAAAATTCATATATCCGGGCAACAAAAAAATCCGGCATTGCCGGATTTTTTTAACGTTGTTGCCGATTATAATATTCATTAATGGTCCAACCATTTTTAACGTACCATAAACTGTCATCGGGTACTTTGGATGCCGCGCCCAATTCAAAATTAAAATCACCCCGGCCACGAACCTTTGGCGAATAATCAATAGCATAGGATAAAATATTGTTACGTATGGCTGTAACGCTCTGTGCTTGAACACCCCTCCAATTATCTTTTGGGACCAAATAAATTGTGCGTATATCGGGTTGGGCATCCAGGTATTTTATTATATCGCTGACCTCGCGCGAAAGGTTGTAGTTTGTTTCATCTGGATGTATAAGTATAACATTTGAACAATCATTGAGAGAAAAAGTTAATTCAACATCACGGGTTGGTTGTTCTTTTTGGCATCCGCCCATCATCAGTGACGCGCCCGCAATACCAATCATTGGTAATATTTTCCTGATATTATATGGTACTATCTTTTTAATTTTCATATCCAACCCCCTTTGGTTGTTTTGTTAAACAAAAAAGCCCGGAAAAATCCCGGACTTTTATCCCATTTACGACACAAAATCATCACCATCGTTTTCGGCAATCGGTGAAAATTCATTCCCCGTTTTCCCCCCGTTGCGACCCGTGTCACACGGTGGCCAATCGGGCGCATCGCCCAAATAAAAACAGTAAAGATTTTTCACCAAATTTTGCATCGTTTCTATAAGTTCATTCGTTAATATAGTACAAAATGAACAAATTGTCAAATAACAATTACAGGAAAACATTCCCGCAAAATATTCGGGCAACGCGCTGCGCTTTGTGTTATAATCGTAAAAACAAAGGAAACACATCATGGATTACAAAGATTTCGGATTGGTAAATACAAAACAAATGTTCGCAGACGCATTGGCAAACCATTATGCCGTGCCTGCATTTAATTTTTATAATATGGAAACTTTGTCCGCAATTATAAACGCCGCCCGCGACACACACAGTCCCGTTATCTTGGCCGTATCTGAATCGGCATTGAAATATATGGGCGATGATTTAATGCGCGGCATGATATGGGGATTAAACTTAAAATCAGACGAAAATGTCGCCCTGCACTTGGATCATGGCGCGTCATTTGAATCATGCGTGCATGCGATTAAATTGGGATTTTCATCCGTTATGATTGACGGTTCAAAATTGCCGTTTGATGAAAATGTAAATCTGGTGCGAACGGTTACAGATTACGCACATAAATATGATGTATCCGTCGAAGCAGAACTGGGGACTTTATCGGGCATCGAAGACGAAAATACCCGCGGCGATACGTCGTCTTATACCGACCCAAACGACGTTGTCAATTTTGTAAATCAAACGAATACAGATTCACTTGCCATCGCCATCGGCACCAGCCACGGCGCATATAAACGCAAATCAGACGACGAAGAATTACGTTTTGATATATTGGATAAAATCGCAGAACAATTGCCTGAATTTCCGTTGGTTCTGCATGGCGCATCGACTGTGCCGGCACGATTTGTAAGCGCGATAAACGACAATGGCGGGAAAATGCCAAACGCACGCGGAATCGCACCCGAACAGTTGCGCCGCGCGGTGGAAAAAAATATTTGCAAAATAAATATAGACAGCGACCTGCGACTGGGATTTACGGCGGGCGTGCGCGAAACATTGTCAAAAAATCCAGAGAACTTTAACCCACGCGAATATTTAAGCGCCGCATACGAAAATATGTACGCCACATGCGTGGATGAAATAAAAAATATAATGCACAGCGGAAAATAAATTAGAATGATGCAGATGGCGACGATGAAATGTACCGCTGTAAAAAATAAATTAGAATGATGCAGATGGCGACGAAAAGAATTGCGAAACACGCCGCCATAAAAAATAAATTAGAATGGTATAGATGCGACGATTGGCGGGTGTGAAATGTACCGCTGTAAAAAATAAATTAGAATGATGCAGATGGCAACGAAAAGAATTGCGAAATGTACAAGCGTTACACGAGCAATTCTTTTCGTCGCCAGATGTATTATTATAATTTATTTTGCGCGTTCGACGTATTCAAGAGTCTCTGTATTTACAACTATCTTCTCGCCTTGTTCGATGAACAGGGGTACTTGAACGCGTACGCCGTTGTCCAGGATGGCCGGTTTGCCACCACTGTTTGAAACGGTTTGACCTTTCAAGGCAGGTTCGGTTTCTTCGACGATGGCAATTACGGTTTTGGGCAAAGATACGGATACAGGCTGGCCTTCGACAAAATTGACTTTGACGTTCATCTCGGGTGCCAAGAATTTCATTTGTTCGCCCAGTGATTCAACTGGAACTGTGAATTGTTCGTAATTGGTTAAATTCATGAAATAAGCATCCGTGCCATCAGAATACAAGAATTGGCATTCGGTATCTTCCACCATTAATTTTTCAACTTTATCTTCGGCACGCCAACGATTGTTGTCTTTGTTGCCGGAATCAATATCACGCAGGTCAGCCTGGACAAATGCACCACCCTTGCCCGGTTTAACCTTGGTAATTGATAAAACAGAATAACGTTTGCCATTGTGGGAAATAACCCAACCCACACGCATATCATTTGCAATATATGACGCCATAATAAAACCCCTTGGTTACTAAATTTACGTGAATATTATAATTACGGATTGCCACGGTGCAAGCGTTTATTGCACAAACCGATTGTTGTATCGTTCAATACTGGCCAAAATGATTTCATCGGCCGCCGCGCGATCGACCCAACCACGCACCTGAGACCAAGCGTTTGGCTGTAAATCTTTATAGTGACGGAAAAAATACTCGATTTTATCGCGCAAAATTTCCGGCAATTGTTCAATGTATTCGATTTTATTGTAGTATGGATCGATGTTGTTACGTGGCACACAAATAATCTTCTCGTCCCCACCGGCCTGATCCTGCATAACCAGCGCGCCAATCGGACGCACTTGAATCATAACACCCGGATGCAGCGGCGCATTACACACCACAACGCAATCCAACGGGTCGCCATCATCGCCCAATGTCCCCGGAAAATACCCATAGTTCGCAGGATACGCCATCGGCGTGTGTAAAATACGATCCACGCGCAACAAGCCAGTTGATTTATCTATCTCGTACTTCACATTGCCGTTTTCAGGAACTTCGATAATTGCATTCATATTTTTTGGCGGATTTACGCCCGGGGTTATATTTTGTATATCCATGATTATATTTCCTTTTGCTGGACGCGATTTTATCATAAAAAAATAAAAATTCAACGCCAACAAAAACGCCCCCGCGTAACCCAGGGGCGAATTCAGAAATCACAACAAAACTTACATACGCATTGGCATCAAAACGAACAAAGCGTCTGTATTTTTGTCGGTGGATTTGATGATGGTCGGTGACAAAGGATCCTGCATTTCCATCTGGAATTTTTCACCTTCGACCTGGCCTGCGACATCCATCAAGAATTTAACATTGAATACAACGGTAAATGAACTGTCGCCATTGTATTCGACATCCAATTCCTGGGTTGCGGTACCTGCATCTGGACTGGACGCATTAACCACCAATTTATTCATAGAAAACGTCAATTGCACGGATTTGGTTTTATCCACACTGGCAACCGATACCAAATCGACCGCATTCAAGAATTGCTTTCTGTCCAAAATGGCGATTTTATCGTTGCCCTTTGGAATAACAACGCGATAGTTCGGATACTGTGCATCCACCAATTTGCTGGTAAGCGTGGCGGCACCAACCGTGAAACGCGCCTTGGTATCAGACAATTCGACGGTAACATCATCGACAGTGGCATCTTCCAATAATTTGGACAATTCGCCAATCACGCGGCGCGGCAAAATAACGGCCGGCATTTCTGCACTGCCCGCGGGGGCCGGCATAGCACACAACGCCATACGTTGCGCATCGGTCGCAACCGCAGTCAGCATTTTTTCTTTGCCTTCGTCCGAGATATGGAAATAAATCCCGCCCAGATGATAACGAACGTCATCGGTTGGAATTGCAAACTTTGTTTGATTAATCAGATGTGCCAAATCGCCGGTTGTCATCTGGAATTTAGTGGTTAAATTGCTGCCCGCCATGGCCGGGAAATTTTCCGCCGGCAAAGTTGGCAAATGGAACACTGCGCGCCCACTGGACACAACCAACTGATCCCCAGATTGTTTGAACGAAATTTCTGCATCATCTGGCAATTTACGAACAATATCATACAGCATCTGGACCGGCACAGTCGTTTTACCGCCCAACGTAATATCGGCCGCAACATGTTCAACCAATTCCAAATCAACATTCGTCGCAGATAAAATTAAATCATCTGCAACCTCTATCTTAACATTCATCAATATTGGCAAAGTCGCGCGTTTTTCAACAATAGACTGCATATGTCCCAGCGCACGAATTAACACCTGACGAAACACCGAAAATTCCATAATACGCTCCTGTTAAATCTTTTTCGTCCTACATTCTGTTATGACGATTTTAGCAAAAAAGCCCGATTCGGTGCAAGGGCTTTAATACCACTAATCACCTGTTTGTGGAATCGGCGTATTATTTAATATTGAATTTACCAAATCTGTCACAGGCACACTCATCCAAGACACATCACCACGCTGTAACGGCGCACCACGTGTCATTGCCGTTTCGCACGGATTATCGTCCGCCAACCAATTTTCCAACAAATCGCCCGCCAATAACCCGACGCCCGCCCCGGCCACCAAACCAATTCCGCCGGTAAAAGGCGCCAACAACAATCCCAAACCGGTCGCAGATGCAACCTTGCCCGCGACGGCGGCGCCACTGATACGCACGGTTGGTTCGGCCAAATTATCTGTGATTTCAATTGAATTAACCACATTGCCCGTCAGCGATAATTTCAACCCGCGCACCGGCACAGTTGTTAATGCCAAATGAATTGTTTCATCGCCCAAATCCAAATCGCCCGCCAATCGAACATTTATCGCATTCGTTTCCAGCGCAACACCATTGCTGGTTTCTATGTGGCCTTCACGTAATTTGGTATTAACAGACACACACGATATATTTATCTGGTTATATTTTTTCTGGGACGAAAACAAATCGGTAATGCTGTGCCGCAAGGTCGTCAAAAAATCAGTTCCATATACATTCGACACCAACGCCGAATGCGCGTATCCAACACCATCTGAATAAACTTGAACCGGCCCAGTTATGGTCTGCATCCATTCAGACATTGTCGAACCAGATGCCTCGACATACATATCAAAATTAACCGGCAATTCAGAAATCAAATTATTAACATCTATTTGATGCAACAACGTACCAATTACAATTTTGCGGCCAACGCCACCCATACGCACATACATACGGCCATCTGGGTCTATATTCACATTTGCGGCCGCCTGGACATTTCCATCTGCGATAACTGTTTTTACATCCACGCGCGCACGCGCGTTTTCCAAATCGGCATGCACATCCAAATCACGCAAATTCAATCCGCGATATACGATAAAATTATCCAACATGATATGCAAATCGGCATTAAATTTCAAAAATTCAGCCCCATACAACGGTATATCATGAAACACATTCAATTCTCGGTTTGGACGAACCCAGTCCCCACCATATAACGAAGGAAACAAATCAGTTAAATTAATCGCATCAGATTCCAACACTGCAGTCAATTTCGGCAAATCCCCAGACCAATCAACAACACCTGAAAAACCCAGTGTATTACCACGCACAGTTAAATAAGAATTACGCAGTGTTAATTTTTGCCAATCATATCCACCCGCTATATTAACATTGATTGTGGGCATGGGTTCCAGATCTAAATTAAATATATTCCCCAGCAACGTAACATCAGGAATATCGCCTTTGATAATAAAATCGATTGGCGCTTTACTTGTACCCTCCAACGCGATATTGGCAATTAACGCATCGCCCCCCGTGGCAAACGCGATACGCAACGGATAAACCTTGCGTTCAGCATTATATTGCGAAAACACCAATATGAACGGAAAAACATCGTTATTATTGCGAATCCATCCACTGTATTCGCGCGTATCACTGTGTGGTATATACCGAATTTGGAATCCATCAACCGAATACATATCGCCCAAAATATCAGCCGACAAATTCTGGATTTCCAAACTGCCCAATCCAGTCGCGACAAAAGGATACTCGTCCGGCGAATTTTTTTTGACACTTTCATCATCTGTCTTGGTGTCATTAATTCCTTTTATATTCGGCATAACAGAAAATTCGCCATCAGAATTTTGTTCAACACAAATATCAGCATCATAAATTTTTATACTTTGAATTGTTGGTCTGTCGCGGAACAAAGATATTAAATCCAACGTAACATCAACCCGTTCGGCATTAAAAGCATCCTTGTGCTGTGCCCAATCGGCATTTGGTACGCGCACACCGTTTAATTCGATTTGCGGCCGCAACGACAATTTCCACGAAACAGCGCCATCAATTTCGACCGGCAATCCCGTTGCATCACGCAGCACGGTCAAAACACTGCCACGCAAAGATTCCAGATTTATTTGCGATAAAGTAATTAAAACCGCCACCGCCAGTCCCATTACAAACAAAACCAGCACACGCATTATTTTGAAAAAAGAACCGTTTTTCTTCTTTTTTTTAACCATTTTTCTCTATCAATCTTGTGGCAACCCGAACTCTAAAAATTTCAAAACAGGCTGCATAAAATCCGGCACAGTTGCGCAAAAAGTCATTATTTTACCGCTTCCTGGATGACGGAATATTAACTTATACGCCAACAAAAACAAGTTATTTGTCACAACCAAAGACTGCAAAGCGTCGTCCATTTTTTTATCACGACCATATAAATCATCACCAACAATTGGCGCATGTAAATTCAGCGCACTATGCACACGCAACTGGTGCGTACGCCCGGTTTTTGGCGAAAACAATACCCACGACAAATGTCCGCCCGCCCGTGACAAAACACGATATTCAGTAATTGCACGCTGTGGCCGTTGCCCGGTTCCGTTATTCACACGCGTGGCACTGTCAAATACTTGACCTTTGACCATATAATTATCAATCACCCCAAAATCAGGCTGCACATCACCATTCAACAATGCCAAATATTCTTTGTGTGCAGTTTTGTTTTGAAATTCATCGGCCAACATCTGGGCGGCGCGCTGATTTTTTGCCACAACCAAAACGCCACTGGTTTCCCGATCCAGGCGATGAACCAACGAGATTTTATCGTACGGAAACAAAGCAGCGGCCATTTTATCAACGGATTTACGAATACCTGTCCCGCCCTGGACCGCCAATCCCGCAGGCTTGTTAAACACAACTATATCCGCATCATCGTGAATGATGCACCTGCGCAATGATTCCAAATCAGACAATGAAAAATTCGCGCCTGTCTCGGTTTTCTTTGCCGGCAACGCGGCATAACTGGCCAAAGTTGGCGGAATGCGCACAACATCGCCCGCACGCAGAATTTCTTGCCCGTGCGCACGTGATGAATTTACACGAATTTGCCCACCGCGACACAACTTGTAAAACTCGCGCTGGGGCATAGACGGGAAACGCCGCAAAAACCATCGCAGCAACCTTGTTCCATCTTCGGACTTGGCAATTTCAACCATTTCCGCCACAACACCACCCCCGCGTTTATTCGCCGTACGTTATTTGGACAGTATTCGTACCGCCCGCATTATCGCATTCGCCACTTGCGCCACTTTGCGTACGTCCCGACATTTCGTATCCAACGGAACCGGTCCAGACCTTGGTCACAAGCGATTCGCAATCCGATTGACTTAATCCATTCACAGAAATCACAAATTGACGCGGATTTGATGGATTGGCAAATATCTCGTACGTGCCACCGTATGGGTTTTGATTAGACATACCAATTGCGCCGAAAATGGTCGCGCTGTTGATATTTGAAAAATCATCGTATCCTGCAAAAATTTGGCGCACTTGGGCCACCATTTGCAAGACTTCGTCATTAACCTCGTTTCGTTTTTGCAAATTCATCGCACTGGAAATCGCGACAACCGCACCAACAGTAATAACCCCCATGATGGCCAACACACCCATCATTTCAATCATAGACCGACCTGATTCATATTTCATTTGTTCAACCTTTGTTTGATATTTATTTTTTTATATTCTATCATAAATAACATGAATATTCAATTTTCTGATTTAATTGAAAACAGTCCCAATGCCCCCGGCGTCTATAAAATGTACGACGCAGATGGCACATTGTTGTACGTTGGCAAAGCCAAAAATTTATCCAACCGATTAAAACAATATCTGGACATATCCAAACTGGAATTACATAAACAAGTTATGCGTACCTTGGTCGCGCGGGTTGATTGGGAAATAACCCCAACTGAATCAGACGCCCTGATATTGGAAGAAAAATTAATAAAAACATTGCGTCCGAAATATAACATTATGCTGACCGATGGGAAAATGTACCCGATGATTGCATTAACCCAATCGGAGTATCCGCGCCTGTTAAAATTCCGTGGCAAAATATCCCAACGTCGCGACGTATATGGGCCTTATCCATCGGTTACCGCATTAAACGAAACGATAAAAACAATTCAAAAAGTATGCCGTCTGCGAACATGCACGGATACATTTATGCGCAATCGTGCGCGCCCATGCTTGCTGTACCAAATTGGCCGATGCAGCGCGCCATGCACAATTCCACAAACAGACTATGCCGAAAACGTTGCGCTTGCCCGCAAAATTTTAACCGGCGACAGCCAACCCATAATCGCAGATTTAACCAAACAAATGCAAAAATTTTCCGACGCGATGGATTATGAATCCGCCGCCGCGACGCGTGATAAAATTGCTGCATTAACACAAACATCAACACGCGGTATGCGGCGCAATCATGTATCCAGCGCGAATTTTGATTGGACGGATTCTGTTAATGATTTGGAAAAATGGTTGGGCATAAAAATTGAATGCGCGGGCGTATTTGATAACTCTCATTTATTCGGTCGCAATCCAGTTGGCGCAATGATAACATTCGGTCATAATGGTTTTATTAAATCGGGTTACAGACATTTCAAATTACGCAACGCACACGCAGCCGGCAACGATATTGCGATGATGGCTGAATTTGTATCACGCGCAACTGCACGCGGTCCAAAATTGGATTTAATCATTGTCGATGGCGGCCCCGCCCAATGGAATATTGCACATAAAACCGCACCAAACATCCCTATTCTTGGCGTTACCAAGGGTGAAGTCCGCAATGGTGACGAACACTTTATTATGCCGAACGGCGAAATTTGTCGTAACATTCCAAAAGATTCACGCCTGTTTTTATTACTGCGCGCGGTTCGTGACGAAGCACATCGTTTTGTAATCACTTTTCATCGCACAGTCCGCGCAAAACAAATGACGTCGTCCGTCTTAGACGAAATCGAAGGCATCGGTCCAACACGCAAACGCGCATTGTTAAATCACTTTGGGTCTGTACGCGCGATAACAGATGCATCATTGGATGCACTGAAACGCGTTCCCGGTTTGGGCAAATCTGCGGCCGAAAAAATCTATGCCCATTTTCATTCAGAAGTGATATAATGCAACGTATGTATAAAGGAGTTTAATATGAAATTTTTTGTAAATTTTTTATCGGCGTTCCGCATCGCATCATCATTTGCGATTATTTTCACAATGATGTTCGGAATGTATTGGACAACATTTGTGCTGTTCTTACTTGCAGCCATATCAGATTGGTTCGATGGATTTTTGGCGCGCAAATATAACGTATGCACCAAACTGGGCGGTGTGATGGATCATATTGGCGACAAATTGTTGGTCGTAAATACATTTATTATGTTGGCCGCAATGATGCCCGTTTGGTTTGTTGTCGTACCAATTATCATCATGATTGCACGTGAATTGTACATCAGCGGCCTGCGCGAATTTCTTGGCACACAAAAGATTGAAATGCCGGTCCCAAAGGCACGTTTTTCCATGGGAAAAATTAAAACAACATTGCAAATGATTACGATTGTTGCATTTTTGTTATTGTTCGCAATTGCCGCGACAATGCCCAACAGCGACAGCCGCACAATGGTATGGTTAATAGAAGTATTGCCGTACATTGGCATGTGGGGCACTTGGTTGTCATTGGTTGCATCTGTATGGTCTGCGACACAATACACATTTACATTTGCACAAAAATTAAAGCAAATAAAATAACAAAAAAAATCCCGTCAAAACGACGGGATTTTTATCAAATAAAAAAACGCGCTATGTGCAGTGTTTTATGCACACAGCGCGATTTTTAATCCATATTAAAACCAACCTTTTTTCGCACTTTTTGTACCGGCAAATTCAGTCAAAATTTTCTTTTGCTTTTCGGTTAATTTTGTCGGCACAGGCATATTTATTTCAATATACAAATCGCCAAACGTGCCCGCGCGACGTCCCGGCATACCATGCCCGCGCACGCGTAACTTTTCACCAATTTGCGTACCGGCCGGCACTTTGACAGATAATTTTTTATCATCGATTGTATCAACCTCGACCTCGCCCCCCAGTGCCAATGTTGTAAAAGGTATATCAACGCGCGTTATCAAATCCGCACCATTGCGTACGAAACGCTTGTCTGGGCGCACATGCACATCCAGATAAAAATCCCCGGCCACCGCGCCATTTTGTCCGGCCTCGCCCTGGCCTGCCAAACGCAGCCGCGCGCCATCTTCGACACCCGCAGGTATTTTCACATCCAACGTACGTGTTTTACGTAACACGCCCGCGCCATCACACTGACTGCATTTTTTATCAATTTTATGCCCCAAACCATTACAGTCAGGACACGGCGTCTCCATCGCAAAAAATCCACGCGCCGCGCGAACATATCCCGTCCCCCCACATCGCGGACAGACGGGTGCCTCTTTCCCATCGGCGGTACCGAAACCGTGGCATTTATCACATTCAACATTTGTTGTAAATTTAACGGTATGCGTTGTGCCAAAATAAGCATCCCGCAGGTCAATTACAACCTCGTCCAATAAATCGCGCCCACGCCGTTGGGAATCACGACGCGACGCGCCGCCACCCATATCAAAACCGAACCCGCGCATGGCCTCGCGCAGTATATCATCCATCCCGGCGCCGCCCCCCATATTAAAGTGGAACGCACCGTTACCAAACGGATTGCCGCCTGCGCCAAACGGATTTGCGCCCGACGCGTTACCCCCCGCGAACGCAGCATCGCCAAATCGATCGTATGCCGCGCGTTTTTGCGGATCTTTCAAAATATCAAAGGCATTATTAACTTCTTTGAATTTTTCTTCGGCATCTTTATCACCCGGATTTCTGTCGGGATGATATTTCATAACCAGTTTATGATAAGCCTTTTTAATTTCGTCATCGGTTGCATTACGCGCGACGCCCAAAACTTCATACGGATTTTTATTCATTTTTCATATTCCCAAAAATTATCTTGTCCAAAAGTATATAGTTATAACATAAAAAAAATCAAGATGATTGAAAGCACTTGCAAGAAAAAGCAAAATGTACTACTAATAATACGCTATGAATGAACAGAACACACACACATACGATGCATCTGACATCCAGGTACTTGAAGGCCTGGAACCGGTTCGCCTGCGGCCTGGGATGTACATTGGCGGCACAGATGAAAAGGCTTGGCATCATTTACCTATCGAGATTTTGGATAACTCGATTGACGAGGCTGTTGCCGGATTCGCCAAAAAAATCACAGTAAATTTAATCGACGCCAAAACGATCGAGATTACAGACGACGGCCGCGGAATTCCCGTTGATGAACATCCAAAATTCCCCGGCAAATCGGCATTGGAAGTGATTTTAACCACACTGCATTCAGGCGGAAAATTTAATAACAACGTGTATAAAACCAGTGGCGGTCTGCACGGCGTGGGCAGTTCTGTTGTAAATGCACTTTCGTCTGAAATGATTGTAACGATTTCGCGCGACGGATACGAATGGCGTCAGACATTTTCACGCGGCAAACCGACCAGTCCCATGACCCGTGGTGATGCCACAAAAAACCACGGCACAAAAATCAGATTTACAATTGATGACGAGATATTCGGCGCAAACGCGGTATTCAAACCCGTCAAGATTTATCGTATGGCACGCGCAAAATCATTCTTGTCGCGCGGTGTGCGTGTTAATTGGATTTGCAACCCGGAATTATTAACCGAGGATATGAACATCCCCGCCCAAACGGAATTTTATTATCCCAACGGCGTGGCAGATTTCTTGGACGAAAAAACACGCGATAAACCGCGTATTTTGCCAAAGATTTTCAGCGGTACTGTTGATTTTCCTGACGATTCTGGCCGCGTGGAATGGGCATTAACATTTTTAACGGATGAAAACGGCGCGGCATCTGACGATGGATTTTTCGCATCATATTGCAACACAATTGCAACAATTGACGGCGGCACACATGAATCAGGATTCAAATCTGCCATCACACGCGGGATAAAATCATACGGGGACAAGGTTAATAATAAATCCGCCGCATCGATTATCAGCGACGATGTATTCGATTCGGTTGCGGCGATTGTATCTGTATTTTATAAAACCCCACAATTTTTGGGCCAGACCAAAGAAAAACTGTCGAACCCGGAAATCGCACGTTTTACCGAAAACGCACTGCGTGACCCGTGGGAGATTTTTTTGGCATCCGACCCCAAAACCGCAAACGCAGTACTGGATTTTGTGGTAAATTTGGCGAACGCCCGTATTAAAACGAAACAAGTCAAAGAAATCGCCCGCAAAACGCCGACCAAACGTATTCGTATGCCGGCCAAATTGGCTGATTGTTCGAAACACGGCGTGGATGGAACCGAATTATTTATAGTCGAAGGTGAATCCGCCGGCGGCACCGCGAAACAGGCACGTGACCGCGCGACCCAGGCAATTATGCCGCTGCGTGGCAAGGTATTAAACGTTATATCCAATTCTGACGAACGATTCAGCGCAAACAAAGAATTAAACGAATTAATCGACATCATCGGCGCAGGCACCGCCAAGGATTGGGACGAGAGCAAACTGCGATACGAAAAAATCATCGTCATGACCGATGCCGACGTCGATGGCAGCCATATCGCATCGCTGTTAATGGCATTTTTTTACCAGGTTATGCCCCAATTGATTTACGGCGGCCACCTGTATTTATCGTGTCCCCCGCTGTATAAATTAACATGCGGGACCGAATCGATATATGTTGATACAGACGAAGAATTGGAAAATCTGAAAAACACGAAATATAAAAATAAAAAAATCGAAATTTCGCGGTTCAAGGGCTTGGGCGAAATGATGCCGAACCAGTTAAAGGAAACAACCATGTCGCCCAAAACACGCCGATTAATACGCGTTGATTTACCCCCACGCACGGACGATGGTGCCGAAGATACGGAAAAAACGCGTACAATTGTATCGGAACTTATGGGTAAAAAACCGGAATTTCGATTCAAATTTATTACTGAACACGCACAATTCGTCAAAGATTTATTCGTATAAACAAAATAACGTATTAAAAAACTTGACAATTGCGTTTTTTGTACTATATTATACCCCGGCATAAAGGAAACAAAATGAATAAAGAAAAGAATCATCCTGTGGCATCACGCCCCAGCAAAAAACGTAAAAACACTTACATAATTAAATATTCTACATTCGGCGATCCTCGTTGGTTTATCGATTGCCCATCGACACCGCTGACCGTTGCGGAAAAAAATGGTGAAAAAATTAAATCCGCCACAGTTTTTGAAAAATGTGAAAAATTCCCGAATCCGGGCCCGGTTGTGATGTTTGCGCAATATAATCTGTTTTCGCATATAATGACGCCATCAGAACGCAAATTGGCATCAACAATCGTCGAATATTTGGACAAAGAAACGGGCGAACCGATTGCATACCTGTATCCGAATTGCGACATAGTATCCGTGCAATACGATGATTTGCGAAAATTGATGCCGCGCCTGAATCATGCAACGCGTCAAGATTTGGTTCGCCAACACAGAAAACGTTCCAATATGTGGCACATTGTTCAAACACGCGGACGTACCAAATAAATGTATTTCCCCAAAAAAACAACACGCCGGTAACGGCGTGTTTTGTTTTCCCCATCTGACTATTGGATACCGACGCGGAACTCGTCGCCCCATCCGGCAACCACTTGGCCACCGACGGTGCATTGCATATCTTCAAATCCATCCGATACTTGGCTTTTCTTGACTACACTGCTGGTAATTAAACCACCGGCTGTACCCAATACCACGCCCGCGATGGAATCAGACAATAAACGCGATGTGTTAAACTTTCCTTCTTCATTGCGCCACTTGTTCACACGCAACCCATCCGTTATTGATTGCAACGTCGCAGATGCCTGATCTATTTTCTGCTGTGCTGCAACGGCCTGCTCGGCTTGAAGTGTTGCGGCTGATTTTTCGCATTGCTTTGTTTGATAATTTGGCTCATATCCGCTTTGGTTGCATACGCATGCACCATTTGCCCATCGCGCACCACTGATGGATTTGCATTTGGTAATTTCTGGGTCTTCACGACACACAGTGCCGTTAAAACTATAATTTGGTTCATAACATTTGCACGAACCGTCATCCCAATATGCCCCAGTGGCAGATTCGCATTTCTGGCGCAGCGCGGCCGCGTCTGTTAAAACACATCTGTCGCCACTGCGTTTATAATTTTCATCGTCCAAACATACGCAAACGTTATTCTGTACGCGCAAATTTTTACTTGCATCGCATGTACATTCACTGCCCGTCCATACGCCGCCCGAATTTACACACGCCTCTTTGCGGCTGCGATTATCGGCATCCCGTTGCCGTTGTTGGTCGGCCGCAATTGCCGCCGCAGTTTTTTTACATCCATTTACACCATCGGGTTCATAATCTGAACTTATGCAAACACAGGATTTTCCATTTTTTGATTGTGCTATATTCTTTTTCTTATCACATGTACATTCACTGCCCGTCCATGTTCCACCCGTTGATGTACAATCACTTTCGCGCGTATCCAGAACGCATGCAGTTTCATCATCATTCGGCATATATCCATCATTGCACTTTACATATATGCACGACGCACGACCGATATAACCAGGCAAATCGCCCAAATCATATTTAGTGGTGGCAATGCCTTCGAATGAATATATTTTAGCGGCATTTGCTAAATCGATACCACTAACGCCCGATCTGGATTTTAATTGCGAACCTTCACAAAATGTACCAGGTTCATAATTCATAAAACCTTTACTTATCTCAGCCCATCCAGCGCACTGATACAAAGCAATAATTTCACCGTATCCGTCCAACACGGGCACAACGTCATTCGCACCGCATGAATTTGGCCCCGGCCCACAGAACCAACATTGATTTCCACCGACACTGGCCTGGATTGGTATACTAAACAGATCTGTATCGTTACAGCTTAACAATTTACATTTCGCGTCGGCTTTACCGGTAATCAGGCCAAAAACACAACATAGTGATAAAAGTGCAACAATTTTTTTCATTAATTCTCTCCGTACAACATGCCGAATTAAAAGGTTGGTTTTAATTCGGCAATATATCCCACATCCTTTGTACTGCATTTTATCATATTTTCGCACTAAATCCAACACCAAATTATGCCGAATTAAAACCAACCTTTTAATTCGGCATAAACGGGGGATGATATGGGAAAATTTTTACATTTTTGTTCATTA
>CALXXD010000012.1 GCA_944392595.1 uncultured Alphaproteobacteria bacterium
GAACCCGGTTTGCAGATAATCTGGCCACGTTCCACATCTTCTTTTTTGGTTCCACGCAACAGCAAACCAACGTTATCGCCGGCTTCACCCTGATCCAGCAATTTGCGGAACATTTCAACACCGGTAACTGTTGTTTTTTGTGTCGGACGCAAACCAACGATTTCGCATTCGTCGCCGACTTTCACTGTACCGGCTTCGATACGACCTGTAACCACTGTACCACGACCAGTGATCGAGAACACGTCTTCGATTGGCATCAAGAACGGTTTATCAACTGGACGTTCTGGCAATGGGATGTATTCATCGCACGCTTTCAACAAAGCATCGATGGATTCTTTGCCCAAACCATCGTTTTTGCCTTCCAAAGCGGAAACGGCAGAACCACGGATGATTGGCACATTTTCACCGTCGAAATCATTCGCAGACAACAATTCACGAATTTCCATTTCGACCAATTCCAACAATTCAGGATCGTTCGCCAAATCGCATTTGTTCAAATAAACAACGATTTTTGGAATACCCACCTGGCGTGCCAACAGAATGTGTTCGCGTGTCTGTGGCATAGGACCATCGGTCGCCGCAACCACCAAAATCGCACCGTCCATCTGGGCCGCACCGGTAATCATGTTTTTAACATAGTCCGCGTGCCCCGGGCAATCAACGTGCGCATAATGACGATTTTCTGTTTCGTATTCAACGTGCGCTGTGTTAATTGTAATACCACGTGCGCGTTCTTCTGGTGCGTTATCGATTTGATCAACACCTTTGGCTTGATCGGCACCAACACCATAATAATGAACAATAGCAGCCGTCAATGTTGTTTTACCGTGATCGACGTGACCAATGGTACCAATATTAACGTGTGGCTTGGTTCTTACATATTTTTCTTTTGCCATAGTTTTTCTCCTTGGGCTTTGTTAAGTTTGATTTCTGAAATCTGATTTCCGATTCATTACAACAAATCATAAACCAGAAATCAAAAATCACAATCTTTTTTTATTTTTTTTATTTTGTCAGTTTTTTAATAACCTCGTCTGCAACATTTTTCGGCACTTCGGCATAGTGGGACAATTCCATATACGGATTTGCACGCCCCTGTGACAAAGAACGCAATGTTTTGACATAACCGAACAAGTTCGCCAGCGGAACGAACGCCGAAATCATTTGGTTACCGAATTGTGTTTCGATACCATTGATTTGACCACGACGGCTGTTCAGATCCCCGATAATATCACCGACGTATTCTTCTGGTGTTGTAACCGACAATTTCATAATCGGTTCCAACAACTTTGGCGCAGCCTTTTTCATTGCTTCGCGGAAGCACGCACGCGCCGCAATTTCAAAGCATAATACATTAGAATCGACTTCGTGGTATTTACCATCAACCAATGTCGCTTTGAAATCCACAGTGGGATAGCCAATCAGAACACCAGTCTGTTGCGCTATCTTCAAACCTTTTTCAACGCCGGGGATGTATTCTTTTGGAATCGCACCACCAACAATCTTGTTTTCGAATTCGTACCCAGTACCTGGTTCCAACGGTTCAAATTCAATTTTCACCTGGGCATACTGACCCGAACCACCAGACTGTTTTTTATGGGTATATTCTTCTGTAACTGGTTTGCCGAACGCTTCGCGGTATGCGATACGCGGTTCGCCAACATTCACATCAACCTTGAATTCACGCGACAAACGATCGACCAAAATTTCCAGATGCAATTCACCAACACCCGCCAAAATTGTCTGACCAGATTCTTCATCAACAGACACACGGAAAGACGGATCTTCTTTGGCCAACGCTTGCAACCCCAGCGACATTTTTTCAATATCAGCCTTGGTTTTTGGTTCAACAGCGATGCTCATAACCGGATCTGGAACATGGATGTTTTCCAAGATAATCGGATTGGCTTCGTCGCACAGCGTATCACCAGTAATAGTTTCTTTCATACCAACCAAAGTGATAATATCGCCGGCGGACGCTTCTTTAATTTCTTCGCGTTGATTGGAATGCATCAACAACATACGACCAACACGTTCGCGCTTGTCACGATTCGAATTATAGATATAAGACCCAGATGTCAATTTACCCGAATAAATACGGATGAACATCAAATTACCCACGAACGGATCATTTGCGACCTTGAACGCCAACGCGCTGAACGGTTCTTTTGGATCAGCATGACGTTCGATAACGGTCGTTTTATCCATCGCAGTACCCTTGATGGCCGGAATATCCAACGGGCTGGGCAAATAATCAACAATTGCATCCAACAACGGTTGAACACCTTTGTTTTTGAACGCGGTCCCGCACAAAACCGGATTAAAGTTCTGGGCAATTGTACCTTTGCGGATTAATTTTTTGATTGTTGCAACATCTGGGACATTACCTTCCATGTATGCTTCCATAATGCCTTCGTCCAATGTTACAACTTCTTCAATCAATTTGTTGTGTAATTCTTCGGCTTTTTCTTTCAAATCATCTGGAATTTCGATAACGTGGGGGTCTTTGCCCAAATCATCTTCCCAAACGATACCGCGCATTTCAACAACATCAACAACACCACGGAAATCAGATTCAGCCCCAATCGGGAAATTCACCACCAACGGATTTGCACCCAAACGTTCGCGAATCATATCAACACAGCGGAAGAAATTTCCACCAATACGATCCATTTTATTAATAAAGCAAATACGTGGCACGTTATAACGATCAGCCTGACGCCAAACTGTTTCGGTCTGGGGCTGAACGCCGGACACAGATTCAAACACTGCGACCGCACCGTCCAACACGCGCAAAGAACGTTCCACTTCCATCGTGAAATCAACGTGCCCCGGTGTATCAATCAAGTTAATACGATGATCGCGCCAGAAACAAGTTGTCGCCGCGGATGTAATTGTAATACCACGTTCTTGTTCCTGTTCCATCCAGTCCATAGTCGCACCGCCATCATGCACTTCGCCGATTTTGTACGTTTTACCTGTATAGAACAAAATACGTTCCGACGTAGTGGTCTTACCGGCGTCAATATGCGCCATAATACCGATATTGCGGTACATATCCAAAGGTGCTGTTTTTCCGACTGACATATTCTTTGTTCCCCTGTGTTAATTGTTCTTTTGTGTTTATTATTACCAACGGAAGTGCGCAAACGCTTTGTTTGCTTCGGCCATTTTATGCGTATCGATTTTCTTTTTGAACGCAGAACCCTGGCCATTCAAAGCATCACGCAATTCGCCAAACAATCTGTCTTCCATGGAACGTTCGCCACGTTTGCGCGCGAACATAACCAACCAACGCAACGCCAATGTCTGCTGACGTTCAGGTCTGACCTCGACAGGCACCTGATAAGTCGCACCACCAACACGACGACCTTTTACCTCGACCGACGGTTTCAACGCATCAACTGCTTCCAAGAAAGCAGTCAATTCATCACCATCTTTTGCGACTTTTTTCAATTTTTCCAATGCACCATAAACGATGTTTTCGGCAACTTCTTTTTTGCCATCCCACATAACAACATTTATACATTTCGCAACAACCAGATTATTATATTTGGAATCTGGCAATATTTCACGTTTAGTTGCACTTTTACGTCTTGACATTTTTACTATCCTTTTATTGCTTCACTTGGGAATGCCCCAAATTACTCACGCGAATGACACGCGTGTATTGTTATTTAGCCGCCTTGGCACCATACAGGGAACGTCCCTGCTTTCTGCTTTCGACACCTTTGGTATCCAAAACACCGCGAATGATATGATATTTAACACCGGGCAAGTCCTTTACACGACCACCACGAATCATAACAACGCTGTGTTCCTGCAAATTATGTCCCTCGCCCGGGATGTATGCAGTAACCTCGCGACCATTGGCCAATTTAACACGGGCCACTTTACGTTGCGCCGAATTAGGTTTTTTCGGCGTAGTTGTATAAACACGCGTGCAAACACCGCGCTTTTGCGGGGCCTGCATCATATCAGGTGCCGTAGATTTCACGACAACCTTTTTACGTGGTTTCCGAATCAGTTGATTTACTGTTGGCATTCAAAATCTCTTTGTTTCTTGTACCTTTTTATCTGCATAAAGCATCTGTTCAGACTTATTTCAACGACGCGTGCCGTGATTATAAATCTGTCAGAATATGCAGAATTCTGTGTTTTTTTCTTTCCTTATTTACACGGAAAGCGAACATACTATAACCACGAACCCGCGCGTTGTCAAGCAGAATTTGGGGATTTTTACCATAAAAACGCCTGGAAATCCCCGCCCCCGACGCCCCACGACATGAACATACCAAGTTCCCGTCGCGCTCTAAGTTCCTCATCTAGCGGAGGGGTGGCACGCATCAGCGTGCCGGGGTGGTCTAATCCCCACCGCCCAAGAGCGAAAAGAATCATAATAATTCGTCGCGCCGGTCGTATGAATGCCCACCGCCCCCGGGCCCCGCGCGACGTGTCGCGTGGGTGGAACATGGGCGGGGGGTGGCGCACGTAGTGCGACGGGGGGTGGGGACAAGTAACAAGTAACCAAAAAATCCCGCCGAATGGCGGGATTTTTTCCTAAGCAGCCCGGTATGCATCAGAATTGTGCGCCAAATTTAACGCCAAATCCCATACCGTCGGCAATTTCCCAATCGCCTGTGCGATGGCTCATTTCACCGGAAATGTATGCACCAACGAACATATCTTCGTCGATGTTGTAATTCACACCAAATTTACCAGTCCATAAACCAGCATTGTCAAATTGGTCATCCAACATACCGGTATATTCCGCACCCAGCATCAAAGCCCAGTTGGAATCCAGCGACAGGAACCCATCCAAACCGGCAATCAATGAATGCCTACCATCATCACCCCAATTGAATGATTCTGTATTCAGGTAATTAAATTCAACATGACCAGCAACTGTCCACATATCGGTTACATAGCCCGCGCGAACACCAACGCCCCATGTATAGGATGTGTAATCTTCATCCAAGAACGGTTGATGATCACCCCAAACTGGTGACAGCATATATGAAGCATACGCATCAACTTTCCAATTCATATCATCCAGCAAACGATAGTCTGCACCGATTTCAAAATCGCCCCAGCCCATCGCATCAAACCATTCGCCTTCGGCCAAACCAGTGCTTACATACAATGACGCACGGCCTGTAATACCATAACCAAACTTTTCAGACAATCCCCATGTATCGATATTATCAGTATTCGATGCCAATTCGGTCACGCTGTAAAAGCGGCCCTGATCCGGACGATACATCGGATTATCGTTAATAGCCGCGTTCGCACCAGTCGCCGCAAAAACTGCCAACAAAGATGTTAAAACTAATTTCTTCATAATATATCCTTATGGTTTAATTAAACAGACCAGATCCTTTCCATACCCAGTCATAGACATTTTATCCTGCGATTCGCCCAACATTCAAGTTCAAAGATTTTTGCATTTTGCCCAAAAATATGATATATTACGCGGGCACGCGAATCGGATTTTATTCACACAAAAACGATACACCGCCCATATTTCGGGCGGTGTGTTATTTTGCAATAAAATTTTATTAACAAACAAAATTATTAACAAAATTAACGAATGACGAAATTTTATTTTTTATTTTGTAATTTTTTTATCACGCGCCAGTCAGCCTGATTTTTTTTATGTTGTTCATACGTACGTGAAAATTTATGCCCGCCATGCCCGTCGGCCACAAAAAACAGATAATTTGTATCGGCTGGCTGTAACACAGCACGAACCGCATCCGCACCAACATTTGCGATTGGCGACGGCGGCAAACCACGCCGTGCATAGGTATTATAAGGACTGTTCGTTTTCAAATGCTCGCGCAACAACGGTCGCCCGCGCATATCCCCCAAACCATTTGTAATTGCATATACCACGGTTGGATCCGCCTGCAACCGCATACCATCGCGCAAACGATTTATATAGACACTTGCAACGATTGGCATTTCAGATTTTTTCGGTGTTTCTTTTTGAACAATTGACGCCAACGTTACAACATCATCCCACGTTTTCAGCGGCCGCGGTGCAATGCGCCCCGCCCTGTTCCAATTTGATTCCAATTCCACCATTTTTTTGCGCATTAAATCCAACAACGCCAACCGCGACGTTCCGCGCGCCACACGATAAGTATCTGGAAACAAATCGCCATCTTGTAAATTACACACAGGCAAATCAGTCCCCGCCCCGCATTCAACGTCGCCCGTCAAATTATTATCAGCCAACAACAATTCTTTGATTTGTTTAACGGTTAAACCCTCGGGCACAACGACGGTTGTGGCGGCGACATCACCATGTGCAAACATATTTGCAATGCGCCAAACACTGGTACCGCGCGGAATATCATACTGGCCCGATTGAATACCACCCCCATTGCCACGCACAGCAATTTTGAACAGCGGCACCGATTCGATTAACCCACGCGACGCCAACCGTGTGGCAACCCCGGTCACAGTATCGCCGCGCGCGACAACGAACGTCGCATCACGCGTCACGGCCGACCGCCATCCAAACACGTACAACACCATCAGCACGACAATTATCACGGCCGCACATGCAATATTTACATAACGATTTTTCGGAATAAATTTTTTTATTTTCATGACTGGATAATTATACAGATAAAAAACAAACTTGCAAAAATAAAAATGTGCCGCGGGCAAAATACCCGCGGCAACCACCCGCACAGACGGATTTTATTTTTCTTCATCTTTGCCAAAACCAATTACGTTTTTCACAGGCTCGATAATCGTGTCTTTGGCACTGTCCAGTGTGCGAATTAACGCGCGCCGAATTTTACCTGAAATTGTCATAGGCAAACTGTCCACGAATTCGATAACACGCGGATATTTATACGACGCAGTCCGCGCACGCACATGATCCTGTAACTGACGCACCAAAACATCAGTACCCTGGAAATATTTATTCAAAACAATTGTCGCCTTGACCGCCATACCGCGCGTTGGATCGGGAATACCAGTAACCGCAACTTCGCGCACAGCGGGATGTTCCAATAAAACACTTTCGACCTCGAACGGGCTGACACGATAACCAGACGTTTTAATCAAATCATCGTTACGCCCCACGAACCAATAATATCCATCATTGTCACGGTACGCGACGTCCCCAGTATGATAAAAACCATCACGGAAAACTTTGGACGTTAATTTTTCATTTTTATGGTAACCCTGGAACAATCCAACCGGCCGGCCACTTTTCAAAGAAACACAGATTTCACCAACCGTACCATTGGGAACTGGGCGACCACCCTCGTCCAGCAATTGCACATCCCAACCCGCGGCGGGCATACCCATACTGCCAGGCTTTGGTTCAATCCATTCGTTGTTAAACAATAAAATACAGGTTTCAGTCTGACCAAATCCCTCGCGCAGTTTTATACCGGTTGCGGATAAAAATCTGTCATAAACCTCGGGATTTAATGCCTCGCCTGCGACATCGGCCTTGACCAGCGCAGACAAATCGTATCGTGAAAAATCCGCATGGATTAACATTTTATAGACTGTCGGTGGCGCACAGAACGACGTAATATGATACGTCGCCATGGCATTTAATAAATCATGCGCAGTCGCAATGCCTGAAAAATCAAACACGAATACAGTCGCGCCCGCCAACCATTGCCCGTACATTTTTCCCCACGAGCATTTTGCCCAACCCGATTCGGACAAAGTAAAATGAATATCGCCATCGTGCAAACGCTGCCAAAATACGGCCGTGTTAATATGCCCCAACGGATACGCAAAATTATGCGCCACCATTTTCGGCATATCGGTTGTACCACTGGTAAAATAAATCACCATGGTATCAGTATTTTCATTTGGCACGCGTTCGAACACATCCGATTCGGTATCGATGGATTCAGCGACCTCGTCATTTGAAATCAGTTGAATATCGCGGTCGCCAATCGCAGATTTTATTTCATTCAATATATGCCCATCATCAAACGCGATAATTGCACGGGTTGCGGCCTGCTCTATACGATATTCAATATCTTCGGCCTTTAATTGGTTGGTGGATGGGATTGGTATAATACCGGCCTTGTGCATAGCCAACATTAAAATCCAATACTCCCAACGCCGCCGCATAAACAACAATACAGTATCCCCACGTTTCAGCCCACGCGACGTCAAAAAATTCGCAACAGAATTCGACATCCGCGATAATTCACGAAATGTAAATTCTTTTTTCACACCACTGTCATCGGTCCAAAGCAGTGCGACTTTGGTTGGTTCTTCACGTGCCAAAACATCAATCACATCGTACGAGAAATTAAAATGTTCGGGTACAATCGGCGCGCCATTTTGAATATAATCTTCGTATGAATCAAATTTATCTTTTTTCAAAAATTTCAATGCAAACATATTCGACCTTTTATCAATACCCAAGAAAGTATTGCAAATAAATCGCCAATGTAAAAGAAAAATAACAACAAAAAAAGGTTGATTTTTTATCACAACAGTTGCATAATCGCCCTGCTTGCTGAACAGTTTTCGGAGTGTAGCTCAGCCTGGTAGAGCGCTACGTTCGGGACGTAGAGGTCGCTGGTTCGAACCCAGTCACTCCGACCACAAAATAAAGAACCACCCAACGGGTGGGTTTTTGTTTTGTGCCTGTGGTGGGTTCGAACCAGCGAAGGAAGCGGTTCGAACCGCCGGCGAGAGGCGGACGGAAGTACGCCTGTGCAGCGCGCTGCGCGCGCAAACGAGCCCAGGTGACGAAGTAGCCCAGGAACGAAGACCACAAATAAAAAAAACGGGGCGAATGCCCCGTTTTTTATTTTTCAAATCGTTTTATAATCAAACTGGCGTTTGTGCCACCAAAACCGAACGAGTTACTTAACGCAACATTAACAGTTCTGTTTTGCGCCACATTCGGCACCAGATTGAAATCACCAACTTCATCTTCGGGATTTTCCAAGTTAATCGTCGGCGGCACAATTCCGTCGCGGATTGACATAACACAGAATATCGCCTCGACTGCACCGGCGGCACCCAACAAGTGCCCTGTCATGGATTTGGTTGATGACATACACACGTCTGTACCCGCGAACAAAGTTTTAACCGCGCTTAATTCGCCAACGTCGCCCAATCCGGTTGAAGTACCATGTGCGTTGATGTAATCAACATCACCAGGTTGCATACCCGCATCATGTAACGCAGCCTGCATGGCGCGCATACCGCCCTCGCCCCCCGGGGCCGGCGCAGTGATATGATACGCATCACCTGACAAACCGTAACCTGCAACTTCGGCATAAATCTTGGCACCACGTGCAACGGCATGTTCGTATTCTTCCAGAACCAAAATACCCGCACCTTCGGCCATAACAAAGCCATCACGATCTTTGTCCCATGGGCGCGATGCCTTTTGCGGTTCGTCATTGCGTGTGGATAAAGCCTTCATCGCACAGAATCCTGCAACGCCGATTTTACCAACCGCACCTTCGGAACCACCGGCAACCATAACATCCGCATCACCATGCTGGATTAAACGCACGGCTTCACCAATTGAATGCGCAGCCGACGCACACGCGGTCACAACCGATAAATTCGGACCCTTTAACCCGTATTTAATCGAAACGTGCCCGGCGGTCATATTGATAATAACCTTTGGGATAAAGAACGGACTGATATGCCGCGGCCCATTTGCATATAATTCTGCACAGTTATCATAAATGGTGTTTAACCCGCCAATGCCTGCGCCAATAGACACACCCATACGTGTTTTATCACCATCATAATCAGCCAACCCGGCGTCACGCATGGCTTCATCCGCGGCAACAACGCCGTATATTATGCACTTGTCCATTTTACGTTGTTCGCGCGCATCAACAACCGCATCTGGGTTATATTGCCCCGGTTCGGTTCCAATAACGGGCAAGCCCGCGATTTGCGACGCCAAATCAGACGCATCAAACGTATCTATTGTTCGCACGCCGGACACACCATTTACGATATTTTTCCATGCGTACTCGATTCCAGTTCCAACCGGTGAAACAATTCCCATACCGGTAATAACAACTCGCTTCATTTATTTAATCCTTTATCTGAACACAGCATATAATAACTGGTTTTGCGTCAAACGTACAGAAAAAAAATCCGCCAACGATAAAAAAATCGTGACGGACTTATTTACATACAAACCGACCCAGCGATTATTTTTTATTCGCGTCAATGTATTTGACAGCATCGCCCACAGTTTTCAATTTTGTGGCTTCTTCGTCTGGGATAGTGATGTTAAATTCTTTTTCAACTTCCATAACGAATTCAACAACGTCCAGCGAGTCAGCACCCAAATCATTTACGAATTCAGATTTTTCTTCGACTTTGGCCTCTGGCACGCCCAATTTTTCAGACACGATTTTTTTGACTTTGTCAAAGGTCGTCGTTGCAGAATTATTTTCAGTTGTCATTTTTTATCCTTTGTTTATGTTAATTTTGTGGCCCACTTGCGGGCGTCATTACTTAAAACTATCATTTTATGCATCAACTGTCAAGGAATTATAACAAACGATAACAAACGCTTGACAAATCGAAAAATATTTTATTGCGTCAAAACATCATCCAACAACGCATTCATATTGTTACGAAAATCTTCTCGATCAGACGCCCAAACCACTTGTCGCATTAAAAACTTATGTACATCATCCATGGTTAAATTCGGGATACCGGCCGCATTTGCAACACGCCGCCAAGCGATTCGTGGGTCGGTCAAATGCCCCCGGCCACGTCCCGGAAAAACCCAAATGCTGTCCTGGGGCAAATCCTGTAACAGCACCACCGCCATATCAGACAACGGCATATCACACCATGTGTCATGATTAAAATCCAAATCACACCACTGCATAGAAAACACACGTGACTTTGGCGCAAACCCATACACCAGCATCAAAAATGCAGACCGTAAATTCGGGTCATTTTCATTATTAATCGCATTCATCAACCTGTGAAAACCGGCGCGATTTAACGGGCGCACACGGCGATTTTGCTTTATTTTTACCATTCCCACCAACGGATTTGATTTTATATAACCCGAATCGACAGCATATTTGAATACACTTTGTAAAAATTCCTGCATACGCGACGCGATTGCAGGCCCAGGTATTTTTTCAATAACACCCGCCACATCATCGCGTGTTATATCCGACATATTTTTATCCAGTATTTGTGTTAAATGGCGTGCAATTGCGCGTTCCAGTTTATATCGCGATGTACTGTTTCTGCGCACACGCTTTTCCAAATATATATCCAAAAACTTTTTCAGCGTAATTTTTTTTCGATGCACGCGCGGTTTTTGCATAGCATTTTCCAAAATCTGGTGCACTGCATTTCGCGCATCTTCGATATCAACAGTCGGATAATTTCCGATAATGATACGCCGGTCGCGCCCATGCACGCGTTTTCGCACAAAGAAAGTCTTAACACCGCGGCTGGTCACATACATCCGCAGCCGCGGTTCAGAAATATCCTGGACAACATCAAAGCCTGTATTTGGCGCAGGCAAATTATCCAAAATGAACGGATTAAAGAAAAATTGATGTGCCATTATCCGTCCCCTTTTTTTTATTTTATTTATTTTACATTCATACCGAATTTATCGCGCCAGAAAAACACATATCTGTCCAGCGCATCATGGTATCTTTGCTTTGCCTTGAAATATTCATGATTGCGCGCATAATACAAACAATCACGATTATTGCATTTTCCATATTCGTCGTACGGTTTGAATTTTGGACACAATTTAGTATTGGAATCAAAAACGAACCAATTTCCATCTTCTAAATCATTAACGCGACAAATAACGCGCACGCACGCCACAGATTCATCGTCGCTGTAATTCTTTTGGCTAAAACAGCGCGACAACGCATCGTATTTTTGTCCAATTTCTTTTTGTGCATTTGCACATTCATTCCGCAACCGCGCACGTTCGCGAAAGCAATCATACACGACACGGAACACGCTTCTGTTCGGCATCTTATGCACATTCACGTATGAAACAATATCACCGATACTGTGCATTTGACATGCATCTTGGTACGGAATCGCGATACAAAAACGCCGTTCGACCTCGCAAATCAATTCTTGCCTATCCAGCGAATCAAATTCCAAATCGCACATAAAATCAGTGTCCGAATTCAATTTACTTTTTCTGATATTAAATTTTTCAGAAATTATATTTTTAACAATATTCAAAGTACTCATTTTTACCAATTCCTTTATTTACAATTTGCGAATTTCTGTGTCCAATAAATTTTGCGCTGTTTTTCAACCGCACGATATTCATGCAACGCTTTAAAATAATCAGCATTCAAATCATGATACTTGCACACAGTCATTTTGCACACACTGTGCGGATCGAAATAATCACACACGCCATTTGTAATCCGAATCAAACTTCTGGGTCGGAAACCGGCATCAGACGCGCACGAAGACATCATTCCGATGCACGCTTCATTATCAACCCAGCTTAAATTACGCAACGCTTTGACAGTTTCTTTACGCATAAATTTTACACGTGCGCGCAATTGATTATATTGATTTACATCACTGCGTATATCGCGCACAGACGTTTTTAATACATAAGACACCACAGACATAATTATAATATCCTTTTTTTTATTTTACTCTGCTAAATCTTTCTTTCCAAAATACAGACTTATCACGTTTCAAATTTTCGTAAATATCTTTATTTTCGAAATATTTGCTGTTAAATTGATGATACATACAATTCACCCGATGACACGGCCAAAACTTTTGTGCGAAATAAGGACACTCGCATTTATATTCGCGCAACACATCGAACCCCGTTTGCACATCCCAATCAGGCCCCCATCTTTTTTGTTCGCACCCGGCAAAAACCTGGGCCGACGGCGCCAATTGAACATGTTTTCCAAAATCAGCCACCATTCCGATACGTGCGACACGCATTGTCCGACGCGCCCGCGCAATTTGTGCATTTAATAATTTATATTCCCCAAAATCAGTACGAATTTGATTATACGGCGTGTTCAAAAAATATTTAATCCAACCCATAACACACTCCTTTTTTACTAATTCACCTTTAACGCATTTATGAATGCAGACTGGGGTATTTCGACATTACCGAAAGTCCGCATACGCTTTTTTCCCTCTTTCTGCTTCTCCAACAATTTGCGTTTTCGCGTAATATCCCCGCCATAGCACTTTGCCGTCACATCTTTACGATATGCAGCAATTGTTTCACGCGCGATAATTTTTCCACCGATTGCGGCCTGTAACGGTATTTTGAATTGATGGCGCGGTATTAAATCCTTTAACCGTTCCACAATCTGCCGCCCGCGTTTTTCAGCCGCACTGCGATGACACATAAACGACAGCGGTTCAACATTTTCATCATTCACCAGAATAGACACCTTGACCAAATCAGACGGCCGATACCCCTGAACCACATAATCAAACGAAGCATACCCCGACGATATAGATTTTACGCGATCATAAAAATCGAACACTATTTCCGCCAACGGCAATTGATACACCAGCACCGCGCGATTACCAACATAGGAAATATTTTCCTGTACCCCACGCCGTTCCGAACACAGCGACATAATTCCGCCCATATATTTATCAGGCATCATAATCGTTGCACGCACCCACGGTTCTTCGATGGACGCGATACGCGTCTGATCGGGCATATCGGCCGGATTTTCCAAATCTATAACCGACCCATCGCGCAGATAAACTTTATACAACACGCTGGGCACAGTATTTATTAAATTCAGTCCAAATTCGCGCCGCAACCGTTCGCTGATAATTTCCATATGCAGCAATCCCAAAAATCCGCACCGCAATCCAAATCCCAACGCCGATGATTTTTCCACCGTAAAAACAAACGACGCATCATTCAAAGCCAACTTTTCCGCGCCATCACGCAGTGCCGGATAATCATCGGCCTGGACCGGAAAAAACGAAGCAAACACCACCGGCACAGACGGCTTGAACCCGGGCAAAGGCACGCAATCGCCACCACTGCGACTATCCACGATGGTGTCGCCAACTTTGCAATCATGAATGGTTTTCATTCCCGTGATAATAAATCCAATTTCGCCCGTATTCAGCGAATCGGCATCAACCATTTTTGGGGTAAAATACCCAATTTTTTCGATAACGTATTCGGCGCCAGTTGCCATAAACCGGATTTTTTGTCCGCGCGCCAATTTTCCATCAACCACGCGCACCAACACCACCACGCCCAAATAAGAATCATACCACGAATCCACCAACAACGCCCGCCCAGGCGCATTTTCATCACCCCGCGGCGACGGCAACCGATTAACAATTTCCTCTAATAATTCAGGCACACCCGCCCCGGTTTTTCCCGACACACACAACGCATCTGACGCGTCCAACCCAATAACATCTGCGATTTGTTCGCGCGCGGCGGCCACATCACTGGACGGCAAATCGATTTTATTCAACACAGGCAGCATTTCCAAATCATTATCCAACGCCAAATAAGCATTCGCCAAAGTCTGCGCCTGGACCCCTTGGGTTGCATCGACCAGGATTAACGCCCCCTCGCACGCGGCAAGCGACCGCGATACTTCGTACGAAAAATCGACATGCCCGGGCGTATCCATCAAATTCAACTGATACACTTGACCATCGCGCGCGGTATAGTTCAAACGCACAGTTTGCGCCTTTATCGTAATTCCGCGTTCGCGTTCAATATCCATAGAATCCAAAACTTGTTCTTTCATTTCGCGCGATTGCAGCCCACCAGTATATTCAATCAACCGGTCAGACAAAGTCGATTTTCCATGATCTATATGCGCGACGATTGCAAAATTTCGGATATTTTGTTGTTTCATACTTTCACACCTGATGCGGCAATGATACACCAGTATATGGTAATCCGCAACCATAAATTTTTAATAAAACAAAGTAACCAATCCGATACCCAAACCGGCCGCGATGATTGCGACGATGGTCAGCGGCCAAAAATATTTTTTAACGATTGCATTGGCGCGTTCTTGGAAGAAATACAACAAAGCCGCAATTGTTGCGAACCGCCCAGTTCTGAAAATCGCGGACACGCCAATAAATATCCACATCGGATACCCAATAAATCCCAACCAAAGCGCCAATAATTTATACGGTATCGGCGTAACCGCGGTCAGCACTATGATTAAAATCCCGTATTTGGAAAACATAGGCTTGATTGCCGTTTCGATTAAATCATAATCTGAAAAAGTATTTATAATCCAAAGTCCCACAGAATCCCACAACCACGCGCCAATCATATAAGCAATTGCGCCCCCGACAATCGACCCCAACGATGCCGCGATTGTAATTGGCAACGCGCGCCGCTTATTTGCGATGATTGGCGGCGTCATAAAAACTTCGGGCGGAATGAACAAAAAAATAGACTCGCACACAGTCAGAACGAACACAATCCACGCGTACGCGCGACTTTCAGACTTGCTTAAAATATACTCAGCGAATTTCACGACAAACCCCCGCCATGGAAAATTTACTTGATTGTAATTTAATAAAGATTAATTTACAATCGATATTGAATAAAAAACGGAATAAAAAATGAAGAACCAAAGAAACACGACATCGAACCGCCCTGCCCGCATGGCCAGCACAGTCCAAACAATGGTTGCACAAATTCTGCGCGAACGCTTTGGCGACGACGGCTTGTTGGGGGGTGTATCATTGGTTGGCGCGACTGCGCGCGGTGGCACCCAGTTTGTACATTTATACTATTATTCACACAATTCCGACATCGCCGCGGTACAACGCCGATTGGACGAAGTAACAAAAACGATAAGGTATGAATTGGCATCGCGCCTGAATCAGAAATACGTACCTGACATCAAGTTTGAATACGACGACACACTTGACCGCGCCGAACGCCTGGACAAGATTTTGGAAAATTTGTGATTTCCCCCCTTATCCCTTGGCAAATGTTAAATGCCACCGCCCCCGGGCCCCACACAAACAGTGATTAGCGACAAGATGGCCGCTCCCGAATGCCCACCGCCCCCGGGCCCCAAAACAACAAACACTTTGTCATTCCCGCGAAGGCGGGAATAGGGTCTATTAAATTTGTATCGCGGATTACAGATAAATAAAAAGAACACAACGCTGAATTATTCCCCAAATTAAATAACTAATAACAACCCAAGCCCTATTCCCGCCTGCGCGGGAATGACAGGGACAGAGAGTACCCGAACATCACCACACCCGAATGCCCACCGCACCCTGTGGGGGCGGGGGGTGGCGCGCTTTGCGCGACGGGGGGTGGGGACTTATCACCCAAACCCTTGGCGAAGGGTGGTCTATCACGAATTACGAGTTACGAGTAACTAGTAACCAATAATGCCCACCGCACCCTGTGGGGGCGGGGGGGTGTCATCGCCTGCGATGACGGGGGGTGGGGACTTATCACCCAAACCCTTGGCGAAGGGTGGTCTATCACGAGTAACGAGTTACGAGTAACTAG
>CALXXD010000013.1 GCA_944392595.1 uncultured Alphaproteobacteria bacterium
CACGCACTGCGCCGCGCGCGCAATACAGCAAACATCCGCCGTGGGGACGCGGCCAAAATGTTGCGTATAACCCACAGAAAGTTAATGAAGTACGAACATGGGACGGAACTGATACCAGATTATATGTTGGAACGCATAATATATTACGGCCTGCTGATGCTCTCCGCCCATAAGAATAAGGCTTAACCCACACCACCGCGGAACAATGTTCCCCTCTGTGGGGGAACTTGGTACGTTCCCGTCGCGGTCTAAGTTCCCCTCTGCGGAGGGGTGGCACGATACCGGGCCCCGCGAAAATGCAATTTTCGTGGGTGGTTGGGCCGGGGTGGTTAATGCCCCCGCCCAAGAGTGGAAGGATTACAATAATTCGTCGCATCGGTCGTATGAATGCCCACCGCCCCACACCGGGCCCCGCGAAAATGCAATTTTTGTGGGTGGTTATTTGTGGGGGCGGGGGGGTGTCGTGCTTTGCACGACGGGGGGTGGGGGTACGAGTAACTAGTAACTTTCGCCCCCGGCATCAAATTTTCCCCTTGTGAAATTTATATAAAGTTTCTATGATAAAATTGGTCAATCAAAGGGGGATTATAATGTCGAAAATTCCGTTTTTGTTGGTATGTGTTGGGTTCTTGGCGGCTTGTACAGATGGGGGCACACCATCAACCGGGCATATGCTGCGTCCGGATGGTACGCCTGGGGAACGGCCCTTTGTTGATGAAACCAGAAACAATAACAAAAACGTAACCAATATGATTGTCACGAACAAATCCCAGGCAATTACTGCGGTTACCCGGGGATTGTCCGGTTACACCGGGCCAAAGGATTCAACCAAATACGAGGATGTCGCGGAATTGGCGGTACAGATTGCATCGGGTACGGCAACCGAACCCAATTTTTCAGACGAAACGGTGTGGAAACCTGCCTTATATGTTGTGTCGCCATTGCTGTATAAGAAGTGTGCCGGAAATGGTGATATAGCGGGTTGCATAAAAGCATGGCGCACAGAATATGAAACAATCGCCGCGCAACGCTTGAACACGATGCTTGAAAATTTTGATGTTATTGACATATCAGACGCGTCATTTCAATCGACTGCGAATACAGAATTAAAATTCACTGTTGATAAAGATGGTAACATCGACAGCATATCGGTTGGTGACACAGAATATGTACGCGACGGCATGGGCAATATTTTCACCAACGGTAATAAAAAATTGGAATATGTTACTGGTGCCCCACGTGATGATAAATTAAAATTATCGTATTCTGATTTTGGTATGTATTATATCATCGAAAATGGTAAGACGGATCGCGGCATTCCATTCGCAGGTGGGTATGGGTCTCGTAAAATCAATGATATAACAAAAATTAAAACCGATGTAAGATTCACTGGTAACGCCGTTGGCGTTGTTTATGGTGCAGACAGCAGCATGAATTTACGCGATGGCACGGCCACATTGGTCTTTAATAAGGACAAAGCCACATTAACCGCAGATTTTTCCAATTGGTATGATGTGACTGTGACCAAGGATTCCAGTGGCACAACGGACATAGAATTTAAAAAATCGCCCAACGAAGCATTTGATTTTAAGCCGAATTTGGAAACACCGGGTTCGGCGGCCATGAATGTCGGTTACTATGGACCGGCCGGCACCCCGACCGAGGCCACCGGCACAGTCACATATCGCGAGACTGACGGTATCAGTATGGATATGGCGTTTGGTGTAAAATAAGCATAAATTTTGAAACGTTTTCTGATTGTTTTGTTGTTGATGATTTTGCCCGGGGTGACCTGGGCTGAATCTTCGGTGTCGAATGTTTCGGTTGAAACGAACGACGACGGCACACACAGCGTCACAATGACTGCACTGGACGCGCTGAAATTGGCCGCCGCGATGGTGGATGATGGGAACCTGGATACGGCGGAACAAATATTAACCAAAATGCCCCCGTTGGGCGGCGGCCCGTTGGAAATAGAACGATGGTTTTTATTGGGGCGGATTGCCGGATTTCGTGGCGATTTTGATACAGCCATTGAAATATATCGCACTGTTTTGGACGCGCATCCTGATTTGGCGCGTGTTCGTTTTGAATTGGCGATATGTTATATGAAAACATCGCAATGGTATCGTGCAGACCATCAACTGCGTTTGGCGATGGCGGGCGAAGATTTGCCCGATAACGTGCGCCAGATGATGAATTATTATCGGTATTTTGTGCGTCAAAATAAGAATTGGAATATATGGTTTAATTTTGGTGCGACGCCTGATAATAACATCAACAACGCCCACGGCGGAACCCAGATTGTAAATTATATGGGCGGTAAATTTTACAGCGATTTGCCCGACCCAATATCTGCTATTGGATACAATTTTACATTGGGCGGAAATTATGAATTCAAATTGTCAGACCAATGGCGATGGAAATCTGATGCGGGCGCATACGCCAGTATTTATGATATTCACGATTATGACGATTTATATCTGTACGCATCAACCGGGCCGCGCTTTATATGGTCGCGTGGTGATATTTGGTTGGCGGCCGTTGGCGCGCGTCGTTGGTATGGATGGGATGAATATAATTGGTCGGCAGGTGCGCGAATTAACACAAACTATGATTTTACGCGTAAATTATCGGGTGGCTTGAATTTGCAATATACGCGCAACAGTTACGATGATTATGGCGATTATTTGGATGGCGATACATTTGCCGCGAACATTAACGCTTTTTATTCGATAACGCCAAACATATATGCGATTTTGCGCGGTGGTGCGTCGCGGGAAATCACGGTCGCGCGTGAATATTCGTATTGGATGCCAAACATCAGTATTGGAATCGGCGCAGAATTACCGTATGGATTTAATGTTTATGTTGAACCGACGCTGTATTGGCAATTGTACGATGCGCCCCAATGGGTGATATATAACCAAGATTATACCCGTGTCACAGAACGCGATTTTAATCAAAGATATTCAGTATCTATATCAAACAACAAATTTGATGTAATGGGATTTTTGCCAACGATCGTATTCAGTTACACACGCCGTGATTCAAATCTGTGGCAGCGCGAATACGACCGTTGGGCGGTGGAATTTACAATGTCACAACGTTTCTAGTAATAAAAAAACGCGCAATTGATTGCGCGTTTTTTTTTATAAAATTGCACGAACAAAAGCAAAACTAGTGCGACATTTTGCCTTCGGTCATAACAACATGCTTGCGCAGTTTCGGATCATATTTGCGCATTTTCATTTTACCCGCAGTATTTTCAGAACGGGTGTTTTTTGTAGTAGTATAGTAATAACCGGTTTCTTTGTTTTCCAGTTTAATAACTTCTTTGCTGCCCTTTTTGGATGCCATTTCAAAAATCCTTTGCTTAATTTATACTGGGCGTAATATTAGGCTAAAAATTACTGGAAATCAAGTACTTTTTATCATAAGATTTAACCCTGGGCGTATGGCGGAACTGGCAGACGCGCTGGATTTAGGTTCCAGTGGGGCAACCCATCAGGGTTCAAATCCCTGTACGCCCACCAAAATTCACGACAGAAAACCGGCGACACGAA
>CALXXD010000014.1 GCA_944392595.1 uncultured Alphaproteobacteria bacterium
AAAATTAAATAGAATGGTGCAGAGATACGCAAACGGGATTGCATGGTCTGCGTTCCATAAAATTAAATAGAATGGAGCAGAGATACGCAAACGGGATTGCGTAGTGTACAAAACGTACATGAGCAATCCCGTTTGTGGATATATGTGCCATTATATTTAATTTTATACGCGGCGAACTTTTTTTGGACGACACCCATTATGCGGAATACGTGTCGTGTCAGTAATGGACTGGACAATCAAACCAGCATTCGCCAAACCGCGGACAGCAGATTCACGACCCTGACCAATACCACGCATTAAAACATCAACTGTTTTCATGCCCATTTCGGCGACTTTTTTACCAACGGCGTCGGCAACAACTGTTGCGGCGTATGGCGTTGATTTTTTCGCGCCTTTGAAGTTATTTGCACCGGCGGTGGCCCATGTTAATACGGCCCCAGACTGATCGGTGATGGTTATACGAGTATTGTTATTTGTCGCGACCACGTGCGCAATGCCGTGTGATACTTTTTTAACGACTTTCTTTTTAGCTTTTGTTACTGCCATTACTTTTTACCTTTTTGTAAGATGTCTTCAATTAACTATGGTGTTAATCTCTACCCTATTTTTATATTATTTACCCTTGACTGCCGACCCAGCAACAACGACGCGTTTTCCTTTACGGGTACGTGCATTTGTACGGGTACGCTGGCCACGGACGGGCAAACGGTTACGGTGACGAATACCGCGATATGTTTTCAAGTCCTGCAAACGTTTAATGTTCATAGCGACTTCACGACGGACATCACCTTCTACTTTGAAATTTTCTTCGATGTATTTTGAAATTTTAACAACATCCTCGTCAGTTAAATCCTTGGCGCGCAACCCGTCTTTTAATTTCAAAGCCTTGCAAATTTGTGCAGACTTTGCCGGGCCAATCCCATGGATATACTGCAACGCAATTTCGATGCGTTTTTCTGTTGGAATGTTAACACCTGCTATACGTGCCATTTTTCATTTTCCTTTTTATTTTTACTGTGACGCGCGACGCGCATCGATTAAGAACGTTTCAAATCAACACAAATGATTATAAAACGCATTTTATTTTGCTGCATGATTTTACAATCTGTGCCGCAAAAGTCAAATCTTTATTCACCCCCGTCATTAACGGAAGCGCCCCTTTTTCTGTGCCTTTTTAATCACACTTCTGTATTGTTTTGCGACCAAGTATGATTGCACCTGGTTCATAGTATCCAAAACAACGCCCGCAACGATTAACACACTGGTTCCGCCAATCGCCAACGGCATCCCCGCATGAGAATTCAGAATAATCGGCACCACGCATACAACAATCAAATACATAACGCCAATTGCAGTCGTACGTGACACAACCGTATCCAGATAATGCATGGTCTGTTCGCCCGGGCGAACACCTGGGATATAACCGCCTGCGTTTTTCAGGTTATTCGCGGTATCTTCGGAATTAAATATAACCGCGGTTTGGAAATACGCAAAGAACGCAATCAACACAGTATATGTAATAATGTACGACCATGTTCCATACGTAAAGAATCCCATAACAGATTGCACAATCGGATTTTCACTTTGCACAAAACGTTGCACAAACGCCGGCAACATCATGACACTGGCCGCGAACACAGGCCCCATAACGCCCGACATATTAACCTTGATTGGCAAATAAGACGCATTCGTGTTCATCACGCCATTGGACATAACTTGGCGCGGATACAGAATTTGAATACGACGTTGTGCCTGTTCAAAAAACGCAATCAACGCGATGATGCCGACAACAAACGCAACGATTAATGCAATCATAGCCGGCGAAATCTGACCAACCGACCCCAGCGAGAATATCTGGGCAATACCACTTGGAACTTCGGCAATGATACCCGCAAAGATTAACAATGATGCGCCCTGGCCTATACCACGTGCAGTGATTTGTTCGGCCAACCACATAACGAACACTGTACCACCGACCAACGCAATGATGGCGGATAATTCAAACGCAAACCCAGGATTCACCACGGCCGCGACACCATTAACCGGCGCCATAGATTCCAACCCACGAACGACGGCCCATCCCTGGACAACGGCCAAGAACACCGCCAAATAACGTGTATATTGGTTGATTTTAATACGGCCTGATTCACCCTCTTTACGCAGTTCGCTTAACGATTTGCTGGTTGCGGTCAATAACTGCAACACGATGGACGCGGAAATATACGGGAAAATATTCAACGCCAACACAGACATACGCGACAACGAACCGCCTGCGAACATATCAAACATTCCCATCATACCGCTGCCTTCGCCTGTGAAAAGATGCAACACAGCCGACGCATTCACCCCCGGCAAAGGAATAAACGATCCGATACGATACACAATCAGCGCACCAATAGTAAATAATATGCGCTTTTGCAAATCGGACATACTGCCAAAAAATTCTCTCAAAAATTTCATGCGAACGAACTTTTAATTGCCGTTTGCACCCAAATGGGTGCAAACAATATTACGTGTTTAGTTGTTTTTAATAGAGCCACCTGCTTTAACAATTGCGTCTTCGGCCGCTTTCGACCATTTTGTCGCAACAACATTAACCGCAGATTTAATTTGCCCCTTGGCCAAAACTTTCAAACCGTCTTTTTTACGATTAACGATTTTGGCCGCCATCAAAGAATCAATTGTAATTGGCGATTTAGCATCGATTTTGCCAGACGCGATGAATTTTTCAATATCGCCCAAATTGATTGTGACGTATTCTTTGGCAAACGGATTATTAAATCCGAATTTCGGGAAACGACGCAGAATTGGCATCTGACCACCTTGGAACGTCGCCTGCTTGCGCGAACCACTGCGTGCCTTTTGACCTTTGTTACCACGGCCCGATGTTTTACCCATCCCAGAACCAATACCACGGCCCACACGCTTTGCGTTGCCACGTGCCCCGTAATTATCCATCAAAGCATTTAATTTCATTTTATTTTTCCTTTTTATCCTGCGAACTGGATTTTATCACAGTTCTGTATCGCACGCCACGTGAAATGACGCACTCGGTTTAACAAATTTATTTTTCCACAATTTCGACCAAGTGCGAAACCTTGGCAACCATACCACGAACTGTGGGTGTATCTTCGACCTCGCGCATTTTACCAACACGCCCCAGCCCCAACGCAGCAACAACCTTGCGCTGTGCAGTCGGACGGCCAATAACACTTTTAACCTGCTTTACAACTATTTTTGCCATAATCAATCTCCGTTCTTATTGGCGCATGGCCGAATTATTTTTCTTCTGTGGCGGGCTGATCGGCGGCAACTTCTATCTTTTTGCCGTCACGCCCAGCAATGATTTCAGCAACCGTCTTGCCACGACGCGCAGCCACAGTCTTTGGCGAATTCATTTTTTCAAACGCCAAAAATGCAGCGCGAATCATATTGTTCGGATTATTCGAACCCTGGGATTTCACAACCACGTCCTGGACGCCCAAGCATTCAAACACCGCACGCAATGCACCACCGGCGATGATACCAGTACCGGGAACAGCACTGCGAACAACCAATTTACTTGCGCCATATTTGGCGGCAATATCATGGTGCAGTGTGCGACCTTCTTTCAGCGGAACACGAATCATTTTCGCTTTTGCTGCTTTGGTTGCTTTCTGGACAGCAGATTGTACTTCCAACGCTTTACCTTTGCCGAAACCAACACGGCCAGCCTTGTCCCCGACCACGACCAACGCGGCGAACGACATATTGCGGCCACCTTTTACAGTTTTGGAAACACGGTTAATGGACACCAATTTATCCACTAAATTATCCGTCTGTAATTTTTTATCATCAAAACGTGCCATAATAAACTCCGTATATTACCGATTAAATTCTTACACCACCTGCGCGGATTGCTTCGCACAGAGCCTTGACCCGGCCGTGATAGCGGTAACCGCCACGATCGAAATAGCAGTTATCAGCAATACCAGCCTTGACCGCACGTTCGGCAAACGCTTTGCCAACCAATTCAGCCCCGGCAATGTTCCAGCCTTTACCTTTGAAATCTTTTTCTTTGGATGACGCAGCACAAACAGTGTGGCCACGTACATCATCAATTGCCTGGATTTCGATATGACGTCCAGAACGGAAAACCGACAGACGGATTTTGCCAGGATTTTTTCTTTTCAACGCACTGCGATTGGACAGTTTGCGTCTTTCTTCTGATGACAAATGTTTCAACATTTTGTTTCCTTTTTTATCCGACACCCGTAACAGCGGGCATCAATTATTTATTATTTCTTTTTGCCTTCTTTGCGACGGATACGTTCGCCCTTATAGAATATGCCTTTGCCCTTGTACGGATCTGGTTTGCGAACTTTATGAACTTTGTCCGCGAATTGCCCAACCAAGCATTTATCCATACCGCTGATGGCAAATTCAGTTGGTGTTTCGCCCATTTTCACAGACAACCCAGCCGGAATTTCCATAACCACGTCATGGGAATATCCCGCAACCAACACCAATTTATTACCATTCACAGACGCTTTGTAACCAACGCCCTTCATATACATTTCTTTGGTAAAACCATCTGTAACGCCATCGACAGCCGCACGAACATTGCGGGTCATAGTTCCCCACATTGCGCGCGATGTTTTATCTTCGGCATCTTTTGGTGTAACGACAACCTGGTCAGATTCAACAACCACATCAACCAAGCCCGCATGTTTTGTATCCAAAGCAACAGTCAATTCGCCCTTTGGCCCTTTGATGGTCAGCACGTCGCCCGCAATTGCCGCCGACACGCCGTCTTTCAACTTAACTGGATGTTTTCCTGCACGAGACATTTTTAATCCTCTTACCTATATTAAATAACCTTGCACAACACTTCGCCACCGACATTCATCAGGCGTGCCTTGTGATCAGTCATAACCCCATTTGGTGTCGAAACAATCGCGATACCCAAACCATTCAAAACGCGTGGCATTTTTGCGCTGCCTGAATAAACGCGGCGTCCAGGTTTGGAAACAACTGTAATATCTTGGATTGCACCGTTTCCGCCGATATATTTTAATTCAACAATCAAATTGGCACGATGTTCGTCAATTTGTTCTTTGCGGAAATCAGTAATAAAACCTTCGTCCTTTAACACAGACAAAACTGCTGCACGCAATTTGCTGTTTGGAACAGTTACAAATTCTTTACCGGCATTCTGACCATTACGAATACGGGTCAGCATATCTCCGATTGGGTGTGATAATGACATCTTTTTACTCCTTGTTACTCGTTGGGTTACCCCACCGAACCCAGCTGCATTGTCCACAACTGGCGTTTATAAATTAAATTGCAAAATTACCAACTGGATTTGCGTACGCCCGGCAACTTACCTTCGGATGCCATGGTGCGCAATTGTTGGCGGCACAGACCGAACCAGCGGGAATAACCGCGTGCGCGTCCCGTGACCGAGCAACGATTATGCAAACGTGTGCGATTTGCATTACGTGGCAATTTCGCCGCTTTTTTCATGGCCTCGAAACGTTCATCTGGCGATGCATTCACAGACATTTTTTCCATGATGGCATCATGCTTCTTGGCGTATTTTGCGACCAATTTTTCACGTTTTTTCTGTTTATTTATCAACGCTAATTTAGCCATATTATATACCCTTTATTATTTCAAAACCAGCGGCAAGCCAATTTTAGTCAGCAGTGCGCGCGCCTCGTCATCTGTTTTTGCGGTTGTTGCGATAACGATATCCATACCGCGTATCGAATCGATTTTATCGACGGAAATTTCCGGGAAAATCAGATGTTCTTTGATACCGAACGCATAATTACCACGACCATCAAATTTAGATTTTGACAACCCGCGGAAATCCTTGACACGTGGCAAAGCCACAACAATCAATTTGTCCAAGAAATCATACATTCTTTTACCACGCAAAGTCACTTTGCAACCGATTGCCTGACCTTCGCGCAGACGATATGTCGCAATAGATTTTTTTGCATGTGTAACAATTGGTTTCTGGGCGGCAATGGCGGTCATATCCGTAACCGCAGCATCCAGTTTCTTTTTATCAGAAACAGCCTCGCCGACACCCATGTTCAAAACGATTTTGGTCAGTTTCGGCACTTCCAACGCATTTTTGTACCCGAATTCTTTGATTAATTCAGGAACAATTTCTTTTTCATAAATTTCACGCAATCTGCTTTGCATTTTTTATTCCTTAACGTTTTGTCCCCGTAACAGCGGGAACCAGTTTTTCATTACAGTTCCGCACCAGATTTTTTTGCAATGCGAACTTTTTTGTCGCCATCAATTTTGTAACCAACACGTGTGGCTTTTTTGGTTTTCGGATCAACCAACGCAACATTGGAAACATGTATTGGTGCCTCGCGATCAACGATATGACCGGGCTGTTCCTGGGTTGGTTTCACATGCCATTTGTGACGGTTAATACCCTCGACAACAACACGGGATTCAGACGGACGCGCTTCCAGCACTTTGCCTTTTGCGCCCTTGTACTTTCCCGAGATAACAATGACTTCATCGCCTTTTTTGATTTTCATTTTATAACCCTTTGTCTGTTTCAATCACCGTTGTTAAATAACCTCGGGTGCCAAAGATACAATTTTCTGAACATCGTATTTACGACGCACTTCACGCGCGATTGGCCCAAAGATACGTGTGCCAATTGGTTCAAAATTGTTTTTGTTAATCAAAACGACTGCATTGTCATCAAAACGGATAATCGAACCATCCGGACGTTTAACCGGAAATTTGGTACGAACAATAATCGCGCGTTGAACTGTACCTTTTTGTACTTTACCGCGTGGAATCGCGTCTTTGATGGCAACGACAATTTTGTCGCCGACCGTCGCATAGCGACGATGCGAACCGCCCAACACTTTGATGCACATTGCTTTACGCGCACCCGAGTTGTCGGCCACTGTCATAACTGTTTCATTTTGTATCATAACTTTTCACCTTTTATCCTGCACGCGGGGCAATCCCCCACTGCTTTGTTTCGGGTTCCGACTGCCTTGCGGCCTCAAAGAACCCACCTGGTATTATTCAGCAACATCCACAGTTTCGTCTTTGGAAACACCAACGCGCCCTTTGACGATCCAAGTCTTGGTCTTGGAAATCGGACGATGCTCTTCAATTGCGACGATGTCGCCAACTTTGTATTCGTTGTTTTCATCGTGCGCTTTGTATTTTTTGTTCTGCTTAACGAACTTGCCATACAGCGGATGACGGAAACGACGTTCGACTTCAACCACGACAGTCTTGTCATTTGCTGTACTTTTGACTGTTCCTTGCAATACACGTCTTGGCATAACTTTTGTCCCTTATTCGTTTATATATTCATGCGTTTATTCGCACAAACATCACCATTTTTTTGGCCAATTTCGTCTTATGATAACTAAAATTTTAGAAATCTCAACAAAAATCAGCAATTTTTATTTTTTCGCCGCAGCAATAGCAGTTTTCACACGTGCAATTTCACGTCTGGTTTGGCGCATAACGTGTGTTTTCACCATTTGCCCACCGGCATGCTGGAAACGTTGATTCATCTGTTCTTTTTTCAGATTTTCCAGTTTGCTCTGCAACGCTTCTGCTGTCAAAGCTTCTTTTTCAACTTTTTTCTGAGCCATTTTTCCAACCTTTAATTGACCTTGCGTTCAACAACTTTGGTTTTAACCGGTAATTTTGCCGCCGCCAATGCGAATGCTTCGTATGCGACTTCTGGTTTAACACCGTCCAATTCGAACAAGATGCGACCCGGTTTTACACGGCAAATCCAGTATTCAACCGCACCCTTACCTTTACCCATACGGACTTCGGCGGGTTTTTTAGTTACTGGAACATCTGGGAACACGCGAATCCACAATTTACCCATACGACGCATGTGACGGGTAATTGCGCGACGCGCAGCCTCAATCTGACGCGCGGTAACACGTTCCGGCGTCATTGCTTTCAGACCAAACGAACCAAACGCCAATTCACTGCCGCCTTTGGCCAGCCCGTGAATACGGCCTTTGTGCTGTTTGCGAAATTTTGTTTTATTTGGCATTAACATAACAATAACCTTTTAATTTCTGTGTTTCATTTTTGTGTCCCCGACACCATATAGATGCCGCCAAAAATTACTTGCTTTTTCTTTCGCTGCTGCCGGCATATTCAGCGGGACGAGCCATTTCCGACGCCAGCTTTTCTTTATTTACGACATCGCCGGTATAAATCCAAACCTTTACACCGATAACACCGTAAGTGGTTTTTGCCTGGATTGACGCATAGTCAATGTCGGCACGCAAAGTGTGCAATGGGATACGACCTTCGCGGATTTGTTCGCTGCGCGCGATTTCCGCACCGTTCAGACGCCCCGAACACATAACTTTAATACCCTGGGCACCTGCTTTTACAGCATTCTGGACGGCTTTTTTCATTGCACGTTTGAACGAAACACGACCCTCGATTTGTTGTGCAATATTTTGCGCAACCAACTGAGCATTCAAATCAGGACGACGTACTTCGTAAATATTGACGACAACCTGGTCGTTTTTAACCAATTTTTTTATATCGTTACGCAATGCTTCGATATCAGCACCATTTTTACCGATAATCATCCCCGGACGAGATGTATGAACTGTCACCACAACCTTTTTGGCGAAACGTTCAATAACGACCTTGGCCAAACCGGCTTTTTTCAATTTGCGTTCGATAAACTTGCGGATTTTAATATCTTCTGCCAACAAACCCGCATAGTCACGTTTGCCCGCGATCCAGCGGGAATCAGTTACCTTGTTAATAAATTCGCGCAATGAAATTGGCGATACTTTTTGTCCCATTTTTATTTTCCTTATATTTTTATGGGCAAGTGTTCTTGAAGACAGGCCATCTTTATTCAGGATTTACATCCATACCACTTGCCCGATTAATTACTTTGCCTTTTTTGCTGCTGTTTTTTCTGCCTTGGCTGGCTGTGCCGCCTTCTTTTTTGTTGGCGCAACCCCAGATTCCAACACAATCGTCAGATTTGAAAACGGTTTCAAAATCGGACGTGCGCTGCCACGTGGTCCCGGGAAAATACGCTTCATAGTCAGCGCTTTGCCACACCAAATTTCTTTGACGTACAGGCTTTCCGCCGGCAGTTTTTTATTATGTTCTGCATTTGCGACGGCCGACATCAAAGTTTTCAGAACTTCACCAGCAACGCGTTTTTTTGAAAATTTCAAAACGTCAATCGCACGATCAACCGGCAAACCACGAACCAGGTCACAAACCAAGTTCAATTTCTGGTGGCTGATGCGAATCAGTTTATTGAACGCGCGCACTTGATTATCTTTGATTCCATATCTTGCTGTCATAACTGTAACCCTTTAATTATTTTGCCGCGGCGGCCTTTTTATTTGCCGCATGCCCTTTGAACGTGCGGGTCGGCGCAAATTCACCCAATTTGTGCCCAATCATATCTTCTACGATTGACACAGGAATAAATTTGTTACCATTATGCACTTCGATTGTCAAACCAACCATCGGCGGTATAATCGTGCTGCTGCGCGACCAAGTTTTAATCGGTTTATGGTCATTTGCTTCATTTGCCGCCGCAACTTTCTTCAACAGCGACGGATGAATATACGGACCTTTCCATACTGAACGAGACATCAATTACTCCGTTTTTTTATATTATTTTTTCTTTGCCAAATGTCTGCTGCGGATAATCATCTTAGCAGTACGTTTATTGCTACGGGTACGATATCCCTTGGCTGGAATACCTGTACGTGATACTGGTTCGTGGCCCTTGGAATGACCGTTACCACCACCCATCGGGTGATCGACTGGGTTCTGTGCCATACCGCGAACGGACGGACGAATACCCAACCAACGCGCACGACCGGCCTTGCCCAGATTAACATTACGTTGATCCGGATTAGACACAGTGCCAACCGTCGCCATACAATCGGAATGAACTTTGCGCAATTCGCCACTGTTCATTTTAAGCTGGGCATAGACACCGTCTTTACCCATCAATTGGGCATAACAACCCGCACTGCGCGCCAATTGGCCGCCGGCACCTGGTTTCAACTCGACATTATGCACAATTGTACCGATTGGCATATTTTTCAAAGGCATTGCATTACCCGGCTTGATATCTTCGCGTTCGCCGGAAATAACAACATCGCCAACCTTCAAATCGCGTGGTGCCAAAATATAAGAACGCGCACCATCTGTATATTCAATCAACGCAATGAACGCAGTACGATTCGGATCATATTCCAAACGCACAACCGTCGCAGGAACACCTTTTTTCTTGCGTGCAAAATCAATCAAGCGATATTTGCGTTTATGTCCGCCACCCTGATGCATAACGGTGACATGACCGAAATTATTACGTCCGCCTTTGGACTTTAACCCAACGGTCAGCGCTTTTTCAGGCGCGCCACGGTGCAATTCACTGCGGTCAATCAGTGTCAAACCGCGTGTGCCCGCTGTTGTTGGTTTATAATGCTTTAATGCCATTTTTTTCTTACCTTTGTTTATGCCAGAACACTAACATCCATATTATTTTGGGTTCTCTGCCCTGGCGCGATTATTACTGTACGTTTGCCGCCAAATCCAATTTAGCATCAGCCGGCAAAGAAACGTATGCTTTTTTAACAGTACGTTGTGTGCCCGCGCCACGCCCACGGAAAGATTTTTCTTTTCCTTTGACGACGACAATATTAACCTTGGTTGGTTTTACATTGTAAATCGCCTGGATTGCGCGAACAACATCAGCCTTGGTTGCATTTGCTGCAACTTCGAACGCAACACCGTTGCTTTCGGATAATTTGGCCGATTTTTCCGAGATTATCGGGCGACGCAGTATATCATAAATACCGGCGGTGCGCACGACTTTTTTCTCTGATGTAACTTTTTTTTCTGCCATTTTGTTATACCTTTTCGTCTTGCGTTATGCAAATTATGCCAAACGCGCTTCCACCGCTTTGACCGCATCAGCCGTCAAAACCAATTTATTATGTTTCAGAACATCCAACACGTTCAAACCGATTGTCGGCAACGCATCGATGTTTGGAATATTCGCTGCGGATTTTTTGAAATTCGCATCCAATTCATCTGCACCAACGAACAACGCGGAATCCAAGTTCAGTTTTTTCAACTGCTTGGCCAACGCGCCTGTTTTTGCCGCAGACAATTTTTCAGAATCAATCACAATCAAATTGCCATCTTTGGCCTTGGACGACAAAGCCATTTTCAGACCCAAACTGCGAATCTTTTTCGGCAAATCGATTTCATGACTGCGAACAACTGGTCCATGAACGACACCACCGCCACGCATATGAACATTGTATCTTTCACCCTGGCGTGCGTTACCAGTCTTTTTCTGTTTGAATGCTTTTTTACCACTGCCGGCGACATCGGACACAGTTTTCACCGCATGCGTACCTGCGCGTGATTTTGCACGTTGCCATGTAACCACACGATGCAGAATATCGGCACGTGGTTCTATACCAAATATGCTGTCAGCCAAATCAACTTTACCGACAGATTTGCCATCAAAATTAATAACATCAATTTGCATTTTTTCCACCTTGCTTTATCTGTTGCCCATTTAATTATTCCGCAACAGTTTCTGCTGTTTCGGTTTCTGCCGCGGTTGCGGTTTCATTTTCTGCCGGTGCTTCTTCGGCAACTGGGGCCTGAACTGTGTGTGTTGGAACTGGCAATTCAGCCTGCTCTTTTTTCACAGCGTCAAACACCAACACGAATGTGCCATTTGCACCTGGGACTGCGCCTTCGACGAAAATCAGATTTTCAGCCGCATCAACGCCGAACACTTTCAGATTTTGAACCGTAACGGTTTCATTTCCCATCTGACCGGCCATCTTTTTACCTTTTAACACACGACCCGGCCATTCACGCATACCTGTACCACCGATGGAACGATGCGCTTTCAAAACACCGTGGGATGCCTCTTTACCGCCAAAGTTATGACGTTTCATAGCACCCTGGAATCCCTTACCTTTGCTGGTTGCTTGGACATCGACAAATTGACCGGCAATAAAATGAGCCGCAGACAACGCCGTTCCGACTGGAATCACACAGTCATCAGATACACGGAATTCCACGACTTTACGATATGGTTTGACGCCTGCTTTTTCGGCTGCGATTGCCTGGGGTTTTGCGACATGTTTGGCCTTGGCCTCGCGCATGCCCAGAATATTTGCGACATAACCATTTTTTTCCATTGTACGATTACCAATAACCGTGCAATCGCCGACGGACAAAACAGTTACTGGATGTGCCACGCCACCGTCGTCGTACAGACGTGTCATACCTATTTTAGTTGTTATTAAACCGCTACGTTTCATTTTATTTGCCTTTTTTGTCAGTAGGTTGGACGTTCATACACACCATTTTTACGTTCGTCCAACACAAACATTTGTTACAATTTAATTTTTACATCAACACCGGACGCCAAATCCAACTTCATCAAAGCATCTACTGTCTGAGGGGTTGGATTTACAATATCAACAACCGCTTTATGATTGCGAATTTCAAATTGTTCGCGTGACTTTTTATCAACGTGTGGCGAACGGTTCACAGTAAATTTCTTAATCAATGTCGGCAAGCGAACGGGTCCAACTACATCTGCGCCTGTGCGCTTTGCAGTTTTGACTATCTCATCCACAGACTCCATTAAAACCCTGTGGTCAAACGCTGTCAATTTGATGCGAATTTTAGATGCTGGTACCATTTGTTCGTTTTCCTTATCGTTATTCCGGGCCGG
>CALXXD010000015.1 GCA_944392595.1 uncultured Alphaproteobacteria bacterium
GTTCATCCAGCAACCCAGTCAGATTTATTACATCTTCATATGTTTCTGTTCGAAGTCTGTCTATAATTGCGAGCCAAGTTAGATATGCGTTCGATTTCAGCAATGAGTCGAACGTTTTTTTAAGAGAAATCCTAGCTTCCCGTTCAATTATGACTGAGTTCGAAAGTAGTATGCCAAAAATCTCTCTCCTATCTGCCATTCTCGAACTCTCTATTATTTCCTTTGAATTTCTGGCAAATTCTATAATGTTTAATATAAACTCAGCAATACAACTAGAAAAACAAACTCTGTTATACACCTAAGATATTCTGGGCCCGAATGTTCATTTGGTTTGTGTGTAAAGCAAGGTCTTTAAATTTTATAAGATCATCAACTGATTTTATATTTTTAGACAAAGTTGATAAATAATTTATTGTTGATATACCACTGCTTAACCCACGTTTACTTGGGATATCGGCTATTTTCAAATTATCATCTAAACGTTGGGAACCTGTAAAAAGGAAATAATCGTTTATAAATTTACTGTTGATATGTTCATCAATCTTATCATTAAATTTATTAAAAAAATTTGTAATATATTCCGTAGTTTTTACATCATACAAATGTAATATAAAAGAATTTAACCCGACAAAGTATATATCCCCAGAACAATTCTCTTCTTTCAATAGATTTTTTAATATGTTTATATAATGTTTTAAAATTATAATACCGAATTCTTTGCTTATTAGTAATTTATTTACACCGGAAGAATTTTGGAATTTGAAGTGCACAAACACCCCATCCATTGTTTCTTTTTTTATTTTTTCTATGAGTAAGCGTTCTTTATTTACATCACTATAATCATCAGGCATAAAATATATGTTTTTTACCCAAGATGATTCAGCCCAAGTATATGGATTGGTGTTAACATAAAGGCTTTGATAATCGTATATAGTTTTTTGAAAACAACCAGATTTCTTTTTTAATTTGTCACTTTGCAAATGCGCTTTTTCTATGTTTTTAAAAGATTCTTTTACAAGGACACCTTGTCCAAGTTGGGCAAAACCATAGGTAACAACAGGTTTTTCTGTATATAAATCATCATTTTTTATATCCCTGATTATAGAATTGTGCAATAAAGATTGTAAATCATACAACAGAGAAACTAATTCATCAGGTACGACATTTCCGCCAACAACAAAATAAGAATCATCATTTCTTGTTGCATCAAATCCGTAAACAAAATCAAAATTATTTTTAAAAAACTCTAATGCTTGCCCCAAAATAAAATTATGAATTCTGAAAATATCTTCAGAGGGTATAATTTTTGCAAGTTTAAAACAACTTTTAATATCAAATTGAACTAAAAACACGTTTTTGCTTGATGTTTGGGCAAATTTTTCCGCCATATAGAAAAAGAAATCACATCTATCATATATATCATATCCATAACAAGAACGCACAGAATATTCAATAACGTCCATGGCATGCTGTTTATCATCAGAATCAGATAAATTATTTTCGACCAATTTGTACAAAAATTCAGTTGGAGAGATAAGAACTGGCTTATTCAAAAATAAACTCTCCGCAAGATTACGGTCAAAGCCATAATAGTTGCAAATTTCTATAAATTTTTTTTCAAACAAACATTCCATTTATTACTTTTTTATTGTATTTGTGTTTTCCAATAACGCCCTATTTTTTTGTCTTTGGGCCTTATCGTATTGCAATTTTGCAGACACACTTTTAGAAATATTATTCATATTAAAATCATTCATATAAAAAGCATTCACATTATCAAAAAATGAAGCATTAGTATCCATGTTATACTGTTGCATCAAAATGATGTACATTGTTCTTAAATAATTCTCTTTTCTGTCTTTGGTTATCAACTGAAATAAAGATTTATTGAATTGAGAATCATTACTTTTTGTTATAGACCCCAACATATAAATATGCTTTTTATAACTTTCAATATTCGGTATTTCTGGAATTTGACATTGACCTTGGATATACGGCATTGTTATAAAAATATTTTCTTTGTCTTTATTTTTTATATGATCCATAACATGCATCATAAGCATATGATATATTACATGGGATGTACCAACAATTATCCGTTTATCAGTATTTATATTTGACAAGAAATTAAAAAGAACAAAATCGATATCTATATTGAAACTTTGGCCATCAATTTCATATGAAACACCTGTATTTCTGTGTTTTGATATCAACATTTCTGAATTTTGTAATCTGGAATAAATTTCAGATACTTTTTTGCCAAACTTTGCAGGCACAATCTTAATTTGCTCACTTTCTGAAAGCTCTGGGAAATTAAACACTAATGACTTTTCTATTACAGATTCACAGGGCTGCCCACAAAAACTACAAACTTTCTTGCCATCAACTGATTTCGCAAAATTGTATTGCAAATCAGGCAAATCTAAACAATCAACCTTTCCACATGGACAAAGTAATTTGTTTGCTTCTTTGACTTTTATATACCCTTTTTGCTTTAACAATAATAAATCTTTTTCAAATTGGCCTAAAAAATCAGAATCATATAAAACCCCATCCATTTTTATATTTAAGGATTCCATATCTTGCAACAAACGTTTGGCAGCACCTTGTTTGTCTTTGTAAGAATGCATAACATTTAAATAAAGATACTTGTTCGCATCAAATTTATTGCCCAGCATATAAGCCAGCAAAATTAAAGTCAAAAAACCATAGATTGTTTTTTCTGGTGGCGCTGCAGGAACAGTAATAACAGATACATCTTTATTCATAACTAGCGTCCCTTTGAGTTATTGTAATGCATCATACCACAGGCAGCATCAATATCATACCCTTTCATTTTTGTCATACCTGTTTCAATACCTATATTGTTAAAATGATCTAACCATTTATAGAACACTTCTATATCTGGAGATTTAAATTGTTTACCCGTTTCAGAATATCTCTGTAACAAAAGTTTTGTTTTTTCTGGTACTAAAATTCTAGATAATTTTTCAATATGTTTATCAGAATAATTATTACCACCATTTGGATAATCAAATAAAACGTAATTACAACGCAACTTTTGTCCCAAAAAGTCAGATAATTCATAAAATTTATTTAATATTGTTTCTATATCATATACCCCCGATGTAACAGGACTTAAATACACTCTTTCTTCTTGGAAAGGTGTATGCACAGACAATTTTGCTTGGAATATTGTATTGTCCAGCATATACTGATTTTGATTTATAAAATCTTTATATTTATCAACTAATTTAATATTTCCTACGGTGGTTGGACGCACCATAATTTGCTTAAATTTGCTTGATAAATATGGATAGACCAACTTTACGGCTTCAAACCCATTCTTTGCATTGTGGCTGAATTCCCCCATTCCTTCAAACCCTAAACGAACAATATCCAGATTATTATTTGCAACACTATTTTGCATATAATTGACACCGTCCGTTATTTCTTGAGCCATTTCTTCAGCAGTTAAATTTCTGACTAAATTATGATCCCCCGTTGCACAGAATTTACATTTCTCTGGGCATCCAACTTGTGTTGATATACAAAAAGTCAATGTTTTTGGGCTAATTGTATCTTGCACAAATCCCGCGCAATAATAAAATTTACCATCAGTTTCATATATCGCTTTTTTGGTATCCGGATCAATTTTTGATTCAATCAGTTTCATATTCATACCTTTTTTATATATCCGCGGCCAGTTGCTTCACTATTGCCATTTGTTTGTCTGTTGCATGTCCTAAATCACTAACCACCATTAATTTTGATTGTGGTAATGCTTTGTGCAAATCCCATGCTCCTTCAAGTGGGGTTATCATATCAATACGGTTTTGCACAATAGTTACAGGAATATCTTTAATTTTTGACACATTATTTAATATTTGATTTTCCGATAAAAACATATCGTGATATAAATAATGCATGTATAATTTGAACCCGTCCCTATGATCTTGTAAAGGTTCATATTCCATAGACATATACGGTGTTAAACTACCTAAATTTCTTTCATAACTGCCAAATTTTTTAGTGGCTAAATCTTGTTCTTCTATTGAATCGGAAAAAATATGTTCATAATTCCAACGCATAAAATCTTCTTGGGGTTCAACTTTGATGTATTGAAACAAATCTGGATAAAATAATTTTGTTCCATGGGAAATCCAGTTTATATCTTGTTTGCGTCCCAGGAAAACAGAATAAACTATCATCTTTGAAACCATTTCTGGATACTGTTCAGCAAACAACAAACCCAATGCAGAACCCCACGAACCGCTGACTATTTTAACAGTGCTTATTTTCAGGGCATCTAATATTGCTTTGGCATCTCTTAAAATACCTTGGGTATTATTGTTTTTGAATTTGTCATCACTGGTTGATTTTCCTGCACCACGTTGATCAAATAAAATTACATGATATTTCTTCAAATTAAACACAGCCGCATGTTTTGGTTTGCTAAAACTGCCTGGGCCACCATGAAACACTAATATAGCGTCCCCATTTTTATTACCGTATTCATGAAAATAAATTTGATGTCCATCACCAGAATCTATATACCCATCATTAAACGCAACAGGTGCTTTTTTAGACCAAAATTTAAACATTTTATTCCCTCTTTATTGTTTATTTTTGTTTTAGCGACGTTTATATCTAGCGTTTCGTGCCTTAATATATTTTTTTAAGGTATTAACAGCATTAGCCAGTTCTTGAAATTTTTCATTATTGTCTTTATTTGGGGCGTCTGTTAAAAGATCTGGGTGATACTTTTTGGCCTGTTTTTTATACTTTTTATCCAATTCATCATCAGACATATTTTCAACCCAATAAATTCCATATGTTTGTAATATTTCTATACATTTCTCCATTGGAATAAATTTTACACCCAATTCTTCCTTTAATACACCATTTGAATCTTGTCCGTATCCTAATGTTTTTCTCAAAGCCGCTTCTTTCAGTTGTTGTGCTTTTCTATAATGTGCGACATCTTCGTAAACCTTTCCATATTTTCTGACTGCTAAATCATCTAAAATTTCCAAATTTAATGTGATATTCCATATATTTTTTTCAAATGCATAATGAACATGTCTTGCCATAGCTTTTGCAGAAATCTTTTTCAATGTTTCTTCACTAAGATTCATATACGCGACCATATCATATGTAGAAAACATTGACAAAGTATATCTTTCTATTTTTTCCCATTTTTCGGGTGATAACCTAGCCAGCCAAAAAACATGATTCCAAAAATCATACCCCAAAGCAGACTCTTTAAATCTAAGCGTACGTTTGGTTTTCTTGTTGTATCCAATACAACTTTTATGATCATTCAATTTTGCTGGATTATGCACGAATTCTTTATTTTTTATCCAATCAGTACCAAATCTTTCCATATTCAAATACGGTATCCACAACAATTTCCGCTTAAAAATATTATTGTATTGTTTATCTGGCATCTCGGACAAACGTTGGATTAAATGGATAGGAAAATGTTTATGAAAATTTGGTAAATGTTTAACCTTATCCGACGGAACTATATCATAAACGCCACTGACATCAAAATCTTCTAACAATCTGCGTTTATATACATTATCCCAGTTTATTTTATAATCTGTTTTACTGTTATGTCTTTTGTTTTTTACATTTAGAAAATTACCAGTTATTAATGCAATTACTTCATCAACAGTCAACGGAGTCTTGCGTCCATAAATATATCTGCACGTTCTAATTTTATCGTCTTTAAAAAGACCATGAATATCTATCTCTGATAATTGTTCTTCTGATAAACCAGATAATTTTCTGATATCCACCAAAGACAGCTCACAATCGTGCCATTTTGCACTATATGGACCGGTTTCAACTACGTATTTTGACAACTTTTCAGGAACGATCACAAAAAACCTTTTTTTTTATACTAGTACCAATTATACAAAAATCAACTTTTTTTCTTTTTTTTAGCTTTTTTATTAAAAAAAGTCGTATTTAGTGTTAAATTTGAATAGTTAACCTGTATTTATGATTTATGTTGCTTTTTCATTAAATTTGAAAAAAACACAAGGGAAGTAGACAATAAGGTTTATTTCATGGTGGATTTATGTCCTAACTTGTCCTACCAAAAATGGACTAAATAAGGAGTTTTAGAATGGAAGATTTACAAGCAGACTATGATTGGGATTCTTCGTGCCAGGGAACTGTCCCACCGGCATTGCAGTGTTTCTTTGAATCCACTGACTTTGAAGATGCGATTCGGAATGCAATTTCCATCGGTGGGGATTCGGACACCATCGCAGCCATAACTGGAGCAGTTGCTGGTGCTTATTATGGCGTGCCTGCTGAGCTGAAAGAACAGGCAAAAAATACATTCCTGAGGATTTGTTAGATATTGTTCAACAATTTGAATCAAAGTGATTTTTTATGACGCCATATATTATCTTTAATTCAAGGCACTTTCTGGATGAGGTAGAAAAGGTCAAAAGTTTTGGTTGCACACAAAACGTAATCGTTTGCGCATGAAGTATAAATCTTACGAAGAAATCAAACCAAATAACATCGCTACCTGCCCTGTCGCTATAGAATCCTGTTACGCCGTCTGCACCGAAAATTACCCAACTAGCAGCTATCTATAAAAACAAATCTATTTAACTTGACTTTCGGGGAAAGGTAAGCAGTAATTGGACAAACTTAAAAACATAGTAAAACAAAGGAGTCCAATATGCCTAAATACCCTGATATAAAGGTTTATTTAACCAATCGTGATGGTAATGCTTTCGCTATACTTGCGCGCTGTAAAAATGCTCTGGTCTTAGCTGGTTTAGAAGATAAATGGTCTGAACTCTTGACCGAGGCCACCAGCGCTGATTACCCACACCTGCTTGTCACTGTTATGAAATGGTTTGAGATTGAATAATGTCATACAAAAATCCGCCTAAAACGACCAGATTCCATATCGGCACATCCGGCAATCCGTTCGGACGTATGCCCGAAATTACCAATAAAGACCTGTATCACAGCATGCGCATTCTACGCGCCATAATTGATATTGCTATGCAACAGTTGCGGCAACAAGGAACCGGTAATGCAACGAAAAGTTAAAGAAATTTTACCAAAAACATTTGATGAATTAAAAGCGTTATCACAAGATGACCGCCTGCATTTATGGGCACGGTATTCGCCACATCCTTTTAAGCGACAAATGCGATCGCTTTGGTACTATATTCAATGCGAACGATTAAATCTGCGTATTGAGCCAAAGTTCATCAAGAAAATCAAAAAATATAAAGACAACCCCGCCGAATGCGTAAACCGTGTATTAAAGCACAGATACAACATTGCGCCCGGCACAACTATCATTAGGCACTTTCGGAATATAGAACACAAGGTCTTGGTCAATTATGACAACACGTTTTTGTATAACGGGAAACAGTATCGTTCATTATCCGCCATTGCGTCTGATATTTGTGGCACCAAGACATCGGGACCGCACTTTTTTGAACTGGATAAAAGGAAAGTAAATGTTGGTGAATAAATGTGCTGTTTATGTCCGTAAGTCAACTGAACATGGATTGGAACAAGAGTTTAATTCCCTGTTAAACCAGGATGAATCTTGTAAAGCATATATTGCGTCCCAGGCATTTAATAACTGGGAATATGTTAGTACTTATACCGATGCGGCGATTTCTGGTGGAACCATGGAACGACCTGCATTAAAGCAAATGTTAGACGATATTTCCAAAGGGTTAATAAACACCGTTGTTGTGTACAAGGTTGACCGATTGTCGCGTTCTATCTTGGACTTTCACAATATGATGAAGTACTTTGATAAGTATAACTGCAACTTTGTGTCCATTACCCAGGCATTTGATACCAGTACTTCTATGGGCAAACTGACATTGAATATGCTATTATCATTTGCACAGTTTGAGCGTGAAGTTGCCAGCGAACGTGTGCGTGATAAAATACGTGCCAGTAAAGCCAAGGGGTTATGGATGGGTGGTAATCCACCACTTGGGTATGATACCAAAGACAAAAAGCTGGTTGTAAACGAGACAGAAGCCCAGCAAGTAAAACAACTGTTTGAAAAGTATTTAGAGTTGCAGTCATTTGTTGATACGGCGACTTATGCCAGACGAATTGGCATAACAACAAAACACTGGCATACAACAAAAAATAAACCTATGGGCGGACGACCGTTAAAACCGCATAATTTGCACTTAATTTTGACCAACAAAATCTATATCGGACTAATTACGCATAAGAAACTGGGTACCGCTGTTCGCGGCGAACATAGTCCGATTATATCAGAAGAGTTGTTTAACCAAGTCCAAGAAATCATAAAATCCAGAAAAAACACCCGTGAAAAGACAAGCCCATCACCCAACATATTTTCAAACAAAGTGTTTTCGGCATCTGGCGAAAGGTTTTACAACCAAAGAAGTAATCAAAACCTGTTCTATTACGCAATTAAAGGATTCTATTTACCAGCAGTAAAACTGGACAAGATAGGCATTGATACTATATGCAACTTTTTGAACAGCGATATGAAAAATCTGCCGACACAAAATGTCAATGCTTTGAAATCTATAAACTTCTGTGATATGGACTACACGCACAAAAAAGAATTTATCGGCGCATTTGTAACCAGAATCATTTACACTAAAAATCAACTTACGTTTTATTTGAATACTAATTCCGATGACTTGGCTGGTTTTATGTCTGCCGAATATATAAATCAAAACACGACGAATACTGTTGATTACATAGTTTCCGGGAATCAGGTAATTATTACAGTTCCTGTTATATTACGCCCCTTTGCAAACACCAGGTTTAACAAAGGCAATGATACAATTTTAACTGTATCAGAAAACAATAACCTTATTGTCAAGGCGTTTGCAACTGCGTGGCGATATCGTGAAATGTATGAAGAATGTGGCGATGTGGATACAGTCGCAAGAAAAGTTGGTTCCACACCACGCACAATTTACAAATACCTTGATATTGCTTATATGAATCCGAAAAGAGTGAATCAAATACTTGACGGCACTATTACTTGCACATACAAAAATCTTTTAAATGACTCTAAACAATATTCCTTATAACAATGTTTTTCTTCTGTTTTTGAC